>JAVBQX010000247.1:0-3876 GCA_031548645.1 Thermoguttaceae bacterium
CCCGCATCGAATAGGTGACCCCCTCCATGATCGCGCGGATCATGTCGCCGCGATGGTGGGCCAACGTCAAGCCGACGAAACAGCCGCGTGCGTCCGGATCGGCGTGCGGAGTGCGTTCGCCGGAAAGATATGGCAAAAAGAACAGCCCCTGGCTCCCGACGGTGGCCGCGGTGGCCTCTTTCGACATGAGATCGTACACGTCCTTCCCTTTTTTCTTCGCCGCTTCGACCATTTCGTGGCACAACGCGTTGCGGAACCATTGCAGCGAACCGCCGGAGGAAAGATTGACCCCCATCATGTGCCATTTACCGCGCACGGCGTGACAGAAGGTGTGGATTCGGCCGAGCGGATCGAATTTGATGTCGTCGCTGTGCACGAACATGACGCCGGACGTTCCGATCGACGTCGAGAGCACGCCGGTGCCGACGATCCCGTTTCCGACCGCCCCCGCCGCACAATCGCCCGCCCCGCCGACCACGACGCAATCGGTCGAAAGGCCGAGTTGTTTGGCGACTTCCGGCGTCAGTTTTCCGGTCACGTCCTCCGATTCGTAACAGGTGCCGAGCAGGCTTTCGTCCAGTTGCAAGGCCGCGAGCAGTTCTTTCGACCAGCAACGTTTCGCCACGTCGAGCAACAACATGCCGCTTGCGTCGCTCACTTCCGTCGCGTATTCGCCGGTCAGACGCAGCCGGATGAAATCCTTCGGCAACAGCACCTTGGTCGTTTTCGCGAAATGTTTCGGTTCCTTGTTGCGGAGCCACAAAATTTTCGGGGCCGTAAAACCGGTCAACGCCGGGTTGGCGACCATTTGAATCAATTTTTCGCGACCGCCGGCCGCTTTTTCGATTTCGGCGCATTCGGCAACCGTGCGTTGATCGTTCCAAAGCAATGCCCGACGCACGACGGCGTCTTTTTTGTCGAGAAAGACCGAGCCGTGCATTTGGCCCGAAAGCCCGATCGCCTTGATGTCGGTGCCTTTGATTTTGATTTTCCGCAACAAGGTACGCACGCCTTTGACCGTCGCCGCCCACCAGTCTTCCGGGTCCTGCTCGCTCCAATGCGGCCGCGGAGTGTAGCAGGGATAGGTTTCGAGAACGCTCCCGAGAATCTTCCCGCTTTCGTTGATCGCCAAAACCTTGGTTCCCGATGTCCCCACGTCTATGCCCAGAAATACCGACATGATTCGCGCTCCCGATTTCTCTTCAAATGATTTCAACAAACTTGTGTGATGCGACACAAATCGTGATTTTTACAAATTCGAAGACAAAATGCAAGATACGGCTTTGTTTTTGCCGTTGTATTTTTTATTTGAGCGTTGAATTCAGCCGCCGAACGGAGTTCGGCGCGAATCAGCGAAGATAGCTGCCAAAGCCAGGCGCAAGTTGCGTCGTCGCGACCGAATCCGAACTCTGCCAGGGCAATGCCGTCGAGCTGGGCACGTAGGCATTGTTTCCGGCAGTCGGCTGCGTGGCACCGGAGGGGTTTTGTGCCGTCTGCGGGGCGTTTTGATACAAGGGCGGAACGGACGCCGTTTGGTAAATGTAGGGCGAGATGGAATTGGCCGATGCAGCGCCGTATTGTGCGAAACCTTGAACCGACGGCGATTCCGGCGTCATGAAAACTGGCGCTGCTTGAAGCGGTGTCGTTTGGGAATTTGCCGCCACGTTCGTCATCGCGTAACCCGCCATGCTTTCCTGCTGCGGCTGGTACGTCGGCGGATAGACCATCGCGAGCGTCGCGGCGGCAGGTGCCGGCTCTCCTGCCGGGGGAGTTTCCGCCGGTGTTTCGCCCTTTTCGTTGGCCGCAAGCAACTCTTCCGGCTTGTCGGAATCGCCCTCCGGCTTGGTCTCCGAGACAGGTATCGAAGTCAGCGGAGCCAGCGATGGTTTCGGGATTTCCGGAGCCGGTTCTTTTTCGTCGTGTTCCGTGTAAAAAATCGGCAATGTCACCGACGGCGCCGGAGCTTTGGGGCCCGAGGTCGCCGCATCCAAGTCAATGATCTGAGTGATGGTGGGGTTGAGCTGTGCCCCGGCCAGCTCCGTGCCCTGGCAGATATCACCCCGCGAGAACGGCCCGGCACCGAAGACCCATTTGGCACGGACACGACTTTCCGTTTGAATATTGCCCGATTGCCAGAGCGGTGAGTTGGTTTTGCGATTGTAAACGAAAGCCGCAACCTTAACCACGGCCCGCTGTTCCGTCTTTTTGTAGATGGCGATTTCCGGAACGGAAGTTGTGCCCGACAAATAGTCCGAGGCCCAGCCGGTCGGAACGGTAAAGGAAGGCACACCGACCATCAAATCGTTGCGATCCGTCCCGACCGCCCCGGCGCGGAGTTCGACGCAATAATCCGCATCCTCTTCTTTATCAACGACTTTGGCGCCGCATGCCAACAGGTGTTGCCGCACCGCACTGATTAAATATTTGCTGTCCGTGGCCGTATCAATGGCCTTGCTGTCGATCAGGACGGTTTTATTGTACAAGGCCGAAAAATTAAACTGTCCCACGGCGCGATCCATCGCGTTGGTCAGCAGCAACTGTTCGGTGGCGGTCCGGCTCGTATCGCTCCATTTCGTTGTGCCGCAACCGGTTATCGTCAATACAAGCAGCAGGAAACCGACCAATCCCTCAACGCATTGCCGTCGGGAAGGTGATTTATTAATAAAATGGGTAATATGCCGCAAAAAAATCATAAAATCAGCAATTCTTATGGTGCAACGGTCGCACTGGTGCCCTCGACCGGATGTAAAATCGCGGGATTGTAACAAAACCCCACTGCGGCGAAAAGGGGAAATTTTCCGGCGATCTTTGTGCAAAATGAAATTTCGAGTTTTTCACGCTGCGATTATCAAATAATTTTTTCGAAAATCGCTCTTGATTTTCGCGCTGCTGTACGATACAATGTCATACAGCAAGACACCAGGAACCTTTTTTTGAAACGGATGGTGCAGGAATGCGAATCTCACTCGATTATCACAGCAGCGAGCCGTTGACGCAGCAGGTGGTGTTGCAGATCAAGCGGCTGATTGTGACGAATTCGCTCAAGGCGGGCGAAAAACTGCCTTCGGTCCGGCAACTGGCCCGGGATTTGAAGCTCAACCCGACGACGACCAGTCGCGTGTTCGCGCAACTGGCGAAGGAAGGCGTGGTCATCCAGCGGCCCGGGCTGGGCGTATACGTCGCCGAAGGCCCGTGCCCCTTCTCGGCCGATTACATCAAGGAAACGCTCTCACGACAGGCCATGTCGTATCTCGTCGAGGGCTTGCGTTTCGGCCTCGCGTACACGGACATTCGGGACATTCTCGACATACAGCACAAGGAACTTCAACGGACGGGAGGCGAATCATGACTTATGCAATTGAATTCAACGGGGTCACGCGTTCGTTCGGTTTCGGGGCCGACCGGACCGTCGCCGTCGACGGGCTTTCGTTCGCCGTGCCGGAAGGTTCCGTGTTCGGACTGCTCGGCGCGAACGGGGCGGGCAAGACGACGGCCATCCGCATGATGGTCTCGCACCTGCTGCCCGACCGCGGCGAGGTGCGGGTACTCGGCGAAGTCCCGGCAAAACAAGACGAAAACCTGCGTCGTCGCGTCGCCTACATCTCGGAAAACATGCAGCTTCCGAACTGGATGACGCTGGCCGACGCCGCGGCGTTCTGCGAAAAGCTGTACCCGAACTGGAACGCCAAGCTGGTCGGGCATCTCGAAAAACGATTCCGGCTCGAAGGCAAAAAGCAGTACGCCGACTATTCCAAGGGCCAGCGCCGCGCGATGTGCATCATTTTGGCCATGGCGCAAAACGCCGAACTGCTCATCCTCGACGAACCGGCCTCGGGGCTCGACACGCTGGCTCGGCACGATTTTCTCGAAGAGATT
>JAVBQX010000155.1:0-15475 GCA_031548645.1 Thermoguttaceae bacterium
CGAATTTTTCCATGAATTCAGCCGCGCGGTTTTCTTCCACCGCCGGAAATTTCTCCGCTCGGAACTCGTTTCGATGCTCAAGGACAAGCTGGACAAGCCCGCGGTCGACGCCATCATGACGCAGATGAATTTCAACGACCAAACCCGGGCCGAAACGCTTTCCGTCGACACCATGCTCAAACTCTGCGAAATCATCCGCGCCCAACTCCCGCCCGAACAGCGGAAATTTCTGTGATGGCATTTCCGTGATCGCAAATCACGGCTCGTACGATGCGCTCCAGGCTGTCATTTTTTGCGTATCACGTGAAAAAATCGCCCGACCCGCGAACCGGCTTCACGGGACGGTTCGCGAGAAGGGGGAGGAGCGGGGCGATCATTGCGTCTCCAGCTTGGACATGTCGAAACTTTCCAACCGATTTCCGGTGATTTTTCCGAATAGTCGAAAACGCCTTCCGACTGTGTTTCTTCGATTTTGGTCAAAACCACTTCATCAAAGATCATCTCGGGTTTCGTCACGTGCAACTTCATTCCGGGGAGAAGTCCGTCATTTTTCCCTTTGTCAATGAGAACCGTTATTTTCGTGCGATTGTTGTATACGGGACTCGGTTCCGTTTTGAGAACAGAAGTGATCGCGGCATCAACGGGATTTTCGAGAAGATACTGCAGGTATTGCCCGGAAAGTTCGGGGGGACCTGCGACTTCTTTTTCCCAATCGTCATCGTGAAGAAAGAAAAAACCATGTGGACCTTTGCGTGGCTCACTGCGGGAATTGATGGCGTTGCAAAAATCGATGATTTCATCTGGCGAAATCAGGTAAACCCGTTCCCCCCAACGAATCGGCGTGAATTCGAACGCCGGGCAAGAAAAACCTATTCCATTATTTTCCAGGGCAAGCTCCAATTTGACACGATCCCCGTCCCGGATCACCTTGCCGTAATTCTGGTCATAAAGCCCCATGCAGCCATACCAGGTAAAAGTCAACCCGGATTCGGGAGCGATCACCAATGACAGGTTCGCCCCCAACCCATCGCCTTGATAGTATCTTCCGGCCCAGGGATGATCTTTGAGCGTTTCGATTTCCGCCATGATTTTTTCCCTTTTTTCCTTGACAATGGCCTGATTCTCTTGCGAGAGTTTTTCGTCTTCCGCCGAATGACATGAAGCGGCGCAGAAACCCGCAATCAACAAGGCCGCACAAAAACAAAACAAATTTTTCATTACATTGTCCTCCAAAACGTTGATGGAACAGTGAAAATATATGATTTTACGACAACCCAACCAGCAGGAATGGCAGCCGGAAACGCCCTGCCTTAACTTCACTGCGACCAGATGCCGCGTTTTTCCCGTTTGGCGAGGTCTTCGGCGGCCTGGAACCGGTCTTTCATCTCGCGGGAATAACTGTATTGCAACTGCGCCCGGGCCAGACCGACGCGGATGAGCTGTTCGTTGAGCAGCGTGTCGCCCAGCCAGACCATGGCCAGCGTGCGGCCGTATTTGTCGATTTGCGTGCCGTCGTAGGTGATGCGGACCTTGTTCCCGTTCCGGGCGACGGCCTCTTTCGTAAACTGCGACGCTTCCGGCCCGAACGGCTGCACGGGCGTGTTCGGCTTGACCGTTTCGGGCGTGTCCGCGCCGATCAGCCGGATTCGCGTTCCGTTGGCCAGTTTCAGCGTGTCGCCGTCGACACAATGCTCGACGTCATACGTCCCCTCGGGCAACGCGGCCTGCGTTTGCGATGTCGCCGCGGGCTGCGGTTTGTCGTTTTCAAAAAGAAAATCAACCGGCAACCCCAACCATTTGGCCGCCACGACCGCCAGCACCAAAATGACGCCGCCGAGCACCCCGAACAGTTGCTTCGCTTTTTTATCGAGTGAAAATTTGAATTTTTTTATCTTTTTAGCCATGTGTGTCCCTCCGTGTTGTGATGATGAATGGCGTTCAGTGATATATGTTATTTTTTGCGAATCATTGACCGGTGAAAGCCTCAGCCCGTGAAATAAATATAAATGCCGAGAATCGCGGCGATCAGACCGCAGGTCAGCACGACGTCGAGCGCGGTCCAGCTTTCGCGGGTTTCGCGGCGCTGGTCCGGCGTCGAGGTGCCGTAAGTGATGCCCTGCAATTGTTCCGGTCTCGGTTTCGGCGTCATGAGACTGACCACCACGATCACCAGGACGCTGATCACCGTCAGGTACAGGCCGATAAAGGTGAAACTCGTCGTCGCGAACATTTCCAAAAATCCGCCTTGGGGGAAAAGCCCCGGGGCAAGGTTGGCGTTATGCACGATTTCCAGCGCAAGCCGTGTCATGCCGAGCACGAATCCCGTGATCAGGCCGGTCATGCAGCCGTAGGTGTTGATCCGTCCCGAAAAAATACCGAGGAAAAACACCGCCGCGATCGACGGCGCGATATAGGTTTGCACGCTTTGCAAATAACCGTAGAGCGTGCCCGGCATGTAACCGATGACCGGAATCCAGGCCAGCCCGAGCAGCACCATGACCGCCGTGGCCACGCGACCGATCCAGACGAGGTGTTTTTCCGAAGCGTTCGGGCGGAATTTCGTGTAAATATCCATCGTGAAAAGCGTCGAACAGGAATTGAACACCGACGCAAGCGAACTCATGAGCGCCGCGAGCAGTCCGCCGACGACCAGCCCCTTGAGCCCGACGGGCAGCACTTCCTTGACGAGAATCGGGAACGCCTGATTCGGTTCGTAAAGCACTTCCGGTCCGATTTTTCCCTGCACGGCCAGCCCGTAGGCGATCATGCCCGGCACGATGAACAGGAACACCGGCGTCAATTTCAGGTAGGCCCCGAAAATCGTGCCGCGACGGGCTTCCCGCTGATTTTTCGCCGCAAGCGTGCGCTGCACGATGTATTGGTCGGTGCACCAATACCAAAGCCCGACGATCGGCGCCCCGAACAAAAGCCCGAACCACGGAAATTGCGGATGCGAGTTCGGTTTCCAGAGATTGAAGTGATCGGCTTTTTCAATGGTCTGTCTTTTCCGGGCCTCCTCCCAGGGGTTTATTCCCATGCTCAAGCCAAATTCATAAGTTCCGGGAAGGGACGGGTAGGGATCGGCAAATCCGGCTTTTTCATATTCTTCTCGCGTCAACTCAAATGCACCGATATAGTGATCCGTTCGTTCGGTCGTTTTGGGAAGTTTCAAAATGACTTCACGCCCTTCCTTGTCCTTGAGAATTTTATATTTGCCAGTCACGGGGTCCTTTTGATTGAAATCATAAACCTTGTAGCCCGCGATTTTGTCGGTGTCTTGCACGGTTTCCTTGAGTGTTTGCCATCCACCGACCTGCCAGAGTCCGACAAAAAGCACGCAGGCCGTCCCGCCCAGCAACACGGCGGTTTGCATAAGCTCGGTGTAAAGCACGGCGCGTAGCCCGCCGAGAATCGTGTAAAGTCCGGTGACGAGCACCATGCCGACGGCCCCGACCCAGAAATTGCTGACATGGGGAATGAGTTGCTCAGGGAATATCGCGCCAAAGACAACTCCGCCGGCATAGAGCGTGACCGAAATTTTCGTGAACACGTAGGCGATCAAACTGACGACGGACAAAAACCATCGCGCGGAGGACGAATAGCGGCGTTCGAGAAATTCGGGCATCGTGTAAACGCAACTGCGCTCGTAAAACGGTACCATGACCCAGCCGAGCACGAGCAGGCACCAGGCGTGCAATTCGTAGTGGGCCATCGCCATGCCGTCGCTGGCCCCGGTGCCGGCGAGTCCGACGAGGTGTTCGGAGCCGATATTCGAGGCGAACAGCGACGCCCCGATGACGATCCAGCCCGCTTTGCGACCGGCGAGAAAATAATCCTGCGAGGAATCGTTTTTCTGCGATACGACCCACCACGCCACGCCGAGCAGCACCGCGAAATACGCAATGAGCGTCCCCAAATCCCAAATCCCCAATGCGTTCGATGCCTGGGCGAAAAGCATTCCGTCGAATAATGGCATGTTTGTGTTCCTGTTGGTTATCCCGTGCTTGCGAATGGTGGTTGACTATAAATCATTACTAATCCTAAACCATTTGCATGCAAAGATCAATTTTTTACAGTTCTTTGGATGAAATGTTACGAAAAAAACAAATTTCCCGCAAGCAGGATTTAAAAAAGTTGTTTTGTGGCAACTTCTTTCGTATTGATCGAAAAAAGCATCTTGTGATAATTGTTTTAGTACTGGGAAACAAATGTTTTATTTTTATAACAATAATCCCGGCCATACCTTGCCGCCCCTGTCTTGCCACTATTCAAAAAAAGAATAAAATATCGATAAAATTTTATATATATTGTCATTGACAGAGTGCATTGAGGAAACCTTCCCAGTAAGTATGATGTTCGACGGGAAGATTTTCCAAAGTTATGAATTTTGATCATTTAAGAGAACATCATGTCGCCTGAACGAATTTTTCATGGCGTTTCAATATAATATTTTCGTTTTCATCAACCCTTTTGTTTTTCATTGAGGAGTGTATCCCATGAATGCACAGCCCGGTGTGCTGACCACCCCGCGAAAATTTGACAAGGTCTGCGAGATTCTTGAAAAGAACAATTATGATCCCGCCAGACTGATCCCGATTCTGCAGCAGGTGCAGGATTTTTACCGCTACCTGCCGGAAGAGGTCCTGACGTTCATCGCCACCTCGCTTGCGACGCCGCCATCGCATGTGTACGGCGTGGCGACGTTTTACGCGCACTTCACGCTGCAACCGAAAGGCAAGCACATGGTCAAACTTTGTGACGGCACCGCCTGTCACGTCCGGGGGTCGACGGCGATTCTCAACGCCTTGTACGAGCGGCTGAAACTTTCCCCGGCGAAACAGACGACCGACGACATGCTCCTGACCGTTGAAACGGTGTCCTGCCTGGGCGCCTGCGGACTGGCCCCGGTGCTGGTCATCGACGAAAAAGTGCACGGCAACGTCTCGCCCGAAGAGGCCGTCGCGCTCGTGGAAAAAATCATCGAAGAAGAAAACGGCCGGAAATAAAGGGAGAATGAACATGTCGAATACGATCAGCAACGCAAAGGAAAAGTTGGCCGCCTACGCCAAATCCTACGAAAAGGCGACCGAAAAACGAAAGAAACGCATCGTCATCTGCGCCGGCACCGGCTGCGTGGCCAACGGCTCGCTCGACGTCATGCAGGCCCTCAAAAGCCGCATCGAAGCCGAAGGGCTTGACGTGCAACTCGAATTGGATTTCGAGGACGCGACGCACGGAGAGTTCATTCACGTCTCGAAAAGCGGTTGCCAGGGCTTTTGCCAGATGGGCCCGCTCCTGACCGTGTACCCCGAGCATGTGCTTTACACAAAAGTCCGCCCCGGCGACATCGACGAAATCGTCGAAACCACGCTGAAAAAAGGCGGTATCGTCGAGCGGCTCCTGTACGTCGATCATTCGCGGAACGACAAAAAATGCAAGGGCCAGGACGAAATCCAGTTTTATCACGCCCAGACGCGAAAGGTGCTCAAGCCCTGCGGCATGTTCGATCCGGAGGATTTTCGCGAGTACGTGGCCAACGACGGTTATGAAGCCGCCCGGCGGGCATGGCTCGAAATGACGCCGGAAACGATCTGCGAAGAGATCAAGGTGTCCGGCCTTCGCGGTCGCGGGGGCGGCGGATTTCCCACCGGCCTGAAATGGCAGTTCACCCTCAAGGAAAAAAGCGAGAAGAAATACATCATCTGCAACGCCGACGAAGGCGACCCCGGCGCCTTCATGGACCGCTCCGTCATGGAGGGGAACCCGCACACGATCATCGAAGGCATGATGATCGCCGCCCGCGCGATCGGCGCCGACGAAGGCTACATTTACGTCCGGCTCGAATATCCGCTGGCCGTGCAGCGCGTGCGACGCGCCGTCGAAGAGGCCGAGGAATTCGGCATCATCGGCGACGACGTGTTCGGTACGGGCAAGTCGTTCCGGCTGCACGTCATGGAAGGGGCCGGGGCCTTCGTCTGCGGCGAAGAAACCGCGCTCATGGCATCCATCGAAGGCAAACGCGGGATGCCGATGCCCAAGCCGCCATTCCCCGCGCAGAAGGGGCTGTGGGGCAAGCCGACCTGCATCAATAACGTCGAAACGCTTGCCTTCGTGCCGATCATCATGCGGGAAGGAGCTCAGGAATACCGCAAAATCGGGACCACCGGCTCGCCGGGTACGAAGACCTTCGCCCTGACCGGCCACGTGGTCAACACGGGCCTGATCGAAGTGCCGTTCGGGACGACGCTCCGGGAAATCATTTTCGACATCGGCGGCGGCGTCCTCGACGGCGACGGCAACGTGTCGAACACGGCCTTCAAGGCGGTGCAAATCGGCGGCCCCTCGGGCGGCTGCCTGACCGAAAAACACCTTGATTTGCCGCTCGACTTCGACTCGCTCAAAACAGTCGGCGCCATGGTCGGCTCGGGCGGACTGGTCGTCATGAACAAGAACACCTGCATGGTGCAGATGGCCCGCTTTTTCATGCAGTTCACACAGAACGAATCCTGCGGAAAATGCCTGCTCTGCCGCGAGGGCACCAAACAGATGCTCGGGTTGCTCGACGACATCATCGCCGGGGAAGGCACCGCCGAAACGCTCAAGATTCTCGACCAGGTCGCACGCACGGTCGGAAAAGGTTCGCTCTGCGCCCTCGGCAAGACGGCCCCGAATCCCGTGCTGTCGGTGCTGAACAACTTCCGGGCCGAAATCGAATCGCACGTTTTCAACAAACGCTGCCCCACCGGCCAGTGCGCCGCCCTGCGAAGCATCGAAATTCTGCCCGACAAATGCGTCGGCTGCACGGCCTGTGCGAGAAAATGCCCGGTCAACGCCATCACCGGCGAACGCAAACAGCCGCACAAGATCAACCAGGACCTGTGCATCAAATGCGGCGTTTGCGTGCAGACCTGCAAGTTCGGCGCGATCGTGGGAATGTGAGTTCGGAAATTACGTTAATATAACATATAAAATCCAAAGAGCCGGATGTGTAGCGCAGCGAAACGTCCGGACAGGAATGAAGGGAAACAGTCCGGAAGTTACGCCGGAGTACCGGCTTCACTCCCGGCTCTTTGAGAACGCGATAATAGTTAAGAGGTATAATCATGATCGAAAACACCAACACAATGACCATCAACGGCGTGGTCGTCCCGATCGAGGGGGAACGCAACATCCTCGAAGTCGCCCGCAAGGCGGGGATCGAAATTCCGACGTTTTGCTACCATTCGGAATTGAGCATTTACGGCGCGTGCCGGCTTTGCCTCGTCGACATCGAAGGCCGCGGCATCCAGGCTTCGTGTTCCATCCCGCCGGAACAGGGACTGGTCATCAAGACGCACACCGAAGAAATCCGCGAAATGCGGCGCATCGCGATCGAGCTTATGCTGGCCGACCACGATCAGAACTGCGCCCTTTGCCCGCGGAACACGAATTGCAAATTGCAGACGCTGGCCAAACAGTTCGGCGTCGACAACGTGCGGTTCAAACGGCGTTTCGAGCCGAAGCCGGTCGACCGGTCGAGCCTCTCGCTGGTTCGCGATCCGAACAAGTGCATCCTTTGCGGCGACTGCGTGCGGGCCTGCGAGGAAATCCAGAGCATCGGGGCGATCGGCTTTTCCGGTCGCGGGGCCCATGCCTGCGTCGTGCCGCCGTTCAACAAGGACCTGGCCGACGTCGAATGCGTCAATTGCGGACTGTGTTCGGCCGTCTGCCCGGTCGGGGCTCTGACCCCGCGCGACGACGTCGACGCCGTCTGGCACGAAATCAACGACCCGGAAAAAGTCGTCGTCGTGCAAATCGCCCCGGCGGTCCGCGTCGCGCTCGGCGAACTGTTCGGCGGTGAGCCCGGCTCGGTCGAAATGGGCCGCATCGCCGCGGCGCTCCGCGCCATCGGATTCGACCAGGTTTACGACACGAGTTTCGCCGCCGATATGACCGTGCTCGAAGAGTCGCACGAATTCATCGAACGCAAAAAGAAGGGCGAAAAACTCCCGCAATTCACGTCCTGCTGCCCGGCCTGGGTCAAATTCGCCGAGCAGTTTTACCCGGACCTGCTGCCGAATCTTTCGTCCTGCCGTTCGCCGCAACAGATGTTCGGCCCGGTCATCAAGAAGGTGCTTGACGAAACGAATGTGGCCGCGAAGAAAAACATCGTTTGCGTGTCGATCATGCCCTGCACGGCGAAAAAATACGAGTGCAAACAGGAAAAATTTTATTCCGACGGCCAACCCGACGTTGATTACGTGCTCACGACACAGGAACTCGGCCGCATGATCGAAGCGGCGGGCATCAATTTCAACAACTTGCAACCGCAATCGCTCGACATGCCCTTCGGCTTCAAGTCGGGCGCCGGCGTGCTGTTCGGGGCCAGCGGCGGCGTGACCGAAGCCGTGTTGCGCAACGCCGTCGAGGAGCTGAAGGGCGTCAAACTCGACGCCGTCGAGTTCAAGGAGGTGCGCGGTTTCGAGGAAACGCGTGTCGCGGAATTCAACATCGACGGCACGAAACTGAAACTGGCCGTCGTCTTCGGGTTGGGCAACGCGCGCAAGATTTGCGACATGATTCGCGAAGGCAAGTGCGATTTCGACCTCGTCGAGGTCATGGCATGTCCCGGCGGCTGCATCGGCGGCGCGGGCCAGCCGGTCTGCTATTCGTGGGAAACCCGGGCCAAACGCGCCCAAGGGCTTTACAGCAGCGACAAGATGCTGCAACTGCACAAATCGCAGGACAACCACCTGCTGCTGGAAACCTACGAAAAATATCTCGGCGAAATCGGCGGGCACACGGCCCACGAAATGCTGCACACCGACTATCGCACGAAGCGCCGCATCAGCGGGCTGATCATGCCGGTGCTCGACGACGCCGGGACGACGCCGCGGCTGAACGTTTCGGTCTGTGTCGGGACAAGCTGCTTCATCCGCGGCAGCCAGGCCCTGCTCAAGCAGATCGTCGACTACGTCGAAGACAGCAATTTGATGCATCTCGTGCAGGTCGAAGCGACATTTTGCTTCGAACAGTGCGACAAGGGCCCCACGGTTTCGGTCGGCGAAAAGGTCATCACGCACGCGACCGCCGAACAGGTGATCGCCGCCATCAACGACGAACTGAGCGCAGTGTCGGCGTAAGGGATATGCAATAAACGGGCGTTTGAAGGCAGGGTGGTCACGGCGTGACCGCCCTGTTTTTTTCGGCGAAAACTTATTTCGCCACTTCCGTGGTGCGGGTTTCGCGGATGACGGTCACTTTGATCTCGCCGGGGAACTGGAGGCGTTCCTTCAAGGCGTTGACGATATTCCGGCAAATTTGAGCCGCCGTTTCGTCCGTCGTCTGCGTCGAGGAAACCAGGACCCGCATTTCGCGGCCCGCCTGCACGGCGTAAGCCTGGTCGACGCCTTCGAATTCCAGCGCGATCGCCTCAAGGTCTTCCATCCGCTTGATGTAATGTTCGAGCGTTTCGCGACGGGCCCCGGGCCGGGAGGCGCTGCACGCATCGGCGGCGGCGACGATCACGGTGTAGGGGTTTTCGATTTTCGGGTCGTCATGGTGACCGAGCGCCGCCTGCCACACTTCGAAGGGTTCGCCGTAACGCTTGAGCAGGTCGGCCCCGATTTTCGGGTGGCCGCCTTCCATTTCGTGGTCGGCCGCCTTGCCGATGTCGTGCAGCAGCCCGCAACGCCGGGCCAGTTGCTGATCGAGCCCCAGTTCGGCGGCGATCATCCCGGAAAGAAAGGCCACTTCGACCGAATGTCGCAGCACGTTCTGGCTGTAGCTGGTCCGGTAATGCAGCCGCCCCAGATAGTTGACGATGCGTTCGTTCAGGCCGTGAATGTCGACCTCGTCGCAGGCTTCGACGCCGGTTTTCTGGATGAAGTTCTGGATTTCGCTGTCAGTTTCGCGGACGATTTCCTCAATGCGGGACGGGTGAATGCGACCATCGGCGATGAGCCGGGTCAGGGCGATGCGTGCCACTTCGCGGCGGATCGCGTCGAAGGCGCTGACGATGACGACCCCCGGCGTGTCGTCGATGATGACGTCGACGCCGGTCGCTTTTTCAAAGGCGCGGATATTGCGGCCTTCGCGACCGATGACGCGGCCTTTCATGTCGTCTGTGGGAATGTCGACCGTGCTGGTCGTCGATTCGGCGGTGTGCGCCGCGGCGTATCGCTGGATCGAAAGCAGCACCTTTTCCCTGGCCACCTGCTCGCAACGTTCCTGGGCCATTTTTTCGTAGCGCAAAACCATCGATCCGGTTTCGTCTTTGAGTTCCTTTTCGAGCGCGCGGAGGAGGCGGTCCCGCGCCTCGTCACGGGAAAGACCGGAAATTTCGTGTAATTTCACGCGTTCCGAATCGATCATTTTCTTCAATTCCTCGACGCGACGGTTGCGTTCCTCGGTTTTTTCCGTGAGCCGGCGTTGCGAGGATTCGACCAACTTTTCCTGTTTCCGCAGGTCGTCGGCCTGTTTTTCGACGGTGTCCTGCCGTTTGTCGAGGCTGCGTTCCCGCTCGTACAATTCCTGCCGGGTCTGGCGGAACTCCTGTTCGGCCGTGTCCTTGAGGCGGATCACTTCCTCCTTCATCTCGATTTCCGCTTCGCGACGTTTGCTTTCGGCGTCCAGTTCGGCGCGTTCCAGAATTTCCTTTGCCAGCGATTCCGCGTCTTTTTTGCGGGCGCGGTGATACAGCGCGATGATTAAAAAGGTGACAAGAGAGCCGATCGTCGCCCCGATGACGAAAGCGGCAAGATTTTGCAGCATCCATTCCCACGGCGACAAAGTCACTCCGTCATCCTGTGCCTGGGCGAACAGAATCCAACGGTTGATAAAAAACGAATTCACGCGCTGACCCTTGTATCTCAGGCCACCCCGTCGTGTCGAACGATGATTGTCGGTTTCAGCTTGGCAAAGGGTTTGCGGCGAAAGGACGAGATAACAACGCGAAAAAAGTCACGCAAGCCGGAGAATGAGGATTCGGCTTGAAGAATCGCGTTCGATTCGGACAGGATGCCTCCACACGACGGGAAACGAGCCCCGCGTGAACATGCCGAAACAAATCAAAAACGGGATATGGCGAATTTGCCGAGAAGTTTCTCAGATGATCCTGTCGCGGATATAACCCCGCTCCGTTCGGGCGCTTTGCATGGCAAAACATCGCCCGAACGAAAAAAGAGGTGATAAAAAAGTCCGCGGGAAAGCGGCTTCTCGTACGTGCAGAATATTCCGGAGGTTGACTATTTCTCGTACAGTCCGTGGATTTCGGTTTATCTCCAGTTTTATCATATATTCGAACGAAATTCAAGGCATGTTCGCTTGAGCCGTAACGCAAACGAAAAACTCTTCCGAGAACTGTCAGGATGATTGAAAAAACAGGTGACATAGCCGCCCACAACCTGGTCGAAATGGTACAACTTCAAATCAGCAAATCAGTTAGCGTGCGTCATTTTTTCGGTTATCTCTGCAACAATCACGTGCGACATAACAACATGGTCATTAAGTTATGGTGATATTATGTAAAATTTGCAGGAAAAATAACCCCAACAAATGGACACATTATCTTAGCCGATTTCCTGCCAAAATGCAACATTCTTGTCGCATGATTTGACCGTTTAGTAAATATTTGACTTAAAGTGGCGATAGATTATATCACCGAAATTCATTTGTCCTTTTTTTTCGGCACGACCATTACAAAGCGTCAAACTATCACCGATCATCATAAGTCGTCATTTCCAAAATGATAACGGTCAATCGAAAGTTTTGCCGATGAATCAAAAAATCAACATCTTATCTTATGAAAAAGAATCATAAAACAAATATTTTGACGCTTGTCGGATCATCCTGAGTAATTTAAGAAAAAAATAACAATGATGCAACTTATCATTCCTTTATGTTGTATATATTAATCAACATGATGTGAGTATTATGCACTGCGGTTGTTTGAGACAACACATTCGGCGTTTCGATTGTGACATCATCGGCAACACGAATTTTGTATTCGTTTTCGGACCGCGTTATCCACAAGGCTCATCCTCACAATCCACCGCGTTCGGTTTCGAGCAAAAAGAAGGTAAATCACTATGGCGAAAAATGCGATCAAGGGAACCATCCTCCTGGTCGACGACGACCGTCTTGTTCTCAACTCGATGGCCGATTGGCTCCGCAGTTGTCAATACGAAATCGACACCGCCGAAACATTGGCGGAAGCCCGGGCCAGGTTGGAAAACAAGACCTATGACGTCGCACTCGTCGACATTCAACTGGGCGACGACCAGGACGGTTTCGCCTTGTTGCGCGAAATCAACGATTTGGGGAACCTGACCTCGGTCATCCTGATCACGGGCTACGGAACGGTCGAGTCGGCCATTTCGGCCATCCGGTCCGGGGCTTTTGATTTTTTGACCAAGCCGCTGATCGACGCGGAATTGGAAATGGCCATTGAACGGGCCCTCAATCAGCGCCGCGTGATTTCGGAAAATAAAAACCTGAAGCAGCAACTTGAAGGCAAATTCGGGCTTGAAAACATCGTCGGTCACGACCACCGCATGCAGCGGATATACGACATCATCGAAAGCGTGGCCGACACCCGGGCGACGATCCTCATCACCGGCGAAAGCGGAACCGGGAAATCGATGATCGCCCGGGCGATTCACCAGCAAAGCAGCCGCAAAAACAAGCCTTTTATCGAAGTCGCCAGCGGCGCCCTGCCCGAAAGCCTGCTTGAAAGCGAGCTGTTCGGTCATGTGGCCGGCTCGTTCACTGGGGCCCTTGGGAACAAGGACGGTAAATTCAAAGCGGCCCACGGCGGCACGATCTTTCTCGATGAAATCGGCACCGCCAGCCAGGGCTTGCAGGTCAAGCTGCTGCGAGTTCTGCAGGAGCTGGCCTTCGAAATGGTCGGCGGTTCGCAAACGATTCACGTCGATACCCGCGTGATTCTGGCGACGAACGAAAATCTCGAACGCGCCGTCGCGGAAGGACGATTCCGGCAGGATTTGTACTATAGAATCAATGTCATCAACATCGAACTGCCGCCGCTGAGGGAACGGATTTCCGACATCCCGCTTTTGGCCCGGCATTTTTTGGAGAATGTTTGCCGGGAATCGCACAAAACCATGCACGGCATCGACCCGCAGGCGCTTGCGGCGTTGCAAAATTATGCCTGGCCGGGCAATGTCCGCCAGTTGCAAAATATCATCGAACGGGCCGTTTTGCTCGGAAAACACGAGATCATCACGCCCGAAGACCTGCCTGCCGACATCGCGGGCGGAATGCCGATGCTTGATCTGGCCGATCTGGCCAACAAACGTCTCAAGGAAGCGCTGACCAATCCCGAACGTCAAATTATCCTTGAAGTCCTGGAATTGCACAACTGGAATCGCAATGCGACCGCCGAGGCGCTGGGCATCAATCGAACGACCTTGTACAAAAAAATGAAAAAACTTGGTTTAGAAGAGCAAAAAACCTTCAGATGAATTTCGGGTTACAAAAAGAAGCACAATATGACACATGGCCGGGCGCCATGTGTTTTTTTATGCTTTTTTTGCGACAAATGCGATTTAGCGGAGATTCTCGCCCCCCGTGTATTGAATTGCCCCAATAATTTACGTAAAATACCGGGGTATATTGCGGTGGCGATAAAAAATGAACCTTACTTCCGGCGCTGCTTGCTACGCCAATGTGGGGAAGTTACGCAAAAACGATATTTTTCGCCATTGACGAAGCAAGCGATCCAACGGATGTGTTTAAATTTAATTGCCTGCACAATAAGTGTCTGTAAAAATCAATCGCTCAATGAATTTCGAGGGAGCATAAGATATGAAAAAAACATTTCTCGTCGTTTCACTGGTCGCCGTCTGCCTGGCGGGAGGTTTCGCCCGATTGATGGCAGATGAACCGGCCAAGATCAAGGTATTGATCATTGACGGGCAGAACAATCACAATTGGAAGGAAACCACCCCGGTTTTGAAGGACATTTATGAAAAGTCGGGACATTTTGCCGTCGATGTCGTGACAAGCCCGGAACAAGGGCAGGACATGAGCGGCTTCAAGCCGGACTTTGCCAAATACGATGTGCTTGTCATGAATTACACCGGCGACGCCTGGCCGAAAGAGACCAATGCGGCCTTTGAAAAGTTCGTTCGCGAAGGCGGCGGACTGGTCGTTTATCACGCCGGCGACAACGCATTCCGCGGCTGGAAGGAATACAATGAAATGATCGCCATCGGCGGCTGGGAGGGGCGCAACGAATCGGACGGTCCCTACCTTTACGTCAAGGACGGCGAAGTCGTTCGCGACATGACGCCGGGGCCGGGCGGCAGCCATGGTCCGCAGGTCGAGTTCCTTGTCGAAACCTACGCGCCGGACCACCCGATCATGAAAGACCTGCCGGAATCGTTTTTGCACTGCAAGGACGAGTTGTACTGCAAAATGCGCGGCCCGGCCAAAAACGTGACGATTCTCGCCACGGCACGCTCGAAAACCGACGAAGGCGGTACCGGCTATGACGAGCCGATGCTGCTCGTGGTCGATTACGGCAAGGGACGGGTCTTTCACACGATGCTCGGACATGCCGGCGAACAGTGCAAATGCGTCGGCTTTCAAACGACGCTCCTGCGCGGCACCGAATGGGCCGCCACGAACAAGGTGACCATTCCGAAGCCGGAAGATTATCCGACCGCCGAGAAGATCAGTCTTCGGCCGTAAGGCAAGTCAATTCAATCATCACCCGGCGTTTTCAATATATGACGCTTGAATATTCGCCGCAATTTGATCCGGCTTCGACGGAAGACGCAATGCTCGTGTCGATGGCACGTTCGGGGCACCGTGAAGCCTTTGACGAAATCGACCGCCGCTATCGCGGTCGTATCTGTCGGTATCTGCGCCGCCATACCAACGGGCTGGCCCATGCGGAGGAACTGGCCCAGCAGACCTTGATCCGGGCCTTCGAGGTCATCGACCAGTTGCGGCTCGGCGACCGCGTCGGGGCCTGGTTGTACCGTATCGCCTATCGACTGCTGATCGACGATTCGCGGAAACGTCGCCCCCATGCGACGCTTGACGCCGACCTGGCCGGAACGGCACGGCAGGCCGTCGATTCGCTCATCGTCGAAGAGGAAAAGGCCGACCTCTGGCGAATCGCCCGCCAAACGCTCTCGCAGGACGAATACGTCGCCGTTGAGTTGCGTTACGTTGAAAATTTCAACATCGCCGAAATCGCGAACATCATGTCCCGCAGCCAGGTTTCCGTCCGCGTTCTTTTGCACCGTGCGCGAAACCGGCTCCTGCCGCATCTTTCCGACCAGTCGTAATATTTGCAGCTTTGCCCGCGACGCGAATTGTGGTATATTTGATGTTCCGGTTAATACGGCAGCGCAATCCATCAGGTAGGGCGGTCTCGCCGAGACCGCCGCAACGGGGCGTGAAGCCATTCGAACCGAATGTCACATTTCACCAAAAAACCAACGATGCCTTAAATCCGATTTCA
>JAVBQX010000005.1:0-5685 GCA_031548645.1 Thermoguttaceae bacterium
CCGTCATGAGGAGTTTTCGATTGGCAACCGACCCAGTTCGTGTTCCGCTCGAAGTCCCCTCACCATCCCAGGAGGGAAGGGCGATGCGAGGTCCCGCATCCTCGTCTCTCATAACAGAGCATCAGGAGAAAGGAGAAAAAATCTGACGTTCTCATGCAAGCCAGGCCGCTTTTCCGGCAGCCGTGTCCCACATCACCTGCGAACGATAAGAAAAAAACGCCGCCCCGACAAGACGAATTTACGGAAATTTTTAATAAAATCAAAGATTTTGAACTGATTGTCGTGACAAATATCTTTTTTCGACCATTTTTTTCTACCGATATCGTTGATCGAAAATATTTTCGGAAGATTTCCGTATCGCATCCCCGTGTACACCGAAATGTGAACAATGGAACGAAGGTATGGCAGGCCGTTCTGATCGACGGATGAGCCAGCCCGGGACGTACCTGCAATTCGACATTCGCGATTGCATAACCCGGCAAAAAATAATTTGCGAAACGGTTTACTTTCGCGTTCTAACCCGCTATGATGTTTTGTGTTATATACGCAAACTGGAATTCCCGCACAAAACATCGTTCTTAAGGAGTTATCATGTCGCAAGATACGCAATTGCCCGATTATGTCGCGTCCGCAACGCCGAATCCCCGTGACAAACGAGCCGGCTGGCTCACGACGACCGCCGCGTCCTATGCGGGGGTCATGCTCTGGTTTGTTTTTTGGAGCAACGTTCCCAGCGGTGGCGGAATGACGAGCAATCCGGCGGCCATGTTGGGCAGCGGGTTGGGATTCGCACTTTTTGCCCTTGTCATTGCGGCGGCCATTTGCCATTTCCTGTTTTATCTCGTGCCCGGAATGCTCGGAATGAAAACCGGCCTGCCGCTTTACATCGTCGGAACCTCGACTTACGGCGTCAAGGGCGGCTTCATCATGCCCGGCTTTCTGATGGGGGCCCTCCAGTTCGGCTGGTTGAGCGTTAACGCCTTTGCGGCCGGTGCGCTTTTCACGCAAATTTTAGGGCAGCCGGTCATTGACTTGGGTGCCGGCACCTGGTCGATGACGCACGCGATGCTGGCCACGCTTTGGGCCGTCATCGGGGCGTTCATCGGTCTCAAGGGAATCAAATACGTCGGCATGGTCGCGTCCTACATGCCGATCATTCCACTGGCGATCATTCTCTTGTTGGTTGCGAAAACCATCGGCGGCGTCGGTTCGTTCAGTACGGACAAGATGCTCACCCCGCCCGATCCGGCCGCTGCCGTTGCACAGGCAACGCAGGCAGCTTCGGAGCAAATCGCCGGGAACGAGGAATTGGCGGCGGTCGCGCCGGAACTCCAGGCGGCTGTTGATAGCGTAACGAATGAAACGCTGAATGAAGTGGCCAAAATCGCGTCGACCTTGCCGGCTCCTGGAAAACAGGCACCGCTGGGCGCCTTTGCCATCCTTGCGATCATGTGCGCGAATGTCGTCGGATTTTTCGCGACCGCCGGCGCCGCGGGCTGCGACTTCGGGAGCGGCAATAAAGACGCCAAAGCCGTGCAAATGGGCGGTCTGGTCGGCGTGTTTCTCGTGACCGTCTTCACCGGCGGTGCGGCCTTGATCATGATTGCGGGTTCTCAGGGTATCGCGGGCATCAATCCGCACAACCTGAACCCGACGAACGATGCGTGGCTCATCACGCTTTTCGGAAATGAAAGTGCCGCGAAAGTCATCATGTTCCTGTTGTGCATCGCGGCGTTCCCGTCGGCGTGTTTTTCGTCGCTGATCGCGGCCAACAGTTTCAAGGCGACGCTGCCCAAGGTCAACCCGTTCATTTCCTGCGGACTTGGTACGCTTGTCGCGGTGATTCTTGCCGTCTCCGGACTGGCCGGAAAAGCGGGGGCCGTCTTTACCGTGATCGGCGCTTCGTTCGGCCCGGTTTGCGGGGCCATGGTCGCCGATTACCTCCTTTCCGGTAAAAGATGGGCCGGTCCGCGTGCGGGCTTCAACCCCGCCGGTTGGATTTCCTGGATCATCGGCTTCGCCGTCGGCGGGGTCGACCTGGTCGCGCCGCTCGTGGTCAAGGGCTACGTTCCCATGATTCCGTGCCCGCCGGTCAGCGCCTTTATCGTCGGGTTCGTGCTGTACTTCATTTTGGCCAAAGCCGGGATGCAGTCGAAAACGCTCAACATGCCGCAGCGGATCGACTGATGAAAACGGCAATGATTTCCCGCGTTTTGATGTTGGGACTGGCGCTCGCATGGTTTGGGCAAAGTCTTTTTGCCGAGACCATGCGGCCTTTTGTCGAACTGCCGAACCGGGAGTTTCCCGCGTCGCCCGCGCGGGGGTTTTCGCTTTTCGGCGGCTCCGCAATGATCGGGAGCGAAGGCGAACTGCACATGCCGGCGAGTGCGGGGGCGAAGCTGCTGTATGACACCGCGTCATTTGAAACCGGGAGCATGGCCACCGAACTCTTTCTCACGAAAGGCGAACAGGGCAACGCCGCGTTCGTCGTCCAAGTGCGCGAACCGGGCATCGGCGCAGACGCGTTTCGCGGCATGGAAATCGGCCTGTACGCCGACGAACGACGCGTCATGTTCGGCCTGCACCGCCATAATTTCGAGCAGTTGCATTCCGTTTCCTGCGACATTCCGCTTGACCGCTGGTTCGATTTCCGCGTCGACTTCGACCGGACGGATTACCGCGTTTCGATCGACGGGCTGGAAGTCGCCGTACTGACCGACCCGCAGGCCCGACTGTCCGACGGCAAAGTCGGTTTTCGGCCCTGGCAGCGAAACATGAAAATACGCAACTTCCGCCTGCGACCGCAAGGCGAAGCGGAACGGCAAATCCCGTTCATCGCGGCGGAACCGACCGTTCGGCCATGGCCGGAATCGCTGCAATCGCTCGAACACCTGCCGCCAATCGCGCTGGTTACGCATTATCCGATGACGGCGCCGCCGGCGGTCGGGCAGGATTTCGCCGCCTCGCAGCCGCGCAAATGGGGTTGCGGCATCCGCGTGATCGCCCCGGCGCATCCGGACGGCGAAGTCAAAACGATTTTCAGCGACCCCTACGGCTGCATTTACGACATGAACCGCTCGTTCGACGGGCGGACGCTCTATTTTTCCTATCGCCGCGAGCGCGAAAAATTCTGGCACATTTGGCAAATCGGCATTGACGGCGCCGGCTTGACGCAACTGACCGCCGGGGATTGTCACGACTTCGCCCCCTGCGAAACGCCGGACGGGCGCATCGTTTTCGTCAGTTCGCGGCGGTTCGGGCACACGGTTTGTCAGCCGGGACCGGCGTCGAACCTGTTCCTGATGAACGCGGACGGTTCCGGCATCCGGTGTGTGAGCATGAACACGCTGTCCGATTTCAGCCCGCAGATTCTGCCCGACGGCCGCGTGCTTTTTACTCGCTGGGAATACATCGACCGCGATTTGACCTACCGCCAAAGCCTTTGGACGCAGACGCCCGACGGGGCTTCGTACCGGCTGTATTTCGGCAACACGATTCGCGATGTCGGCACGTTTTGGCAGGCGCGGCCGCTGCCCGGCGACAGTTCGCGGGTGGTGGCGACCTTCGCGCCGCATCACGGTTACCCGCACGGAATGATCGGCCTGATCGACCGTTCGCATGGCGTCGAGGGGCCGAAAAACACGGGCTTTCGTTACGTCACGAACGAGGTTCCCTCGGTGCAGGATCGTTTCCTGGAATGGGCCTACCGCGACCCGTTCCCGCTTTCGGACGAACTGTTTCTCTGCGCTTACGGCAGCGGCGGGCAATTCGTGCACACGCCGGAAAACGGCGGCAACGACGAAAACAAATACCGCGTTTACCTGCTCAATTTGCGCGGAGAAAAGCGGCTCCTGTACGAGGATCGCGAGATGAGCTGCTATTACCCGATCGCGCTTGGGCCGTGGGAAAAGCCGCCCATTCTTGCCGCGCCCTATGACGTGCAAACGCCTTACGCGATCAACGCTGACATCGAAAGCACGTCGCAAATGACCGGCACCGTGTTCCTGGCCGACGTGTACAAGGGCATCGAAAACCTGGTGCCGCGCGGTTCGGTCAAAAGCCTGCGCATCATGGAACAGGTGCGGAAGTCCGAGGAACTGGTCAACCGGGCATTCGACCAGTCGCCGGTCATGAGTTACGCGACGTATTACGCCAAACGGCATTGGGGCGAGGTGCCCGTCGAGGCGGACGGTTCGGCGTATTTCCGCGTGCCCGCGCTTCGCGAAATTTACTTCCAGATTTTGGACGCCGAAGGCCGCGAACTGCATCGCATGACCTCGGCCGTGCAGGTCATGCCGGGCGAAAACGTCAGTTGCGTCGGCTGCCACGAATCGCGCGACAGTGCGCCGCCGGATCAAAGGACCTTGCCGACGGCCCTGGCCAGGCCGGCGCAAACGCCGGTCGTTCCGCGCTGGTATCTCGAACGCGAACGCCCGAACCCGCTCCCCGACGCGGCCGTCTTCGATTACCCGAGCGTCGTGCAGCCGGTGCTCGACCGTTATTGCGTCGAATGCCACGACGGCACGAACGCCGGGGGCGGTTACGACCTGACGGGCGACAAGACGCGGTATTTCAGCATGTCCTACGACAACCTGCTCGGCAAAAGCAAGTCGTACCGGCAGCACGACATGGAAACCGGCGAAATGCTGCCGGAAGAGGCCGCCAAAGGCAAGCCGCTCGTGCATTTTTACTGGTTGCTCTGGACTCCGACGGCGATTCATATGCCGTATCAGTCGGGCTGTTACGCCAGCCGGCTGCCCGATTTTCTGACGAAGGAACATTGCGGCCGGGACATTCCGCTCGAAGACCGGCAGCGGATTTACCTTTGGATCGACGCGAACGTGCCGTATTATGCGACCTACGCCCATTCGCGGCCGCAATCGCCGGGTCGCCGCGATTTGTGGACCGACGTCGAAACGGGCCGGTTGTCCCGCTGGTTCGAGGAAGGCTTCCACGAAGTTTATCGCCGGCGCTGCGACGAATGTCACGGCGCCATCACCGATACGACGAATTGGGAAGGCAAACACGCCTGGATCAATTTGTCGCGGCCGGAACGCAGCGCTGCGCTCACGGCCCATTTGAACGCCGCGCACGGCGGTCGGGGCATCGCGCCGACGCTGTTTGAAACGACGAACGACGCGGATTACCGGAAGATGTTGCAGGCCATCGAAACGGGCAGGCAACTTTTCCTCCAAACCCCGACCGCCGATGTGCCGGGCTTCGCCCGTGGGAAAGAGGAGCCGTGATTTTTGAGAATGTAAAATTCGAATGACGTCGACACAGAGCCCGGAGCGTGAGCGAGGGGACGCGAATGACCGGGCGCTGACGCTTCCGGCTCCGTGTTGATGTTGAATGACGTTATCATAATAACCACACCACGTAATTTTCACTTGCAAAGGAGACAAACCATGAAACGACGAATGATTTTACTGGCCGTGCTGGCGATGGGGCTGGCGGCACTTTGTGCCGGCGGTGTTTCGGCAAAGGACGTGTCGCTCGAATCGCTGCTGAAGGAGATGACGAATCGGGCGGCGATCGCGGAATTTCCCGACCCGTATTACACCTGCAAACAGGCGAGCAGTTACGACCGGGCGTCGGTCGCGCCGGACAAGCCGGGCTGGTTCGCGAACGGCGACGCCTCGCAATTCGTGCGTGAGGAGATGAACGGCGACCGGAAGGAATGGG
>JAVBQX010000030.1:0-13713 GCA_031548645.1 Thermoguttaceae bacterium
CGGCCACGCGTTCGACTTCGCCGATCTGGTGACTCGACAGGAAAACCGACTTGCCCGTCGCGGCCCGGTCGACCATGCTTTCGAGGAACTCGCGACGCACCAGGGCGTCCAGCCCCGAGGTCGGTTCGTCGAGAATCAACAACTCGGGGTCGTGGGCCAGGGCCAGCGTGAGCGACACCTTCGCCCTCATGCCCTTCGAAAGCGATTTGATCGGCGTCGCCAGCGGGAGATCGTATTCCCCGATCTGTTTGCAGTAGGCTTCCCAAAATCCGGACGGGAAATACGCCGCGGTGAACTTGCCGATCTCCGCGACGCTCATCCAGTCGTACAGCATCGGCTGTTCCGGCACGTAACCGACCCGGCGGCGGATTTCGACGTCGTCTTTTTTACTGTCCAGTCCGAGCACGGTCGCCTTGCCGCTATCAGCGTCGGTCAAACCGAGCAAAATGCGGATGGTCGTCGTCTTTCCGGCTCCGTTTTCGCCAAGCAGGGCAAAAACCGTTCCCGGCTCCACCGCATAGGACACGTCGTCCAGCGCGACGTTGTTCCCGAATCGCTTCGAGACTTTTTCCAGTTCCAAAACGTGATTCATGACGGGTTCCCCTCCAATTGACTTTCATGGGCTTTCAACGTGGTATTCAAAAGACGTTCGACCATTTCGCGAATTTCCGGCGGTTCCAGACGGCTGCGGATGACGTCGTCGAAAAGTTGGCGGAACCGGCCCTCGAAGATCGATTTGCGCTCGGTTTTGCATTTTTCGTGCGCGCCCGGCGTCACGGCCAGGCCCTGTCCCCGTCGCGAATAGACGACGCCGTCGTCCTGCAAAGTGCGGTAGGCCCGCGCGACCGTGTTCGGGTTGATCGTCAGTTCCCGGGACAGGTCGCGCACCGAGGGGATCATTTCGTCCGACTGCACCGCCCCGGCGGCGATCGCGAATTTGACCTGCTGCACCACCTGTTCGTAGATGGCCTGCGAACAGGCCGGGTCAATTTCGATAAACATCATGCCACCTTCTTTCAAAAGCGTACAGATAATTGCTTTGCGATTCGAGTGTTCTGGCGAACTACTGTACTATTGATATAGTGCAGTATATCGATCTGAATCCCGTTTGTCAATACTTTTTTTGAAATTATTTTTGAAAAAAGGCAGGAAATCAAAGCCGCGACAGGCAGGGGCCAGTCATTACTGCAACTGCGTCGATCTCGGAATCGGCTACGAGCTCGAAGCCCGCAACAATTACACCAGCCGGCAACTGAACGCCACGATTACGTTTTCAAGGGAAATTTTCAATTGGCTATCGTATAACACTTCAGATGTCCGAAATCTCCGGGGCGGGTTAGTGCCAAACCGTTTCGCACAGTAAAAATCATTTAAAGCCTTATTCATATCCCAATATGTCATTGCGACAAAATAATAGGGGGATTGACATGTCTGAGCCGTTGCATAAAATGTGGCCTAATTCGTCTAGTTTCTGGTGCTACAGTAATATGTACGATAAAATTCTTCGGTCTCACTTGGGTAGGTAGCTCAGTTGGTAGAGCACAGGACTGAAAATCCTGGTGTCGCCGGTTCAATCCCGGCCCTGCCCATTACCGGAAATCTGAAAGGTAACCCTTTATCAGGTCGGGTTTTAGTGAACACAGTTTTCCGTTTCGGGACACGACTAGCTATCGTGTCCTATTTTTTCTAAATTCTCAATGTTCACCAATCTACCAATGCTTGCTATTTTGACGAAAACCTGATACATGCTTCTGTTAGAATTTTACCGCGATCACTTCGCGCCGGTCTATCTTGCGCGCTGCAAAAAACGCACGGCTGATCTTTATCGGCGAACTGGACGATCCCAAAATTTCCCCCGCCGACTGTCAGCATTTTGTCGAGCTGTCGCTGGAAAAAGTTTCTCCGGAAACGACCGCGAAATACTGCCGACACATGAACACGATGTTCCTGAAAATGTCAAGGCCGGGTTATCGCAACCGCGAGGCCTTCGGCTTTATCAACGATCCGCCTTATTGCAAGCCGCCTCGCTTGATGAAGCGTTTGCCCAAGGAAGTCAGCGACAGGCAGCTTGTGAAACACATCAAGGCCCTGGCTGACAATCGAGAATTTCCGCAAGGCGTCGACGAGAAGTTACGGCCCAAGTGGTGGAAACGTCTTTGTCTATTCGCGGCAACCACGGCATTGCAGCGTGAGGTGATTTTCAGCGTAATGGGATTGTTTCGACTTCCAGCGAAATCTGTTTTTTGTCTCCAAATCGCTCCTGTCGCGAGATAGAGATATATTGGATACTATGGTCATGAAGCCGAGAAACGCCACAGAAGCCAATTTTGGGGCCTCTCAACACCGACTATAGGATTTCTAATCCGTGGGTTACAGGTTCATGTCCTGTCGGGCGTGCTGAGTAAGTATAATAAAATCAAGGGCATGCAGCTTTTTGATCTGTCGCATGCTTCTCATTTCTTGAATTTGCAAACCTCCAAAATGGGGGGGTGCGAAGCGAGATGAGTTGAATCAAGCCAAAATTGAGCAAGCGTCCGACCAAGATGGGGCGGGACGGGAATTACGTTGTCGTCTGTTTCGGCGGCAAAAAAATCAGGTATTGTGCTGGCGGTAAATTTAAGCTCCTCCGATGGTTCGTTTGCTTCGCCAATGGCGAAAAACACCGTTTTTGCGTATCTCCCCTACATTGGCGTAGCAAGCAGCGCTGGTCGAGCGGTGCAATTTTTATCGCCGCCACAATATCCACCGAAATTTCGTGAGAAGGCGGTGAAGATGGTCACGGAGCCGGGCTCCGCCGAGGGATGGCCACACCAGCGGAGAAGCCCGCCTGACGCCTTCGGAATCAAGCGGAACTCCTGCCAATCTTCTTTGCTGAACCATGCCTCAAAAAACCTGCCCCTTCGTCACGGGCAACATAAACCGCGACGAACAGTACGTCCGTTTTCACTGGGGCAGGTCACCGACAGATGTTTTCTTCGCCGAACTCGTCATAAAATCAACCTTTCAGATTTCAGTATAACACAGCTTGTGTCCGAAATCTTTGAGGCGGGTTAATACTACAGCGCAATCCATCAGGCAGGGCGGTCTCGCCGAGACCGCCGCAACGGGGCGTGAAGCCATTCGATCCGAATGTCACATTTCACCAAAAAATCAACGATGCCTTTAATCCGATTTCACTCGCAATTCCGGCGGCGGTCTCGGCGAGACCGCCCTACCTCGTTGCGCTGTCGGATTAAACGGCTTGTATATATCGTTCCTTCATTACGCCCAGTCTTTTCCTTCGATCATGAATTTCAACCCCATCAAACGGGCAATGTCGCGGAACGTTTCAAGGTGATTGCCGTAGAACAACACGCGATGCAACAGGGTCATCATGTCCGTTCCAAGGACGTTGCCACCCCATTTGTCGAAAAGTTCCAGGGCCGAAGTGCTCGTGATTTCCGTGCTGACCTGCGTTCTGCAACCGCGGTCGTCGAAGTCGGGAACCCCGCGGATAACGCCGGTTGAAACGAGAATCGTTTCGTTGTTCGCCAGTTTGCAGCAGGTCACTTCACGATTGACGTCACGATCCATGAACACTTCGACCGATGCGCCCTTGTAGTCTTCGAGGTGTTTCCTGATCGTGAAGGGAAGACGTTCCGATTGCGGACCGTCCATCTTTGTCGAGGCGACACAGTGCGCATGAATGACGGCGTTGTTCGGAAAGTCCATCACCGGGTCCGTGATGAAACCGGGGCGCCCCGTCGCATAGAGGTACATCAACATGGTAAGCGTGGAATCCATGTCCGCCTCGCAGGCCCCGACCCCTCCGTCGTCGAGGATGCGGCTGAAACCGAGACACGGATAGCCGAGAACGTCAATCGGAACGCCGCCGAGACACTTCATCGTCAGTGCGCGCGCCCCATGCTCGTCCATCAGTTTCTTCATGGCGAAATAGGTTTTGCACGACTTGACGATCTCTTCGCGGCTCGGTTCGCGAATCTCCCTGGCCTGTTTGATCCAGTATTCCTCCGCCTCAGCGACGGCCTCGTCTTCCGAAATCGTCTTGTGAACTTCGACAAACTCCTGCGGGGTGACGTGGATGACTTCCGTGCCGAATTTTTCCTTGACTTTGACGTAATCGCAGGCCGCCGAGGTTCCCGCGGCACAGCCCGGATTGCCGACCATGATGATTTTTCCCGTTTTCATCTTGGCCGGAACGCGGAGAATTGCGACCAGCCGTTCGACATCATTGATGTCGCCCGACGCCGAAATGATGACTTTCGCTCCGCCACGCTGGATGGCCGGAACATAAATCCACTGGTGGCCGCTGAAAAGTTGGGAGTAAATCGCCACGGGCAGTCCCGTCGAAGCGAATGCGGCAAAGGGTGCGGCCGTGCCGAAGGTCAGGTGAATGACGAGAATGGCATCGGCTTGTTGTTCTTCAATCCTGGGGAGAAGAGCGTTCGCACCTTCCGAACCCATCGTGTCTGTTACCAATTCGCCGCCGATGAATTCGACATCGCCAAGCTTCTTGCCGAGCGCATCCAAATAAGGGGCGAATTGTTGATGAATTTCGCTTTTCGGGTCGAAATCAGGTTTGGGCCAGCCTGCATGATCCATCCCGAGATACACGACGAAAACCTTGACAGGCGGTTGTCGGTCCCACCTGTTTGTCGAAACCGTCGAAGAGGCACCAAGCGAGGTCAGTCCGCCGAGGAGCAAACCGCCCGAAACGACTCCGCTTGTCCCCAAAAAAGCACGGCGCGAAATTTCGTTGCAGAGTTCACACATGGTTTTTTCCTTTCAAAATAGGTTTTCAACTGTCGGCTGTCGATTTTGAGTTTCCGGCTTTTCAACGGGAAACGACAGCCCTGTTTTGTCGAGTTTATAGATTTCAGCGATCCATGTCAATCAAATGCCTTGGCGAATTGGCGTCAAAGGCGGTTAAAGCGCCGACATGTCCGTAATTCCGCGAGGGCCGAAAACCTGCATTTCCGATTCGTTTCTTTCCCGCTCTTGGAGAAAAACGTCCGACATAAAAATACAGAAACAATGCCAGGTCGTTCCAATCAAGATCAAATTTTCATAATCGGCCCTTTCTTTAGTCTGGTAATTTGCCCTCGAAATACCGCACATAGGCGATTTGTTTTCCGTCGGGCGACCACGAATTGACGTTGCAGGTGCCTTGACCGCCATAGAGGGAAACGAGAATTTTTGGCTCGCCGCCTGCCGAAGAAATCATTTGCAGCGTCACGTTTTTGTTGGCCGGGTGATCCTCCGCCGAAACTTCGTTCTTGTCATACGCGAGAAAGAACACCGATTTTCCGTCCGGCGAGACGTGCGGAAACCAGCAATGGGCTTCCATTTTCAGCATTTGCGTCTGGTCGCCGCCGTCGGAATTCATCCGCCAAAGCTGCATGAGGCCCGTTCGAGCGGAGTTGAACCAGATGTGTTTGCCGTCCGGCGAATATTCGGGCCCGTCGTCCAACGCCGGGGCGTCCGTCAATCGCGTTTCGTTTTGGCCGTCGACGCCGATCGTGTAAATATTGTAATCGCTCCCGCGTTTGCCGGTGAACGCCAGTGTTTTTCCGTCAGGCGACCAGCCGTGCAAATACGACGGCCCCTTTTCCGTGACGAGTTCGGGAGCGCCGCCGTCAACCGGCAGCGTAAAAATCACCGAACCCTGCCCGAACGCGCCGGCACTGATCGCCAGCGTTTTTCCGTCCGGGGAGATCACGTGATCGTTGTTGCAACTTGCCAGGTCGCCCGTATTGATTTGAAGCGGCTCGCCTCCCTCGGGCGAAATTCTGTAAATTCTGCCCTGCGAATTGAAATAGAGCCACTTGCCGTCCGGCGTCCATTCCGGGGCTTCCACGCGATGATCAAACTCCCTGACCACAAGCGTTGTCTCGTTTTCAATGTCGTAAATCTCGATTTGCGATTGTTTTGTTTGGAGCTCTCCAGGTGTCGTCGCATTTTTAGGCGATTGCGTATTCTCTTCGCCGCGTAAATGCACGGACAGAACAAAAAAAAGCAGCAAGAACAAAATCGACAAACGTGACATGATTGCACTCACCATTTCTTTAACGGAATTTTGAACGAACTGACTGGTGAAAATGCCTGCTCATATCCGACAGGTTTCCGGTTTTTGACCGTATGACCCCATGTTCCAAAACGCGACTTCGGCGTCGGCGAGATAAAACACCTCAAACACAGGGTCGTCCGGGCCTTGATAAATATTCGCGAGCATCGGCAGCAGTTCGAACGCCTTGCGTTTGACGTCGACGTTCGACTCGAACACCGCCTTGCCGGAAAGGCGAATCCATTCCATCGACGGCGAGGTGGCGGAAATTTCGACGTGCGGATTGGCCCGCAACTGCCGATAGACCGCCTTGGTGTTCGCCGTTCCGAACCAGAGCTTGCCGTCATGTTCGATAACCAGCCCAAAAGGGCGGACACGCGGCTTGCCTTCGTCCACCGTCGCCAGGTAAAACGTCCTGTTTGCCTGTAAAAATGCCAGTGTTTTTTGCAACATGATGCTGTTCCTTGAATATTGAGTGATAAAGAATTATGAGCATGGACGCCATTGCGGGATTTCATCGGCAATAAGTGAAATCGCATTGCCGAGATAAGATATTTTACACGGTTTCGTTGATAATTGCATCCTGTTGCGACAGTCTCTGCGTATTTTTCAGAAAACTGCGATTCGATACCGTTGCCAACGCACAAGGACAATGAGATCATCATTATTCCCGGCCCCTTTAGGCAAACACTCCCCTCGGAGATCGACTATTGTGCTGGCAATTAAATTAAACACATCCGTTGGATCGCTTGCTTCGCCCATGGCGGTATGCCGCGTTTTTTGCGCAACTTCCCACGTTGGCGCAGGAAATGCGGCGCATTTTTTATCGCCGCCACAATGGTCATGGTTTGTTTTGCGGTTGGCGAAACCTTTCTATTCCAAAACGACATTCGCTTTGGGAGCAATATCAATCAGGAAATCACGGCATTTCAAGTATTCGTCATGATCTTTCATGTGTTCGATCATGAGCGGCACGTCATGGTTGAGCGTCGCCAGGCGTTGCAGGAGCGTCGTGTAATCCATGCACCCTTCACCCAGCGGACATTCCTGAAAATGAATGTTCATTTCCCGTATCCAACGCAGGTCTTTGGCGTGGCAACTGACGATCCATGGCCCAAGTAGGTCAAAGGCTTCGTTGATCAAACGAGTCACGTTCCAGAATTTGTCCGGCGAATTGATCATGTTGCAAACGTCAATATGAACGCCAAATCCCGGTCTGTCGACGGCCTTGAGCAATCGCAAATAATTCTCCGGCGTGTCGGGAATCGCCCAGCCCATCATTTCGTAAGCGAATTTCGCACGTTTCGGCTTGACGGCGTCGATAACCGTTCGAGCGTTTTCGACCGCCAGATCGAAATATTCTTCACTCATGTTTTTCGGGCTGGGACCGAACCAGCTTTCCGTATCAAACGTTCCGGCGATATCGACACAACATTTTGCGTCCAATTCGTCCGCCAAGGCAAGACCTTCGATCACCGTTTTCAGATTTTGTTTGCGTTTTTCCGGGTCCGCGTCCATCAAATTGCACCACCTGCCCACTTCGGCGATGACGAGATCGTTTTCCGCAACGGCATCACGAATCGCCTTGATTCTGTTTTGATCTGTGAGCGAAACATTCGGCGCATACACCGCCCGATAGCGTTGTTCCCTCGCGTTTTTCGCCCATGCGACGGGATCGTCATCCGGGAAGAACGTCGGCGCCCCGATGCGAACGGGATGTTTACGAACAGAACCTTCTTGCGTCAAACCCGACTTGGCAAAAAAACAAGCGGCAGTTGCTATGGCAGTCGTTTTCAAAAATTCCCGGCGTTTTAGCATGGTGAGTTCCTTAAAAAGAATTGCAGAAATATATCCTCTTCCCAATAAATCAGTTTAACAAAAAACGCCTGCTTTTTCCAGTGGCGAAGCCGGTTCCGCAGGTTGAGGTGACGTTGTGATATTATTGGCGCCGGCCCGGCAAAGCAAGCGATCCATCGGTTGTGTTGCAATTTTCCGCCGGCACAATAAAGCTTCGCGCATGTACTTTGCCGCTTGTACGTCCGCACAAAGGTGGAAAGCTTACCTTTTTTCGCCGTGCTACCTTACGCCTCGTTGCATGCCGCCAATGAAATCAAGGCGTTCGCATGAGAGAGAACCGCAGATGGACAGCCGGTCTGTTGTGATGTGGTTCATCTCTCGACGACGATTGCCAGGGCGGACGGCACTTTCTGTTTTTCCGCCGTACTATTATGAAACAATTTTCAAAAATTCGTCGATGACAGTTGGGTAGAAAAACTTCGGGTACGAGCCCAAACAGGACTCATTGATGTCCGCACTGCCTTGGACCTTGATGTCATCCATTTCACCGTCCTTCGTGGCGTCTTTGCATGGAGTCTTGCTCTATCATGAGACAGACAATACTTCAATGAAACATTGGAAAAACCTTCCCGTTGGACATGCGCTGGAACGCCACTCAAAATATGAAACAAGAATACAAACCGGAAATGACACGAGCGGTTTCCGAGCTTGAGTTTTTTTGCTTTCCAGTTCAGCTGACGGTTGACGGTGATGGACGATGCTGTATGATATGGCATTCAGTAACCGGAGCATGGTTGGGTATCAGAATCTTTTTTGTTTACGCGTGTGTGAAGTTTTAGCTCGAAAATGGTGTAAGCGAAGATATCGAGTACGACGAAAGTTGTGATAACATAAGGATACTGAAACAATTATCTGGCTTTTATGTGAGGTATGTGAAGTGGCGTTTGCGTAATTATTGCTGAAAATAGCGCCGTAACAATCATAGCGACTTGTGTTATTAGTTTTTCCTGTATTGATGTTTATCGAGCAGTATTTACTTGGTTATACTCAAAACGGTATGTAATGTCCATTTTTCCTTGGGAAAATGATTAATTTGTCCCCGCTTACAGTGTATGTTAGTTTTTTTCTTTGAAAACAACACGAATATTTAGTGCATGTTGCTATTTTTGAGAGTGTGGCTCAGTCGGTAGAGCAACGGACTTTTAATCCGTAGGTCGTGGGTTCGAGTCCCACCACTCTCACTTTTATTTTAACGCAAGTCTTTAGTGATAAACCACTTGAGACTTGCGTTTTTTGTTGCATTAATGTTTTTTGATTAACGTGCAATGTCAAGGGCTACGCTTTGGGCCGTGCGAGTTTCCCGTAAAATGCGGGCCTTTGCATCGAAGCCCACGCAAGGGCGACGCGATAGGCCTTGTCAATTTCCAGTAAAATGTCGCCCTTTGCATCGAAATGCACGAATTTGCACTGGTTTTATCAGTATCAGAATCCGTAGGTCGAAAAAAGTCCGTTGGTTTTCTTCTTAACCCATTGTGATAACGAGAGTTGACTCGTGTTGCGTTCTTTGAGACTGTCGGCAGGGTTTGACCGGCTGGGAGCCGGGTCGCGCCAGACGCGACGTGGGTGAATTGCGGAGCGGCATTCGGACAAGAAACCTTGTCACTCATTGAGCAGCTCTTGAAACCGGGTGAAGTATTGGCCGACATGCTGGCCATCGACCAACGCGTGATGGACATGGCAACTGCTGGGCAAAAAACGCTTGTCGCCCAGCGAATACATCTCGCCGAACTCGATCAGCAGGATGCCCGGAGTGTCTATGGAATCATGGGCATAAATATCAAAACCCTGAGATTGGGTAACCCAGGGTTTTGATATTTTTTCATTATTCAATATGGTGTGTCAACTGCCAAGATTGAGTTGAACCGGAACGATGATCTTTTTTGTAGGCATTTTGATCGTCTTGTCCTTCCCGTAGTAATCGATTTCCAACGTGATCACCGGCTTGTCAAGATTCTCGGCATTGCTCGTTTCCGGATATGCCAGAGCAAAATCCAACTCCGATTTTTCTCCGGGATTCAGGCGGAATTGCCGTTGTGGCGTATCAAAATTCCACCGGGCATCCGTGCTCTGGATCGTCGCGCTGATGTCAATGGGAGCCGAAGCCGTATTGAGAACCGGTATTCTCACCGACGAATCAATCCGGCCCGTTTCAATCTTCAACGGGGAAACTGCATATTCCGCATTTTGGAGTGCCTGAAGTTCAACCTGAACCTGTCGTGTAATCGAACGCGGGTCCATCGGCGTTCCAACGGGAATGGTCGCGAGTCCGATTTGATTGTCATGCACGGCGACTTGGTTGAAATGATGCAGAATACCCGTTTCCGGGATCGTATCGGAATCGATTTTTCCTCCGGTCGTGGCGAGTGTCATGTACTCGATACCGTCCCTGGACTCGTGCCCCATGCGATGAATATGTCCCGCGAAAACGGCCCGCACATTGCCCGCCTGCACCAAAAGCTTGTGAACACGGTTCCAGTCGTCACCATAGTTGCCGCCAAGCCAACGGGGATGGTGCTGAAACACGAAAACATGTTTGGCGTTTTTGGTTTTTTGCATGGTTTCCTTGAGCCATTGAAACTGTTCATCACTCATTTTTTGCGAATCAGGCGAATTGAAGTCCTTTTTTCCCGTTTCGGGATTGCCCTCGTCGGTGAAAAGGACGATAAACCAGCAGTTTTTATGCTCGAAAGCGTACCAAAGTGGTCCGAAATATTCTTCAAACAAACCTTCATTTTCGCGTTCCGGGCGAACGGAATCCTTGTTGCCCGAATCCTTTTTTTTCCGCCAGTAAATATCATGATTGCCCGCGACCGGGAACCAGGGACTTTTCAGTTCGTTCATGACATTTTTGTATTCCAGCATCTGGCCCAGCCATTCTTCGGGTTCGTTGTACCCTTGCACCATATCGCCGATATTGATGACGAAATCCGGTTCGATCAGGTTGGTTTCATGGACGGCATCCGCCAAGATGGAGAGTCCTTCCGGCTTTCCCGTGGTTCTGTCGCCGAAAACGATGAATGTGAAGGAATCGTCTTCCTTGGGCAGAGAAAGCGTCACATCCGATTGACGCGAAGTCACGAATCTCGATTCGGAGGTCGGTTCCGTTGCAAACGATGTTCCGTGCTTGATCTTATGTCTTGCATGACCGACGGGACCGAAATCGTGATCCTCCGCAAAAGCCGAAGGACCGATGACCGTGAGCGTCAGCAAAAAGAGAAGGATCATTTTTTTCAGTAATTTCATGGTAATACCTGTTTTCCATATCCGGATGATTATTTTCCGTATTTACATCAACACGATTCGTAACACTTGATTCATTTTACTATTCCGCTTCGAATTCATCAAACAGCGGTTGCCTTGTTGTTTTACTTTTTTGTTGGGAAGCGACCTTCTTTGAATCCAGATCAAAATCAAATGTTTGTTTGGACTTATCTTTTGAACTGAGAATCGTCGCTTTCAATTCAGATAAACGATTGTACGCGGCAGGGATTTTTTCCTTATCACGTCCAAGATTCTCCTTGGGAATTTTATCTTTGAATTCCATCCCTCCGCGAGCCGTCCAGATGCGGACGATTTTTTCTCCCGGCTCGGCGCCTTCTTTTTCCGAATTGAACATCAAACGATATTTTCCGTTGACGTCCGTGAGCCCGAATGTAATCGTGTCGAATTTGGCATCATGGAACATGACCTGAGCGTAGGGAATAGGTTCCTTGTCCATCGTGACCCGACCGCTCACCTGGGCAAGATCGACGTTGCTGTAGTCGATCCGGTATCCACTGGAACAACCGTTTGTAACACCCATCGCGACCAAAAATACGCAGATTGCAAAAATTTGTGTAAGGTTGTATTTCATGTATTGTGTTCCTTGAGGGATTACAGAAGTGAATCCGATTCGCCGCCGTTTCGGGAATGTGCGGCCCGGTAGGTGTCCCAGTTCACGGAGTTGGTGATATAATGTACGGAACCGTCGCCCAAACTGAAATTTGCACCATTGGGGTGCTCGCTTCCGAAAGCGACTTCAATGAACGTGCCGTGGATATTCGGAGTCAGGAAAAAGGCGTTCAATTGAATCATCCCCGAACCGAGTGCCTCGGAAAATTCCGTCGCCTGATCGTCACCCGGTTTCCAACCCCACCATTGATTTCCGCCGGTGTGCCAGAAATCCATTCCCTGGCTGTCTTTCGAGAAATCCGGCGCGGGGACGCTTTCACCGACCAGCACGGTGTTTGAAAGTCCGTCTTTGACCGCTCCAAAAGATAGCCAGGAATTCCCGTAAAGAGGACCGTTGGGATTGGCGATGGGAGCACCACTTGCCTTGCGTGGGCCGCGATGCCCTGAGAGCGAGATCATGTCGCTATCGGGAATCGTCACTCCGCCAACCGTGTACCCTTCAGGACGCATGGTTCGAACGTTGTCATTGCCGACATCGCTCCCGGCATTGCCACGATAGCAGGCAATCGCCCTATTGTAAATGTTATTGTAAGAACCGGGTTGATGTTTCGGCAAAGTCGTTGAGGTGCAATAATAGGTGGGGATATGTGTCATGCAAACCTTGACATTGTCGATCGGTGTGTCGGATTCGCTGGAAATGACGGTACCGCTCGTATTGTGTCGGTATCCCCCGATGGCTTCATTCGAGCTGTCAAAACTCAACATGGAATAAAGGTTGCCCTGTTCAATGTATGGCAGAATCGCTCCGCTCCATGTGAAGCCTGTTCCGGTAAAGCCGGCCGGCATCGTCTTGTACGTATCGTGGTAGTTGTGAACTCCCAACCCGATTTGCTTCATGTTGTTGGAACACTGCATTCGCCGTGCGGATTCCCGGGCCGACTGCACGGCGGGGAGCAACAAGCTGATCAAAATGCCGATGATGGCGATGACCACCAAAAGCTCCACGAGAGTAAACGCAAATTTTTTGCAATAACGAATTCTCATTCTATCATTCCTTTCAAAAACAGTTGTTTAACGGGCCACAAGCTCAAGTTCCCGGGAGACTCGCTCGCACAACAGGCAGGACGCTTCATCAAACGTTTTGTCGAAACAGTCTTCACACAGGCTGGTGCCGCATTCACAGCACCGGATGGTCGCGGGGGTGATGATCCCGCAAATCTCACATTCGTGCATGGCTTTTCTCCGATGTTTGAAATTATTTGATCAACAGGGAAAACGCGATCCCGAAAGTCGCCAGGGCAATGACGAATTCCACGAGACCTGTGCCGCTTTCGTTCATGGATTCACGAGGATTCATATTTTCCTCCATTCTTTTTCAGCGGATCGTAAAATTACGTGACGGTCGATTGCGTGTGCTTTGAGTGACCGCATCACTCTTGTCGCTCCGCCTTCACCATCAAATGCCCGTTATTATCACGGGAAATATTCGGGCATGGATAAGCGACTGTTAAGATTGAAATAATTCCGCTTCTCCTGCAAATTCAGGAACTTTATCGAATCTTAACGTCACTTTGATACGGAATTGATGATCGCCCGTTATGATCGGGTGTTTTGCGGCGAATTGCCTGTTGATATGCATTTGATTTGATGGAGAATGTGTTTTATGAATTTCACGAGACGCGAATTTTTGGGGCTGTCGTCATTGGCGTTTGCCTTGCCGTTTCTGCCTCATGCTTGTGCGGGTGAAACCAGTGAAGAATGCAGGACGAGCGCGCGTATTTAGGCAATGCTAACAATTTACACCGAGTTGCGCTCTTTCAAATTTTTGTTAGACTTTCGTTTTTGAAATTTTTCAAATGGGAGGTCTTGATGAGCGGTGCATTCAGTCAAAAAGAATTGAA
>JAVBQX010000340.1:0-4719 GCA_031548645.1 Thermoguttaceae bacterium
CCCGAAAGATTCCGAACGGCAAACCGAAAACGCGAAATACGCTTACACAAACGGACGTGCCTCACACCGGTCACTCCGTTCGTTGCACTCACTGCGTTCCCGGCTGCTGTTCTTGCGGAAAACTTCTTGGCGAAAGCCTAATCGTGCCCGGCCAAAGTCAATGACGTGAATTCTTAGCCGCTGAGCTTGCTGGGCGATTACGGCGGTCACGACATGGCCGCCCTGCCCGGGTCACACAATTTGAGGCTTGGCGGGGTACTATTGTAGGCCATGATTTTGCCGACGAGTCGGGCGGCGAGAAATTCCGTGGTGATGTTGCCGTTCCGATAGGGGGCCACTTCGACAACGTCGGCCCCGATCACGTTTTTTGCCCGGCAAACCTCGTAGAGTATCGCTGTCGCCTGTCGCCAGGTCATGCCGCCGGGTTCAGGGGTGCCGGTCGCCGGGGCAAAAGCCGGGTCGAACGCGTCAATATCAAAGGTGATATACACCGTTTCGGTCAGCGAATCGAGAATCTTCCGAATTGCGTTTCGCAGGCCCGATTCCGTTTCGAGCATGGGAACGGTGATCAAATTTTCAATCTGCCGGGGACATTCGCGCAATTCTTCCGCGCTGTAACTTCGAATTCCGACCTGGGTTAAATGGGGCGTGATTTCGAGAACCCGTCGCATCGCCGAAGCGTGGGAAAATTTTCCGCCGGTGAATTCGTCGCGCAAGTCGGCGTGGGCGTCAAATTGCAGCACGCTCAAATCCGGGTAAACTTCTGCAGCGGCGCGAACGACCGGCGGCGTAATGCTGTGTTCACCGCCCAATATGATAGGAAATTTTCCAGGTTGGAAAAAAGGGAGAACGGCGTCATATACACGGTTCATTTGTTCGGCGGGCGTTTCAGCGGACGGAACTGCGGGATACGTGGCGATGCCTGCCCGAAAATATTCATTTTGAAGCACTTCGTCAATGTGTTCGAGCTGGTCGGAAACGTCAAGAATGGCGTCCGGACCATTCGCCGTTCCGTGCATGAAGCAGACCGTCCCTTCGTAAGGGATTGGCAATACATGAAATCGGGCGGTTTTCGGATCGGTATACCCTTCGGGAAGCTGAAAAAAAGTTTTTTTTGTCATAATCTCACCAAAACAATATGTATATTTCCATATTTACGCAGACGGCGCCATCATGATATGCTCACAAGACATTATATATTTCGTCATTAGTGTATATTGCTATTTATCACTATTTTTTTGAATGCGTAATACGCAATCGCCAAATTTCGTGCCGGAAAACCGGGCGATGAATGCGCATTTCGCCTTGAACAGAAAGGCAACCGTCTGGGGCAGCATGGTTTTGTCATAGCAAATGAGCGATTCGTAGTTGCCGAGCCCCTTGGAAATGATCAGATCCGACTCACGAAAAACAGCCATAAACTCTGGCGAACACTGCTCTAACATCGTGCCCATGCCATCGTTGCCGTTCGAGATGACGGGTACGATTTCGCTTAGACCGACCTGTTTGGCATCGTCAAGCGTCGCATCATTGATGACAGGCATTCCGCGAACGCAGGCGACAATGTCTTTCGGCAGCAAATGCTCGATCAGCAACCGGTCGCACACGATTTCACCGGAATTGTCGGTGAGATAAAGAATTTTATTTGCGTTTTCAATGGTTTGCCGCAACTCGTTGATATCACCATTGATCGGCTGTTTGAGTGCCTGGTCGATGGCATCGTCGATGTCCCGCGCCTCCAGGTTGGCCCGAATCGCGAAGTCAATCGTGTTGCCGGCAATTGCCAGCCGCACCGCCGTGTCGAGCGGATCGTCGGAGGCGGCGATCAGGTCGCGAAAATGATCGATCCGCGAAAGCATCATCTCGTTAAACTTTTGTTTGACATGGAGATACGGATCGGGATTGTTCGTCAGCTCGCGGATCGTGCGGTGAATTTTCTGGCCGACAATCGGGGGCGGCGTCTTGAAACCGAATTCAAGGACGCGATTCATTACTTCGCGAATAACCTTTTCGTGTATTTCCGGGTCCGGCGTCGCAAATCGCGCCGCTTCAAGCGATTGACGCATCAGGCACAGCGAACAGTCAATGGAGGATGGCATTTTGTACTCAAATCATGATAACGTGTAAATGATGGAACTTACCCCCCATTTTAGCAGAGAAAAACGTTTCGGCGATGTGACCTGGCGTTCGCCGGCGGCAAGATTTTGCTCTGGCACGGGCGGGCGATTCCTGTTATGATTCCGGCGCGTCTTTCCCGTGCGTTTTGGGAAAAATGAGCTCGACTTTACCCCCTCCATTTTTTCAGTAATTTGTTTCACGCAGAGACGCAAAGTAAACAAAGATCGCTAAGTATTTTCGCCATAGCCATTAGAACTTTGCGGACTTTGTCTTCTCGGCGACTTTGCGTGAAATCCTTAAATTTGCCGGTTACGTTGAAAACTGAATTGCGGATGATTTTGGTTTGCGTCTTCGTTTTGATTGCAGTCGCGGTATTGCCGGGCTGCAATTTGATCGGGCCGCGCACATCCAAAACCGACGCCGCCAACGAAAGCCGCAATCTTTGGCAGGAAGGCGTCATGCTGCAGGAACGCGGCGAATACGCCGAAGCCGAAAACCTGCTGGCCCAGGCGGTGACGCTGAACGCCAAAGATGCGGAGATTCGCAAAAGTTACGCCGAGTCGCTCTGGCGGACGGGCAAAAAAGAGGAAGCGGTCGCGCAACTGTCGGAAGCGTTGACTCTGGCCGGAAAGTCGGACACGAAAATCCTGCTCCTGCTCTCCGAAAAATGTTATGACATGGGGCATTTTCCGACGGCGCTGGAATGTGCGGAAAAGGCGATCGACAGCGCCGATGTGAAATGGGCCGCGGTCGAGGAAAACCGCCTGCTGCTCTCGCGGGCCTGGGTCATCCGGGCGCGCGTGCATTGGCGCAACAACGAGCTACAACCGGCGCTGAATGATTACCACAAGGCGATTTCGCTTTGCCCGAAGAACCAGGAATTGCTTTCCGAACTGGCGACGCTGCAAGGGGTCATGGGGCAACCGGAACGGGCCCTCGCGACCTGGCACAGCGTCAGCCGGATGTGGCCGCTCGACAAGGAGCCGCCGCACGTCGTGTTCGGACGCGGCGACGCTTACATGGCCATGCGGCAATATCATCTCGCCTGCGACCAGTTCGCGTTGGCCAATCGTCGCTGGCCGGAAGACGTCAACACCTACTGTCGGCTGGCCGAAGCCCAACTGGCCTGCGGTCGTGCGCGGGACGCGGCTGTGGTGGCGCAACGCGCGATGGAAATCGCCCCGGAAAACCCCGTGTGCCTCGCCGTGCGGGAACATGTGCAAGTCGCCCTGGCCGGACAGAATTTGAGGTGAGGAAATTAGGGATTAGGGGATAGGGAAGAATGCAATGACCGGAATTTCGACGGTTGTTTTATTCATCGTCATTACGCAATTACGCACCGTGAGTCATGCCGCTTGAGAATATGAAAAACCGCGAAAACCGCCGCTGTTGCCAAAGCATTTGCCCGATGCGGGCGGGCCTGTTGATCTTCCTGTTCGTTGTCGCGATCTGCGTCTTCGGGGTCGGCTGCGCGACCAGTTACGTCGACCGGGCGCAGGCGTCGCGGAATCTGTTTTACGCTGGGATGCTTGAATCCAGCCGCAAGGAAATCGATCAGCAGCTCAAAAAAGGCCGCAAAAAGGAGGCCGACCTGCTCAAGCTCGAAGCGGCCATGCTCGACCTCTCGAACGGCAAAACGGGCGAGGCGAAAAAATCGCTGCGCGAGGTGCGCGACAGCTTCGATTACTTTGAGCAGAAGAGTCTCGGCGAAAACGCGCTGTCGCTTTGGACCGACGACACGGTCGTTTCCTATCCCGGGGAGGATTACGAAAAAGTCATGATCCGCGCGATGCTCGCCGTGGCCGAGTTGATCGACGGCGGCGGCGACGCCGAGGCCTACGCCCTGCAGGTCGTCGAAAAACAGGAGCAGATCAAACGCGAAGTCGGCAAAAAACCGCTGCGTGACAAGGACGGCAACGAACTGCCGAATCCGAAGCTGGCCTACAAGCAGGTTGCGTTCGGGGCCTATCTGCGTGGCGTGATTCGCGAGGAGACGCTGACCAATTACGACGACGCGACGAGGGCGTATCAGCTCGTGACGCAGTGGGAGCCGGATTTCAAGCAGGTGCAGCGCGATTTGAACCGCATGGAACACGGCCGCCACCACGAACAGGGGAACGGCGTCGTGTACGTCATCACCTTCGTCGGGCGCGGGCCGTACAAGGAACAGGTCAACGCCGAGGCCACGCAATTTTCGCTGCTCATCGCCGACCGCATCTTTTCGGCGCTCAATAAATATTCCGTGCCGCCGACGCTCGCGCCGGTCATGATCCCCGAACCGCGACGCTATTACGACGACATTCACGCGGTCGGCATTTACGTCGACGGGAAACCGAATGCCGTCACGGAAACGGTCACCGACGTCGGGCAAATGGCCGTCGAACAGTTCGAAGCCAATCGCCACACGATCATCGCCCGGGCCGTCGTGCGGCGCATCACGAAGAAAGGGACCGTGCTCGCCGCGAAAAACGTGGCCGACGTCAATCCCTGGGTCAGCCTGCTCTTCGACGTCGGCGGGGTCGTCTGGGAAGCCTACGAAGCGGCCGACACCCGCTGCTGGGGGCTGCTGCCCGACCGCATCCAGATCGCCCGCGTCGAACT
>JAVBQX010000192.1:0-15514 GCA_031548645.1 Thermoguttaceae bacterium
CCGTCAACCTGGTCAGCGATTCGACCGGCGTCGGGGCGAAACTCGAAACGCGGGCGACCAACGGGACGATTTACGTTTCGTCGGTCGGCGAAAACAACGACATCCTCCTGACGGCCAGCGAGGCCGGTTCGCTCGGCGGGAACTTCGTCGTCAAATACACCGCCCCACGCGAGGGCAACGACACGCTGAAACTCAATTACACGCCCGGGCAGGGAAACGAACCGAACTGCATCGACATTGTACTGCAAACCAAGCCAGCCGTCGGCAATCAACCGCCCGAAGTGCTGACCACCGCGGAGCAGATCGTCGAGCTGATCAACACCTCCGAATCGCTGCGCGACGCGAAGGGCAACGGCATGGTCGTCGCGTCGCTGCCGCCCTGCACGAGCGGAACGGGCATCGTGACGCCGTTCGAGGATTACGCCTATTGCGGGTCGGTCGAAGCGGGCACGGCACTGCAATTTCTCGGTCCGGCCAACTCGCCGAAAATCACCTTTAGCGCCGAGCCGGGGCAGTCACTCGGCATCGGCTACAGCGAGACGCCGACTTACGCCAACGCGACGGCAACGGTGCAGGGCCTCGACCCCGGCACGTCGTTTTCGCTGAAAACCCGGCTCAAGACGGGCGATTACGACGGCTACGAGGTCATGTTCGTCGATTCGGCGAACGAGTCGGTCGAACTGGACGAAACGCGAGGACGGGTCGTTTTCAACGTCGATTTCACCGGGCGGAAAAACGAACCGAACCGCGAAGCGATCGACATGCGGGAATTGCAAACCCTGTTCGAAGCGAGCGCGGCGGCCGACGTGTTCAACTTCGTGCCGCAACAAACGTACGATCCGTCCGATCCGCCGCGGCTTTCGAACGACGATTATCTGGGCATCAACGAACGCATGGCCGCGGTTTCCGGCGGGCTGGTCGATCCCGGCACCTTGACGGTGTGCCTTGAAACGGACAAGGACGGACGCGTCAGGACGACGGCCAACGATTTGATCGAGTATTTCAATTACCCGGCCTCGGACGAGGAAATCGCGCTGCTGAAACAACTCGGCATCAGCGTTTCGGGCGTTTGCGACAGCACCGGCACCGGCGTGCTTTCGCCGACTTACGACCCCGAAAAATGCGAGACGGGCGACGGCTGTCCGACGATCCGTTTCAGCAGCGCGGGACTCGACGTCAAGCTGACCAACCCGAGCGGCACGGTCGAATCGAAGAACGGGCTCGACGCGAGTTTCGTCGTGACGGCGAAACAGGTCGGCGCTTCGTACAACAACGCGACCGTGCGCGTCGCGACCGATCCGAACGGTTTGAGCGCGCATTACGACGAAAAAACGAAAACGCTGACCATCGGCATCGACCCGAACGACCCGCCGACGGCCGACGCGGTGATCGACCTGATCAACGCGGACGCCGCGACGAAAGACCTGTTCGAAGCTTCCCGCGCGGTGCATTCGAGCGGCCAGGGCAAGGTGGCGGTCGGCGATCGCACGACGCTCACCGGCGGCGTTCGCGACGTCAATCAACTCGCCTCGACGACGATCGTTTCAAACGGCGGGGTCGACGCGGTTTTCAGCGTGACGGCGAAAAGCCTCGATTCGGGACTGGTCGGTTGCAACGTGCTCGTGGTTTCCGACCCGAACGGGCCGAGCGTTTCGTATGATTACGCGTCGAATCAGTTGGCCGTCGGCATCGACTCGAACAACCCGCCGACGGCGCAGGAAATCATCGACCTGATCAACGGCGATGAAAAGTTGAGCCAGTTGTTCGCCGCGTCGATCCCGCAAAACGTGCCGGGAAGCGACAACCCGCCCGACGGAACCGGGCGGCTGCAACTCGGCGACGGCGGTGTCATGACCGTTGAGCCGTCGAACAACGCAAACGGGGCGCCGATGCTTTGCGCCAGCGACGAAGCGGCGGTCGGCATCGTGTTTTATTCGACCGATTACGGCACCGACGCTTTCGTCGACATTCAGGCGAAAGTGACCGGCGAGAATTTCCCCGTCGTCGACCGTTTCGGCAACGTGACCGAACGCGCGACGGGCGTCAATATTTCGGCGACGATCAACGGTCAACTCGCCGTCGGCAACGGGCGGGTCGCGTCCATCAACACGACCGAACTCGACATGTCGATTTGGATCAACCCTGAGGTGCGCGACGGCGAAGTGACCGGCTTCCGCATCACCGGCGGCGGGGCCCTGATGCAACTCGGGGCCGACGTCGATCCGACACAGCAGGTTCGCATCGCGTTTCAAAGCGTGTACGTGACCAACATCGGCGGGCCGAGCGGCAACCTTTCGCAATTGCGTTACGGCAGCGACAAGGACCTGCTGACCGACACGAAGGGCGCCTACCGCATCATCGAGGAATCGATCCTGCAAATCAGTACGTTCCGCGGTCGGTTGGGCAGCTTTCAAAAATACGAAGTGGGCCGGAACCTCGAACAGTTGCAGGACCTGATCGAAGTGGCCAGCACCTCGAACAGCGAAATCCGCGACACGGACTACGCCGCGGAAACGACTAGCCTGTCCAAAAATCAGCTCATGCTGGAAACGATCGCCACCGTCATCAAGAAACCGACGGACAACATGCGAATGCTCATCCAATTGCTCAACCGGTAAATATTGCGATGTCGAATCAGGGATTCGTTTTTTGGATTGTTTTTCCGTCCGGGTAATGCGGGCGCAAGGAACGTTGCGTGTAGTCGGGCCAAAGCGGGCAACTGAGGTCCGTCCAGCATTTGACCGCGTACCGTTCGTCCCGGGTTAACGAAACGTCACGGTGGTCTTCATCCTCAAGCACTTTCCAGAGGCGGCTTTTGGCCGTTCCGAACGTATAAGGGGCCGCTTTGTACGGATAACCGGCCTGCCATTGCCAGTTGAAATGGTGAACCCAGCCGTTGGCGATCATGGTTCGATACGATTCCGGGATGCGGTTGACGTCCTGATTTCCACGCAGATCAAACCGGCTTGCCGTATTGTCCGGCGAATGACATTCGACGCAGTTGCGGTCGAGAATCGGCTGCACGATTTCCTCGTAATCGAAACCGTCGGTTCCCCAGGGCGGTGCTTGCAGTTTTTGAGGCGTTCTTGTTGAAGCGATCGTCCGATTTCCCGGAGTCGCCATGGCGCGATCCTCATGACAGCCGACACATCCGCGACTTTCGCCCGGCTGGAGCTGAACGACGGAACGCATGCGCTGAATTTCGTTATAATCCTCGTCCAACAGTTGAAAGAAAAGAACTTTTTCCGCAGGAGCTTCAAAACCGACGGAACCGTCCTCTTCAATTTCGACGAGACCGCAATCCGCTTTGGCAACATAGGTCGTCCAGCCGTAGGGGCCGGTGAGAATATCGACCGGCGAGGCGTAAAATTCCATGAACGGCTCATGAACGTATCGATAGGAGCCGTCCGGATTTTGCGTCAGCGGAGCCGGCACTTCCTCGCACACCCGGAGATATTTGACGGCGTCTTTTTCGACCGTGTCACCGAGACCTTCGTAAACGTTGGAGATTTGGAAGACGCCGGTTCGAGTTTGAGCCATATCCGGATCAATCGCAGACGGGACAACGGGCGGCTTTTCACGCTGACGAAAGGGAATCGGGCAGAACGAGCCGAACGATCGATCCATGGTCAGCAATTCGCGGTTTCCGTAACGGTCGATCAGGAACAGCCCGAAACGATCCGCCGGGGCATGGGACACAAGGAAAAAATCGGTGGAAATCGGGTACGCTTCCCGGAACGTTTCGTAGGAAAGCCAGACGCCGGGCCACGGCACTTCCGGCGTGATCGACGTGATGGACTTTTGGCTGAAGCGACCCTGATCAATGTCGATGAGCGTGATCGGGCCGTTCAAATCGCCGAAATGCGAAATCAGCGTCGAGCAGACTTCGCTGGTGCCGGGCACCTCACGGCCGTTGGCGTAACCTTGCGGATGCGAAACGGTGTTGCCGAACGTCAGTTCCGGGGCCGTGCCTTCCGGGGTGATGTACCAGAGCGTGTGCCCGTAATCGGCCCCTTTGTCGAGATATTCGCTTCGGGTCCAGAGAATTCTCCCGTCACGCGAAACGGACGGGGAAAATTCCGTCAGGTTGGCGTAAGACAATCGCCTGATGTTTTCGCCGTTTGCGTCCATCCGGTGCAGCGTCAACGCCTGCGGAATCCAGCAGAGAAATTTCAACTTGCACCGGGACGAAATCATGGCCAGATCGCCGTCCGGCAAGGGTGTGGGATAAAGGTCGTTGAACGGACCGTCGGTCAATTGCCGCAGGCCGCTACCATCGGGATTCATCTCGAAGATATGCCAAAAGTCCCGCATGTTGAGGCGTTCGGTGAAATAGATTTTCGACAGATCGAAGTCGGGTGCCGGATGACGGACCATTCCGGTTGTCGCGTAAAGTTCCCGCAAGGTCGCTTTTGACGGCTGGAACGTTCCTTCTTCCCGGGGAATGTCCAGAACATAGATGCCGCCGCCCGTTTTCCATTCATTGTCGACGCAGTCGCTGTAATTGTGGCTCGGATGCAGGGGATATCGCTTTTCAAACAGCACCGACTGCAATTCATCAAGCCCCGGCAGCGAAAACAGCATGTTACGCTTGAGTTTTCTTGCCCGGAGGAACAATTCCCGCGAGTCGGAAAGAATGCGGTTGGTGTTTTGAGCGTCCGTGACAAACGCGAGCCGGGACGAATTCAAAGATTCCAGTTGCGACGAAAAATTCGCCGCCTTCGCACTGGAAACGGTGTTTTCATTCGGGAATCGGTCGAGCAACCGTCGCGCCATGTCAAGCGTTCTTCCGACGGGATCATATTCGAAAAGATTGAGCCGCGCGTATTTGTAGTTTTCAGCAACAGCATTATTTTTATTGACCGTTTCAATCAAAAACACGATTTCCAATTCATTGCCGATCGGTCCGTGATGCGCGGGGAATTTGACCATGCGCTGCTCACCGGCGGCAAGCGTGATTTCATCCATCAGGTTTGAGGAATTCGCGTCGACGGCATAAGGGTCGTCAATTCCCTTCGTGTAATTCTCCCGGCAGGAAGCCCGTGATTTTCCAACCATGCGGACGGGTTCATTCCCGGTGTTCGTCAGGCAAAGCGTGAATTCATCGCCGGCGACCGTTCCGATTTGCGAAATCGCGACCGGCTGCGGAAGAAAGAGGATCGGGTGCCCCTCGTTAGGGGTGAACCGTCCGCCGAACCCCGTCCGCACACACAACCCCCGTTCAATGCCGGGAAGCAATTCCTGCGGAATGCGAAACTCAAAACGGCGGCCATCGCCGCTGATGGCAAAATCAATTTTGTCGGAGACAATCCGTCCGTCCGATGATACGGTTTGAAAAACAAGTTTGTCCTTGCCAGCCGGGTTGGAGCGGTCGCGAACGAGCCGCAAAATGCCCGTGCCGTCCGTCGTGCGCAGCACCGCGGCGTGTTCCGTCAACAACCGGTTGGCGAAGACGGCGCCGTAGAGCGATTCGTCGACCAGCATGGCCCAAACGCGACATTCGCAATAAACCCCTTCCTCGAAGGAACCGTGCTGCGCCACCCGCACGGTTCCGCTCGACGCGGAATCCCATTCATGCGGTGAAAACCGACCGTCAATCACCGGGGCCGTCGTTGCCCGGGGCAAGGTCGAAATGTCATTCGGGACGTGTGACGGGTGCTTGCAGTTTTCCGGATACCACGGAACGTTGACGGCGCCCGGTGCGTAATCCGCGCGGCCATACGATTTCAACCATGCCAGTTCTTCGAGCGTGATCGCTTCTTGCCAAAACTCGTCATACGTATTTTCCTGCGACGAACCCTTTTGCGATGCGGCAGGGGGCGGGGAGATTTTTTCTGAAATCATCGCCAGCTTTTCCGCGGAAAACGATTCCTTGCTTCCGTAAACTTCCAGTTCGTCGATTCTCACGCCGGAAGAATTCGCCCGTTCGGTGTCGACGCGAAGATATCGTGCCTGCACAGGTTCGAACAGGAATTCCGTTCTCGTTCTTACGTTTTTTTCGCCGTTGACGACCGAAACGACTTTCGTCCATGCCGGATGACTGCTGTCGGCGTCATAGTCTTTGGCGACAAGAATGCTGAAATCAAGGGGAGTGCGGTCCGCATGTTTTCCCGAGGAATCGCTCCCCAACGCGGCGCGATAAATCCAATAGGTGTCACCAAGATCAATTTCGGCCCAGGCCGGTTCGGCTTCGGCGATCCAACTCGCGGAATTTCCGAGCACGCCGTCGTTCAGATTTGCGATTTTGTGAATGTCATACCCCTTGAGCGCGGAAGACGCGTTGGCTTTCGCACCGGGGTTCAAGGCCAGATTCGCGAACCCCCATTCGTCATTCGGCCAGGTTTCCGGCAGTTGAACCGCTGTCTCCCGATCCGCAAGACCGGTGTTGATGTCCGGGGCGTTGGGAACGGGAACCGTCGAAAACGGAATATCAACCGGTGGCAAATCCCATGACAGCAAATCCCGCGGGGCAGGCGATACCGTCATCCGGCATCCGTGAACGGTGACGAAATCCTGGCCGTCCCACGGGCAAATTTGCACTTCAACACTTTGCGGAAAACGGTCGGCATGTTGTCCCGTCATATCCCGCGAAAGCACGATTTTTGAAACTTCCGAAATTCGGGGAAACGTCACTTCAATCCAAGGCTCTTCGTCATTTTCCGCCGCGATCCAAGTCGAATCGTTTCCGAAAACGCCGTCGTTGACAAGGCCGGGATCGGCATGGGAAGCGATATCGGACGAACTCGACGCGATTGCCCGGGCACCATATTGTTTCAAGGCGATGTTCCGGTCAATGCATTCCGGTCCGAAAATCTGCAATTCGTCGATTCCGACGGCCATCACATCGCTTTTACCGTGAAAGACAATGCGAACGGTTCTCGCTTTTTGGCTTTCAAGCGAAATGACATTTTCGGCACAAGGATTTAGTGAATCGGGTTTACCCGAAATCCGATCCTCCGCCAAAAGACCTTCAACCGATATTGCAAGCACGAACAATACGAAAAAAACATACCGTGGCATGTGTTTGGAATCCCATGATTTCAAGAATGGAAAAATTGGCGATAAAATAATGAATTCGCCGAAGGTGCGCCCTGTTTCACCGCGTACGACCATCTTACTATTCTACAATTTCCATTTCGGCGGCACAACAGGCCATGCTCAGTGGTCGTGGGGATTTTCGTAAATACGTGATAATGGATCATTGCGTAAAAAACCGTGCCCTATTGCATTCGATGTCGTGTTTGTGGTACAGTAAAAAGCGGGGAGTGTTTAACTTGTGCTTATACAAATCAATCATTATGAGAAATTTCACAGGAATCATTATCATGCGATATGTTTTATACAGCCTGTTCCTTGTGCAATGGGTTGTGCTTTCGTCGGCGGTATCGGCGCAGACTTACGGGCAGCGGGACGCCATTCTCCGGGAGGAATTCATCTATCAGTCGGCCCCTTTTCCTTCCTGCCATGCGGTGAGCCTGGTGGAAACGACCGCAGGAACGCTCATGGCAACCTGGTTCGGCGGCTATCACGAAAACCACAAACGGGTCGGCATTTGGACTTCGCGAAAAACGGACGGGGGGTGGACGCCTCCGGCCGAAGTCGCCAACGGCTTGCAGGAAAACGGCGATTATCTTGCGACCTGGAACCCGGTTCTTTTTCAGCCGAAGGAAGGGCCCCTGATGCTTTTCTTCAAGGTCGGCCCGACTCCCGCGGACTGGTGGGGCGAAATGATGGTTTCCGAAGATGACGGAAAAACCTGGAAAAACCGCGTGAAACTGCCCGAGGGCGGCATCGGCCCCGTTCGCAACAAGCCGATTGAAACGACCGACGGCCGCATCCTTTGTCCGAGTTCCGATGAAGCGGGAGACGTTTGGACTTCGCATCTTGAAATCATGAATCCGCGCGACGGTTCCTGGACGCGGACGCCGCCGTTGCACTCGAAAGAGGAAGCGCAAACGATCCAGCCGACCTTGTTGCCGTTTGATGACGGTCGCATGTTGATGCTTTGCCGCGACAAAAATTCCAACGGAAAAATTTGGCAATGCCTGTCGAACGACGACGGAAAAACCTGGGGACGTTTTTCGACCACGGAATTGCCCAACCCGAACTCCGGCATTGACGCTGTTGCACTGCAGGATGGCCGTTTCCTGCTGGCCTACAATCATTCCGTTCGCAAACCGGTGAATCCCGACGATCCGCCGGGACGCGACATACTCAACCTGGCCATTTCATCGGATGGCGTCCAATGGCGGGCCGTCTGCATTTTCGAAAACAGCCCGAAGTCGGAGTTTTCCTACCCGGCCATTATCCAGACGAAAGACGGCCTCGTTCATGTCGCCTACACGTGGCAACGCCGGTTGATGAAACATGTCGTCCTGGACCCGGAGAAAATTTCTGGCATCCCCATCCGGGACGGACAATGGCCGAACTAATCCTTGTTGCGACGGCGCAGAATGCGGCGAACCTTACCGCTCGCTTTGGCCGTCGTTTTGCACGGCGAAAACCGCGCGCAGGAAGGTGATGCGTTTGGCCACGTCGAGCGGCTGTTCGACCCCGTCGACGGTTCGCAAAATGCGCGAACCGATTTGCGGTCCGGTCGACACGGCGGCGTTCTCCGGCTCGGACACGATGCCGATCAGCATCGCGCGTTTGGTCGGCAACAGGTCGCTCAGGTCGACCGCGTGCTGGTAGGCGTTATGCAGGGCGAATTCGTCATAGCCGCCGGCGGCCCGGTAAAACATCATGCTCCGCAAAATGTAGGGGACGCTCGTCGACTCCGCGTTGTATCGTCCGCTTGCGATTTGTCCGGCGGGGCGGTCTTCGGCGAAAATGCTTCGCCCGCCGGTAAAGACGGTTTTCAAATCGCGGCGTTTCGTCGCCGTACCCACCTCGACGGCGGCGCCGGCTTTGATCTCGTTGAGTTCGATGACCCAGCGGCCGTACACGACGAAACACTGTTGCAGGTCATAAGGCGAGGCGTTCATCACGTGCCCGCAGGGGATGCCTTCCTGTTCGGTGAGTTCGGCAACGAACGGCATGTCGGCGTATTCGGTCGTCGACCATTCGGCCGTCAGGCTGCGGGTCGAACGCGTTTGCATGGGCAGGTTTTCAATCGCATCACCGGGCGAGCCGAGCGTGTAGGTCGTGTCCCACTGCGCGAGCGAAACCGTCCGGGGCGACATTCCCCCGAGCGCCGAGCCGGGCAGTCCGAACCACGCGAAACGCGTTTCCGGCTGTTTCGCATGTTCGTCGGTCGCGAAACGCAGGTCATAAGCCCGGTCGCGCGGGCTGTAAACGCCGAGCCACGCCGTGCCGCGTGCCGTGCCGTCGACGGTGTCGATGTCGATCAGTTCCGCCTGGTTGACGATAAGGTCGTCCACCTGCGTCTGCCGGGCGATGATCGCGGCCAAAAGGCAAAACAGCAAAACCCAGCAGGGAAAGGTCACCCAGGTCAGTTGCGGGCGTTTGAGCAGCTTGTGCGTGAGCAGCCAGTCGCCGATCCCGACGATGGCAAGGTACGCGACCAAAAGGATCATCACGAAAGTGAATGACATGCCTTTGACGTTTTCGAACCGGTCGAGCGCGCTGCGCAATTGCCCGGCCAGATCGTTGTATCCCAGTTGCATGAGCGATTGACCCGCGAGCCGTTCCTGGTTCGTCGTTCGCTCCGAAGCGCCGAGCAGTTTCGCGACGAGGATGGAACGGTCGCGCCAGCTGCGGATCGGGGCCTGGTCGAGGTCGCCGCCCATGTAAACGAGCGAGCCAAGCCCGACCGGCACGCGCACGATCAAAGGCAGGTCCCTGTCCGAAGCCTCGACGATCCCGCGTGGTTCCGCAAAAAACGGCGTTTCGATAAACGGGGCGTCGGCACCGCCGGTCATGTTGATCGGCGTGACGCTCGAACGTTGAAATTGCGAGATATAGACTTCGTAAGGGCTCGACAGTCGCAACGATGCCATCCGCTCGAAGGTGCCCGGCAGGAAATCCGCGAACAGGGCCCCCTCGCCGGAAATCAATGTTTCGCTGTTTTTCCCGGCGTTGAAAACGACGCGACCGCCGAGTTGCAGCCAACGTTTCAACGCGAGCAGTTTCGGGTTGTCAATCGTTACGCCCTCGTACAGTGCGGGGTCGGCCGACAATACGATCGTCGAAATCATTTCGAAGGCCATCGGATCGTCCGGCAAATCGTCAAGCGAGTTGAGCGACACGAGCAGCGGGCGGTTGGTGTCGCGAAACGGCATGAAGGCGAAGGCCCCTTCGACCCCCAAATCCCCCGCGGCCAGCGTGAAATAAACCGGCTGTTCCATCGGCACGGGCGCGGGAAAATAATCGCCCGTTTGAGACCCGTTCGCAGCGGCGGCTTCGCGCGGCGAAAACACGCGTTCGGCAAGAAACCGGCGATGGGCCGACGTTTTATCGGCGGAAGCACCGGCCTGTAAAGCGTCGGACGGCGCTCCGGTCGCTTCCACTCGAACGGTCAGCGTACCGTTTTCGCGACCGAGCCGAACCAACGCGGAAGCGGGCACCGTTCCGTCGGACTTTGGGGCATTGACTACGGCTTCAAAACGCGTCGGCGTGCCGTCCGGGTCAAGCGTGATCAGCGAAACGAGCGCATGTTCGGGGAGCGTTCCCTTGAAAATGACGCGGCAGGGAACCCAATAGCCGGTCTTGTAAATGCCGTTGATCCCGAGTTCGAGATGGTCGATTTGAAAACCGCTTGTCTTTTCGGGCACAATGTCGGCTGTTGCATCCGAACCTTCCGCCACTGCAATTTCGGCCGTTGCGACGCCGCCGCACAACACGAACATGACCGCAAGACATGACACCGCAAGCAAGATTGTTGCCCAAAAGAATCGACAGGATAGCGTCATTCGTTTCATCGTTTTCAAGTGTTTCCGTTGGTCGGCAATCTGCTTGCGTAACCGCCATTCACGGGTTACGGCATAAATTTTGATATTTGATCGATTAATCCCGGCGGGAGGTTCATGCCGCCGGCCATCGACTGCATCATTTCCTGATGCTTCGTGTTGGCATCGTTCATCGCCGATTTAAAAGCGACAACAATCATATCTTCAAGCAATTCGCGATTATCCGGTGTCAAAAGCGACTCGTCAATCCGACAGGAAATCGGCTCAAGTTGGCCCGTCACCTCAACTTCGACCATTCCGCCACCCGAACTGCCTTTGACGCGAATGTTTTGAAGCTGCGATTTGATTTCCTGCATTTTACCGGATACTTCCTGCGCCTGCTTAAACATGGAACCAAGATTCATTATATTGTCAAACATGGGGCTTCCGCAAGTTTTTTATGGGGAATTTCAATACATATCATATCACAGAATCATAGCTCATAATGAAAACCTTGAAAAGTGCTGATGATTGACTTTGAAAAATCTATGGTGCGCATGTCGCAAAGCTGCGCGATCTGGACAAAACCTTTGCCGCAGGTTATTGTATCAATAGATGCTCTTCGATTTTTTGACAAAAAATGAAAAACGATGTAAATTTTCTTGATCGCAAGCCATTATAATAAAAAATGTTGCGCCGTACATCCCATCGGCAATTGAAGTACAATAACCGTTAAAAAAGTCACTTCGTGACAAAGAAAATGCGGTGGATCACCGCAAACCCTTAAAGGGCCAAACATTCATGCTTTCGGAATTGCAAGAGGTTTTCGACCGTTTCAGCGATTTGTGTCGGCCGATCAAGGTGCTTGAGCTGGATAATTTCGCCGGCTGGGGCGGTCGCGTTTGCTATCGTGTCGTCGCGGAGGACGGCGGCCCCTTCTGTCTGCGTCGCTGGCCCGAGGGGCATCCGGTGCGTCAGCATCTCGAATTCATGCAGGCCGTACTTTGGGCCTCCGATTGTGAAGGGGCCTATTGGCTCCCGCTGCCGGTCGAAACCAACGAAGGCAAAGGTTACGTCGAGCACAACGGTTTCGTCTGGGAATTGATTCCTTGGTTTGCGGGCTACAAAATTCCGTTCAACGAACCGATTCGACCGGGGCAGTTGTTTTCGCTCGTCGAATCGCTGGCCGAATTTCACAATGCCGTCGAAAGTTTCCCGCTGCCGACCCCCGCGAAGGGCCTTTCGCCGCGTGTCCTTGAACGCAATCGTCAATGGCAGCATTGGGTCCGCGAAAAACTCGCGCGGCTCGACACGGCCCTCTCCAATCCCCTGCTGCTGCACGTTGAATCGCTCCCGGCGCACAGCGGGTTTCGCACCACGGAAGTCGAGGCCGTGCGCGACGAAATGCTCGAACTGGCCCGGCTGTTTCTGCGTTCGGCCGTCGACCGGGCGGGGCGTCTGGTTTCGATTCTCGTTCGGGCGTCGCGCATCGCCGTGCCGCATCAGCCGGTTTTGCAGTCGTTGTACCGTCGGCATGTGATTTTCAGCGACGACAACCACCTCGTCAAAGGGTTGGTCGACTGCTCCGACATGGGCGTCGACACCCCCGCGATCGACTTGGCGATGGTCCTGGCGAATATTTCACCGTGGGAATCCGCCGAGTCGATCCAGGCGTTGGCCCAATACCGGAAAATCCGGGGCATCCCCGACAACGAATATTATCTCATGGTCGCGCTGTATCACGCCGAAACGGTCATGGCCCCGCTCGACAAGCTGGCCAAACTGTTCCTGCCGAACGAGCCGGGCTATCTCGCCGCCCCGAACGTGGCCCAAATCGCCGGGGCTCGCGACGAACTCCGCTGGGCCCTCGACCAGATCGCAAATTTTCAGAAAGACGACAACGCATGGTCGGAGCATCAACCGTGACGACATCCCATGACGATCCGCCGATCATCCGCAATCCGCAAATCGCGCCACTGATCCGGCCGGAATACAGCGCGGCCCAATTGGCCGAACTGATGACCTTATTGCACGAACGGAACGTCTTTCATTTTCCGCCGCTGGGGACGGGCCTGTTTTCCGCCGCGCTGGTCACATCGGAAAACGAGGTCACCGGCTACAAGTCGGCCTGGGTTCGCGACAACGTGCACATATTGCACGCCCACCTCGAACGCGGCGATCGCATGACGGCCGAACGCGGCGCGATTTCGCTTTGCCGGTTCTTCCACCGGCACAGGCGGCGCATCGAAACGATCCTCGAAAACCCGAAGGTCGCCGATGATGAAAACAGCCGCCCGCACATCCGCTTCGACGGCGAAACGCTGACCGAAATCGACACGCCTTGGGCCCACGCGCAGAACGACGCGATCGGTTATTTTCTCTGGCTTTGGGCCGCACGCTGCCGGCCGGGCAACGACCCGGAACGCATCGGGCTGATTCACCCCGTTATCGAGCCGTGGGAGAAGGAAACCGTTTCGCTGCTCCTGCAATATCTTTACGTCATTCAATATTGGCAGGACGAGGACAGCGGCCATTGGGAGGAAGAGCGGAAGATCGCCGCTTCGAGCATCGGGGCGGTCGTCGCGGCGATGCGACGTTTGCAGACGCTCGAACACGTTCTCAAACCGTCGGAAATCGGCCTGTGTCAAAAACTGCTCGCCCACGGGCAGGACGCTTTGAACCGCATTCTGCCCTTCGAATGCGTGCAGCCGGAGCCGGGCAAAAAGCGGCTTTACGATGCGGCGCTGCTCTTCCTGATTTATCCGCTCGAAGTCGCCGACGAACGGCAGGCGGCCCAGATCGCGGCCAACGTCCGGCAGCACCTGCTCGGCCCGCACGGAATTCGGCGTTATTTGAACGATTCGTTTTACTGCGCCGATTACGAATCGAATTTCGCGCTCGAACGCCTGACTTCGGATTACAGCATGTGCATGGACGAACGCGACGTGTTCTTCCGCGAAGGCGGCGAAGCGCAATGGGCCATTTTCGACCCGATTCTCTCCGTGTACTTCGGCCGGCAGTTCCGCCAGACCGGCAAGCCGGAATATCGCCGCCTGCAATGCCGCCACCTGAACCGCTCGCTCGGCCAGATCACCGGCCCGCAGGACCGTTACGGCGCGTTCCACTGCCCCGAACTTTACTATAGTCAGGACGGCAAAATCCAAACAAGCCGCTCGACGCCGCTGCTCTGGACGCAGGCCAATCTCCTGCTCGCGCTCAACGAACTGCATGCCGATTTGTAGTGCGTTGATCAAATCGATACGTTGGAGTATTACCGACTTTCGTCGAGTGATTCCATTGTCAAAAAACTTGCGTCCTGTTTCTGGTCGAATTCGTCGATGTACCTTTCGAGCGGGGCGTCCGGCTCGTTTTCCGTGGCTGAACCAGATATTTTTTAGTCTATCACAAAACAGGCGGACCTTCAGTGCAAAAAATGGCAAGGTATGATTCACGCCAGGAATACTGAATCTGTTTTCAAAAATTTTGTTTTTGCGCAGGAAAACTTGTATGGTTCGCCGAGCACAAAGGCGAAATTTATCAACAACCGATTCCGGCTTGTTATGATGAGAAAATCTTGAGGGACTGGCTAAACCGGATAAAGACAGAATCGAGGCAGATGCCATTTTCAGAAATTTTTCGGCCTCCGCTGGCGCGGACCACTCCCCAAGCCGCTTCCAGATCAATGGAGACAATTTAATTAAACTGTCCGTAACCGTCAATAGTTACTGACTTTATTACGTTTCCAAGAAACAGCACAGGACGTACAAGTCCTGCGAAAAAGTGGGCAGGGACTCGCCCGGGTGCCCCCCGCGGCTTGGTGCGTCGCGTCTTCGGCGCTCTGCGTTTTGCGCTCCGCGCTTTGCGCCCGTTGGGCTGTTGCAGCTTCGGTTTTTCCTTTAAAAGCAAGAGCCGCGATTGCAGGCCGGGGCGTAAATTTCCGTGCTTCCGCCGTTATTCCGTTTTCCGGTTTTCGCCGCGCAAGAAAAAAGTGCGCCGCGCTGAGCGGGGGCCGAAAATGGGGGGTGCCCGTCCGAAATTTCGAAAGGGGGAATCCCCCCGGCGCCGAAGGAGGCGGCGTCACTCCGTGAAATATCCCAGCATGAGGCATTCGCCGAGAAATGATACGTATAAATTGAAGGATTGGAATTGGAGAAATTTATTTTTTGACAGTAACTTAGCGGTCGAACTTGTTCGACGCGATGATACCACGTAATGAAATGCCAACCCTGCGGCGGTCTCGGCGAGACCGCCCTACTACAAAGTTATCGAATTGATCTTCGCCATTGAAATAGGTATTGCTGGGGAATTACCCCAAGGGGGTGATATAGGGCAGCCGGGGGTAAGGTCGTCAGACCGCCACCCCCGGAAACGAGGCCCTACAAGATATTAAACCCTGAAAGGGTTGTACAAGCAGACTTTGCACGAATTTATTCAACCCTTACAGGGTTGCCAAATTGAGGAGCCTTCCCACCGGGGGTGGCGACCTTCGGTCTTACCCCCGGCTACCGTATCATACCCTTACAAGGTATTTTGCTGAAGATCAATTCGATAACTTTGTACTACCTTGCCTTTTGCAGGATTTTTTCGATGGCGGCGTCGATCCAGGCTTCCTTTTTCGGGAAGTCCGCATAGGTTTTCAGTTCGGTAAGCATCGGATCGTCCGGGGA
>JAVBQX010000178.1:0-3880 GCA_031548645.1 Thermoguttaceae bacterium
GAAGGCACGAAGAAACACGAAGTGATATTAGTACGACAGCGCAATCACCAGTTTGTTCCTATGGCAGCCCGGAGCGTAAGCGACGGGTTTTACCGTCCCACAAACGTTACGGTTTATGATTTTTTCCGGGAAAGAATTTACCAAATGAGAACGTGCCGGAAAAGGAAACTTCAACCCGTCGCTTACACTCCGGGCTGCCATTTTTCGATGGAACCCGTTGCGCTGTAAAATTAGGGCTCAACCGTATTGATCGGCTGGCCGTCGAGAAAGGCCCGCAGGTTGGCAGCGACCTGCACCATGAGGCGCGAACGGGCTTCAAGCGTGCCCCAAGCGCTATGCGGCGTGATATAGCAGTTGCGTGCGGCCAAAAGCGGGTTCGATTCCGGGGGCGGTTCGTGCGAAAGGACGTCGAGTCCCGCACCGGCGATGCGGCCTTCGTTGAGGGCATCGGCCAGCGCCGCTTCGTCGATGAGCGGTCCCCGGGCCGTGTTGATGACCAGTGCGGTCGGTTTCATCCGGGCGATGCGTTCCCGCGAAATCAGCCCGCGGTTCTCATCGGTCAGCGGGCAGTGCAGCGAAATGGCGTCGCTTTCCGTCATGAGCGTTTCCAGATCGACGAAACGAACTTCCTGCCGCATGGGGCCGAATATTTCGCGGTCGCACGGAGCGTCAAGCGTTCCTGCAGTACGGCATCGGCTGGGCGTAAAGGCGATGACCCGCATTCCGACGGCTTGGGCGATTCGCGCGACGGCTTGCCCGATCGCGCCGAAACCGATGACGCCAAGCGTTTTGCCGGCCAGCTCGATCATCGGGGTCAGCCGGTAGCAAAAATTGTCGTTGGCCGACCAATCGCCGTTTCGGACGGACGCGATGTGCGTGCTCAGGTGAAACGAGAGATTGAACATGTGCGCCATCGCCAGTTGCGCGACCGACTCGGTGCTGTATTGCGGCACGTTGGTAACGATGATTCCCATATCCCGGGCGGCGGCCACATCGACGACGTTGACGCCCGTCGCCTGCACGCCGATGTATTTCAGGTCGGGCATCCGTTCCAACGTTTCGCGACGCAGCACCGTCTTGTTGGTGAAAACGGCCAACGCACCGGCCGCGCGGAGGGGGATTTCCGCCTTGGGCGTCGCGGGATAAACCGCCAATTCTCCGATGGCTTCGAGATGCTCCCATTTCAAATCGCCGGGATTCAGGGCCTGTCCGTCGAGTACGACAAGCTTGATGTTGCGTTTGTCTGGCATGATGATAGATATGATTGGTTTGGGGCGAGATGATAAATGAGCGAAAATCAAACTATTAATTAATAGTAATAATAGAAATATTTCGATGCGTCAACTCAAACGTGTACGGAATATTATTTTACCACTGGCACATGATTTGTCGATTGTTCCCGGAATTTTGCAACATTTTCCAAAAATACTGGATTTATTACATTTTTGTCAAGTAAATATTCTATTGTTGCATATCACGTTACCATCTCGTAAGCCCGGAGAACCCTTTGAGGTCACGAATGCGCAACAAATCGACGACGTCACGCTTTCAAGGCAGGGGCTTCTATTTCTGGACGGCGTTGATATGCTGGACGGCCATTGTTGTCGCGATGACGCTTTTTTTCGCTCGCCAGGCCCTGCATGATTATCACGAAGAAGCGGTTTCCCAGGCCCGGGCGGCATTTCTTCGCGACCTCGCCTATCGGGCATGGTGTTCGTCGCACGGCGGGGTTTACGTTCCCGTGACGGAACAAACGCAACCGAATCCCTACCTGATCCACCCCGAGCGCGATCTGGTCACGACAACGGGCAAAGAGCTGACGCTGGTCAATCCGGCCTGGATGACCAACGCGGTTCATCATTTGCACAACATGGGCGACGATTATCGGCTGCAATCGCACATCGTCAGCGACCGCCCGATCAACCCGGTCAACGCGTGCGACGAATGGGAGGCCGTCGGCATGGCGAAGCTGCTGGACGGGGAAGAGGAATATGCGGAACTCACCGAGGTCGACGGGATTCCCTACATCCATTTGATCCGCCCGCTGATTACGAGCCAGGGTTGTCTGAAATGCCATGAGCAACAGGGTTATCAACTCGGTGACGTACGGGGCGGCATCAGCATCACGCGGCCCGTCGACGATTTGTTGGCCAGAAAATACCAGGTCATCCGCGCCGCGACAGCGGGTTACGGCGTGATCTGGCTCGTCGGCGCTTTGGGCATATTTTTCGGCTGGCGAAAAACCTTGCGATATGACGCCGTGCGGGAAAAAACGATCAAAACGCTGCGAAAGAACGAAAAAGCTCTGCGAAGGGCGAAGGTCGCCGCCGAAGACGCGAACAAATCGAAGACGCAGTTTCTGGCCAACATGAGCCACGAGATACGGACCCCCATGTCGGCGATATTGGGGTTTTCCGACCTCCTGTACAACGAGCAATTGAGCCCCCCCGAACGAGACCGTTACATCGGCATCGTTCGAAACAACACGCAACTGCTGCTCGGCATCATCAACGACCTGCTCGACATGACGAAAATCGAAGCGGGCAAGGTGCAACTCGAATCCATTCCCGTTTCGCCGGTGCGAATTTGCGACGAGGTCGTGTCCCTCATGCAGGGCCGGGCTCTCGAAAAATCGTTGCGGATTGAAACGAAATACGGCGATCTTCTGCCCGAACGAATCATGACAGACCCGGCACGGCTGCGGCAAATTTTGATCAACCTGATCGGAAACGCCGTCAAATTCACTCACGTGGGAACGGTAACCGTCGAACTCGGTTTTCGCGAAAAAAACGACGCCGGTTTTCTCGACTTTTCCGTAATCGACACCGGCATCGGGATCGACGAAGGGCAAATGCAACGTCTTTTCCAGCCTTTCATGCAGGCCGACGCTTCCATTTGCCGGAGCTTCGGCGGCACGGGGCTGGGGCTGGTCATCTCGCAGAAATTCGCCCGACTGCTGGGCGGACGCATCGACGTGACAAGCACGCCCGGTCGCGGAAGTCGCTTCACGCTTACGCTTCCCGTCGTGTTGCCGAAAAAGGCGGACATATTCGATTCCACTCGGGACGTTGCCAACAATCCGTCAGCAAAAGAGCCGCATTCCCCGTCGCCAGTGCCGATTTTAACGGGAAAACGTGTCCTTCTGGTCGAGGACGGCATCGACAATCAGCGGCTCTTCAGCATCTTGTTGCGGAAGATGGACGTTGAAATCATGATCGCGGAAACGGGACAACAGGCGGTCGATTTCGCCATGCTGTCACTTGATGCGGGCAAACCCTTCGATCTGATCCTGATGGACGTGCAAATGCCGGTCATGGACGGCTGCACGGCGACGAAAATCCTCCGCGAAAAAGGCTGGGAGGGCCAGATCATCGCCCTGACCGCCAACGCCATGGCCGAGGACCGCACACGTTGCCTCGAAGCGGGCGTCGACGATCACATCAGCAAACCGGTCAATCTCACGGAATTCTCCGAACGCGTTGCCCAAGCCCTTGCCGAGGGCCATTCCCGCAAGACGCCCCTGAATGTTTAATCGTTTTCGGCACGAAATTCCCGGATATTCGCTGGTCACGAACGGGGTTTTTGAGTATAATGAAGTAACGGCGGTCGACGCCCTTCGAGAATGGGGTATGAAATATTGCTGATTTTATCATGCGCTTTTTTCCGGTGTCGCCGCTCGTTTTTTGACAAAATATCCTCATCTTCAAGAAAATCCCCGATGCCGAAAATCACCGTTTCCAAAAACCATAATCTCAATCAACTCGCCGTGACCACGCTGCTGAAGTCGAAAATCGCGGCCGCCCTGCAGGAAAACTCCAGCGCCGTCCGCGATTTCAGCGAACGCTGGGTCGACGACCACACGATGGAATTCGCCTTCAAG
>JAVBQX010000086.1:0-3841 GCA_031548645.1 Thermoguttaceae bacterium
CGGCTCAAGCATTGGAAGGACCAGAAGCCGCACGCGATCATCGGCGTCATGGGCTGCATGGCGCAGAAGGACAAGGAGGCGATTTTCAAGCGTGCCCCGCACGTCGACATCGTGCTCGGGCCGGGACAACTCCGGCAACTGCCCGAACTGGTCCGCTCCGTCGAACGGGAAAAACGGCGCCGGCTCGAAGTCAGCCTCGACCGCATCGGAGGCGAACACGCGGCGGTGCGCGACAGCTTCCGGCAATTCGACCCGCAACGGCTTTTGCGTGCCCGGGGCAATCCGTACCAGGCGATGGTGCGCATCATGTTCGGGTGCGACAAATTTTGCAGTTACTGCATCGTGCCGGGCGTGCGCGGACCGGAACAAAGCCGTTCGCCTCGCGAAATCGAGGCCGAAATCCGACAACTTGCCGACCAGGGCTGCCTCGAAGTGACGCTGATCGGCCAGACGGTCAACAGCTACCGTTACAAGGACGGCGAAAAAACGTGGCGGCTGCAAGACCTGTTCGCGATGATCGAAAACATCGACGGCATCCGCCGTGTGCGATTCGTCACGAGTTATCCGCGCGGCATGACCGACGAACTCTTGCAGGCGATTCGCGATCTGCCGAAGGTCATGCCGTACGTTCACGTGCCGGCGCAAAGCGGTTCGGACGCGATGTTGCAGCGTATGAAACGGCATTACACCGTCGGCGAATACCGCGATTTGCTCGACCGGATCAACGCGACGATCCCCGGCGCGGCGGTGACCAGCGATTTCATCGTCGGCTTTTGCGGCGAGACCGACGAGGAGTTCGAGCAGACGGTCGAACTGACGAAATACGGGCGGTTCAAGAACAGCTTCATTTTCAAATACAGCGTCCGCCCCGGCACGAAGGCCGCCGAACTGTACGCCGACGACGTGCCCGAGCCGGTCAAGAAACGCCGCAACAACGAACTGCTCGCCGTGCAAAACGCAATCAGCCTCGAACTCAACGAGGCGATGGTCGGACAAACGGTCGAAATTCTTGTCGAAGGGGCCAGCAAATCCGCCGCGAAACGTCAAAACGCGGATGCCGATAACTCCGGTCTCGTGCAAATCGACCCGCCGGAAAATCAGCCCGACATCGTGCAACTGACCGGTCATTCCCCCTGCGACCGCATCGTCGTATTCGACGGTTCGCCGTCATTGGTCGGGCAAATCGTCCCGGTCAAAATCGTAAAGGCCGCACCGTTTACGCTGTTCGGGAAACGGTAGGGCAATCTCGTAGTACCACACAAATGAAGTTTCCCAGTTTTTATCAACAGATGAAACAGATAGACACAGATCATACGGAAAGAATTTAACTTTCTGATCATCTGTTGCATCTGCAAAACCTGTTGATAAAAAATTTTGAATTGATGTGTGGTATAATGAGCGCTGACGCACATCTTTGCATAGCCGTCATTCACGATCATTTCGTCACAATCACTATGTTCCGCCCTCGAAACTGTTCTTTCGGATAAGAACGTTGAAATACGCAATTATTTCGCGTTTCTGTTCGCCGATGGTTATTACGTGTATTGCCCATCGGGCAAATCTTTTCATACGTACAGGCGTTCCCCGAACCACGGCGGAAACGTTTTCAGCAGGACACAGGGATGTTATTATGGCGAAACCATTTCGGTTGCACGATTTTTCCCTTACGGTCGCAACAATTGCGATGATTTTGGCGACAATACAAGCGGCGTCAGCCACCACGTTCCACATCGGCGGCAACGCTTCCGATCCGAACTATCATGCAACGCTTGAAGCCCTGCGGACAAGCGGAGTTCCCATCGCAAGCGGCGACACGATTATCCTGTACAAAAACGACGCGTCGTTGACGGAAAATTTCAACTTTTCGTCAAACATGACAATTACTTTTGTGTCGGACGACCCGGACGTATGGCGTACCATCTCCCCCGATGCCGGTCATTTGCCGACAACCCGGGGCGGTGTCCTGGAGTTTGACGGCGCGTTCGGCACGCTCACGCTTGACGGCGTCATCATGGCGCGCAATCGCGCGGAAGACGGCGGACACGGCGGGGTGATGATCGCCGACAGCCTGACGCTGGACGACGGGCGTTACGCTTTCTTGAATAACGAGGCGGTCGGCGAGGACAATATCAACTCCGGGCATGGCGGGGCGATTCACGCCAACCAGATCGCGGTCAATGACGGAACGTACACGTTCATGGGAAACAGCGCCACGGGAACCGGGGACGCTTCCGGTCATGGCGGGGCGATCTATGCCGGCAACATGACGCTGACTGACGGAAACTACGTTTTTTCGGGCAACCGTGCCATCGGGGGGACGGGCAGTGATTCCGGGCTCGGCGGAGCAATCATCGCCGAGAATTTGACCGTGCGTGACGGAACATACACCTTTACGAATAATCTCGCTTCCGGAAACGGCGACCGTTCCGGGCAGGGCGGAGCGATCAGCGTCATGGGTGATCTCGACATGACCGGCAACGCGGCGTTCACGAACAACCGCGCGACAACCGGCGATCTGTCGAATCCGACCGCCGGGCTCGGCGGAGCGATTTACCATGACGCCTATGGAACGCCTCGAAACTTCGCCCTGACGACGAAGACGGGACAGGGCATGTTTTTCTCGGGCAACACGCACCGGAACGGTCTCCCGAACGCCATATATTTTGGGAATAACGGTTTGGCGGATACCATAACCGCCGCCACATTCCACACCGACGCGGGGTCGCAAATCCTTATGTACGACCCGATCGAAAGCCAAATGGATGATCTCACGTACAACGGGTTGATCAATTCCAACCTCACGCTGAACCTTGAAAAAACCGGAGCGGGGCTTTGGCTCCTCGGCGGGGAGAGCAACCTCAACTGCGCGGCCACCGTGGCCATCAACGGCGGAACCTTCCAGTTGATCCGGGATGCGAAGCTCAACCTGAACCACGACACAACCGCCGATTTCAGCATCGCGAGCGGCGCGACCTTCAACCCCACGCTCAACGGGAATTCCGGCATCAGCACGATCCGGGCGAAAGACATCCAGATTGATCCCGGCGCGAACCTCGTCGTCTCCGGCATGTCCGGGGCCGCGACGGGCGACTCGATTTATAAAAACGCGCTCGTCGGCGATGCCGGTTCCAGCGTCCCGACAGGCGGCGGTTTCGCCTTCACGCCGGCCAACCCGAACGCCCTGTATTCCGGGGCGCATTACGTCGACGGCGACGCCGCGGGCACCTATGACCTGAAAGTCACCGGCGTGCAAAACATGTGCGACGTGTTCGGGACCGATCCGTTCCTCGACGTTTACCGGCAGCGATTGTCGCTGAACCCGGTCCAGCGCGACATCCTCGACGAAATTTACGACACCGGCGTTTACGATTCCCGGCTTGACAGCCTGATGAACTGGAAATACGTCGACGAGGCCAAGGGCAACACGGTGCTCAATGCGACGGGGGCCCATCTCATCACGGCGCGGATGTTCAGCCAGAGCATGCTCAAACGGCTGCAATACCGCCAGGCGACGTTGCGCCGGCCCGCGGTGAGCTACGGCGACACGTTCTATCGCGGACAGTCGTGCCGACCGGGTTGCGGGAGCGGCGCTGCGACCGTCTGGGGCGAGTTCACGCAGAACTGGTCGACGCAGTCCGACTCGGGCAATCTCGCGGGTTACGACTACAAACCTTTCGCGCTGACCTTCGGCAAGGAGCGACAGGCGGGGCATTGGGTGCTCGGACTCGCGGGCCAATACTCGCACGGCGAAGCGAAGGGCGGCCGCTACGTTTGGACCGATGACACGCTCGACACCGCCTCGCTGGGCGTTTACGGCGGCTGGTTCGGTTCGCGAAATTAC
>JAVBQX010000013.1:0-4589 GCA_031548645.1 Thermoguttaceae bacterium
GGAGCGAATGGCCGATCACCGGCGCGACCTGGGCCTGCCGAATGCCGATGACGCAGAAAATCAGCGTCGGAACCAGCCCGGCGAGCGGTCCGGAAATGCCGATGTCGAACAGGGCGCGGCGGTTGGGAATGCGGCCGTCCATCTTGATGATGGCGCCCATCGTGCCGAAAATCGCCCCGGGAATCGGCAGCGGAATGAAATACGGCAGGCTTGACCGGACGCGATAACGCAGTGTTTGAATGTAATGCCCCAACTCGTGGCAGGTCAGGATGGTCATGATGCAAACGGCGAAAAGAAACCCGCCGGCCAGCGTGACCGAAATCCATGTGGCAATATAGAGAAGGAGCGGCATGCGCCAGTTCAAACCGTCACTTTTGGGCGGAACGGTTCGCAAAACGACCACGCGGTGTTGCGCCGAGTGGCGCTGTTCCGGCGATTCCGCGGCAAGATCAAGCCGTCCGCCGGGCGGTGGCGTGTCGGTGGCGTAATAATGGGCCAAAACTTGCGGCGACGTCACGCGGATGTCGTCGTTTGATGCGGTCGAAGGTTCGGCGTTGTGTTCCAGCATCGCAAAAAACGAATCGGCCGCGTTTTCATCGGGCAGCGGCGTTTCGTCGATGTCGGTTTTCGGTTTGTCGCTCAAAGCCCGTATTCCTTGATTTTGCGGTACAGGGTGCGTTCGCCGATGCCGAGCATTTTGGCGGCTTCCTCGCGATTGCCGCCGGTCAGTTTGAGCGTCTCGGCGATGAAAAGCCGCTCGACGGTGTCCAGCGATTCGCCGGCCAGCGCACTGAGCGACGCGTCGTCGTCCGATGTCGGCGTCTTGCGCACGGGCGGCGTTTTCTGCACGGTCCCGCCGACGACCCCGTCGCCGTAAATCGACACCGTGTCGGCCGTGTTGTGGTTGGCGATGATCGTCGTGGTGGTGACCATCGGGATTTCGCCGCCGAGCAGTTCCTCGGGCAGGTCGTCGAGATCAAGGATGTGATCGAAATCGACGACGACCATGCTCTCGGCGACGTTCCGCAATTGGCGAACGTTGCCCGGCCAGTCGAAGGCGGCCAGTTTTTTTCGCGCCGCGTGCGAAACGCCGCGAATCGACTTCCCGTATTTTTTGGCGAACTGCTTGACGAAATGGTCGAACAGGATCGGGATGTCGTCGGCACGTTCCTGGAGCGACGGAACACGCACGGTGACGACCTTGAGCCGGTGGTACAGGTCTTGCCGGAACGCGCCGGTGGCGACGCCTTCTTCGAGGTTGCGGTTCGTCGCCGACAGGAGCCGCACGTTGACCTTGATCACCTCGTTCGAGCCGACCCGGGTGATTTCGCCGTTTTCGAGTACGCGGAGCAATTTGATCTGCGTCGGCATCGGCATGTCGCCGACCTCGTCGAGGAACATCGTTCCGCCGTTGGCGTATTCGAACTTGCCGATCCGGTCGCTGCTTGCGTCGGTGAAGGCACCGCGGATGTGCCCGAACAGTTCGCTTTCGAGAATGCTTTCGCTAAGTGCCGCGCAGTTGAGGGCCACGAACGGGCGGTTTTTCCGCGGCGAGTTCTGGTGGATCGCCTGGGCGAAGAGTTCCTTGCCCGTGCCGGTTTCGCCCTGGATGAGCACGGTTGCGTCGGTCGGGGCGATGCGTTTGAGCCGTTCGATGACGGCCAGCATGGCGGGACTGCTGCCGATGACGCCGCCGAATCCGAATTTTTCATCGAGCCGCTGTTGCAGTTCCTGGTTGACCCGCCGGATGCGGGCGCTTTCGCCGGCCTTTTCGACGATGGCGCGAAGCTGTTTCAGGTCGAGCGGCTTCTGCAGGTAGTTGAAGGCCCCGCGGCGCATGGCCTCGACGGCGATTTCGACCGAATTGTGCGCCGTCATGACGATGACCTCGGAGTCGGGCGAAACGGCCTTGGCGGTTTTCAAAATTTCAAGCCCGCTGTCGTCGCGTTCGAGCATCAGGTCGGTTACGATGACGTCGAAATGATAGGAGTTGATCGCCTTGACGGCATCGGCCTGCGTGTACGCGACGCGGCATGTCGCGCCCAGCTTTTCGAGCGACGCGGCGACCACCTCGGCGTGCGACTCTTCGTCGTCGATGACCAGGATGTTGAGCGGCGGTTCAAGTTCCGGCATTTTCGTGGGACCTTTTGTGATTGGTTTCTCGCAGAGACGTCAATTCGAAATCGCGTAACGAATCGTTCAGTCCAATGGCAGCCCGGAGCGTAAGCGACGGGTTAAACTCAAAAATATTTTGAAACAGAAACGAGGCTGTCATGAAACGCATAAACCCGTCGCTTACGCTCCGGGCTGCCATTCCGGCCGTGAATTCCTGTTACGGCGTATTATTTGAGCACTACAATCGTACCAGTTTTTTTCCTATTGAACATAGGTGCTGCGCAGCGCGGCCAGCTTGCGATAGGCGGGTTTTAGACGGCCGAAAACGTCGAGCAGGCCGAAATTGGCGAACTCGCTGAATTCGGAATCCTCCAACTGGTTCCAGAGAATGCCCGCGACGGACCGCTTGCTGAACAAAATGGGGATGCAGCGGTGGACCCATTCCTGTTGCGTTTTGCGCGACCAGTCGAACGAGATGCCGACGTATTCGTCGGGGAAATCGGGGTTGGTCCCCAGTTCGCTCGGGATGCCCAGCGAGAAATAGAGCGGCTTGCCGAAAAAACTCCACTGGTCGATCATCGCGCTGAAGGCCATCGGGTCGCGCGGGTAGGAGCATTTGCTCGAAAGGCCGATGTTCACGTCGAGCAGAATTCCGTCCAGTTCGGGGACGGCGGCCATTTCCTCGGCGATGTGAAAGGGCGCGAACTGCGTGTCCTGGTGCAGGAGGTAATCCCCCCACGGCTGGTCGATGGCGACGACGCCGGGCCGCTTGAGCCCGTGATTGCCGAACACATGGGCCACCTTTTTGGTCAGTTCGATCAGGCGTTGCACCGAACAGCCTTCCAACTGGTTGGAATTGAGCTTGTCGGCCAGGACCCACAGGTCGATTTTTTCGGCGAAATGTTCAAGAAACGTGTCGACGTATTTCAGCGCGAAACGTTCGAAGTGGTCGCCTTCGCCGAGCTGGGAAAGAGCCCAATTGGGAACGGAACGGAAGTCGAACTGCAGGATCGGTCCGCCGATGGCGAAAAAGCCGTTTTCATGCAACTGCTCGATCCGTTGGTCGAACAGTTCCCAGCGAAACACGTCGGGTTCCGGTTCCAGTTCCCGCCAGGTCGGCGTCACGTTGACGAGGTGGAACAGGTCTTTCAGGCGGTCGGTGTATGCGGAAAAGCCATCGGTGAATTCAAGGTCCGAAGGAATGTCGACGTTGACGCCCATGTGAATGGGGAAGAGCGGCGTGTGCTGTTTCCGGAAGGTCAGCGACTGTTCCAGGAACAATTCGTTCAGCGTCAGGCTGAGTTGAACGAGGCGGTCGAGCGATTCCCGGGCCAATCGGTGCATTTCCGGATCGGCGTCGTCCGTCGTCGCGAGGACGGCAAAACGCGCGACTTCGAGCCGGAGTGTGCGTCGCAGCTTGTCGGTCGGTTTGAAACCGTAATAGACCAGTTCGACGAAGCGGCGGATCGTGCGTCCCAATTGTCCGCGGGCAAGTTCCTTGACCAGATGATAGGGCCGTTCCCGTTCGCAGAGGGTTTCGGTCATGAGAAAGGTCAGTCCGAGTCGCCGGTTCGGCCAGGGAAAATGCACCGTTCCGGAGCCCGTCATTTCCGAAGAAACCGCGAGCAGTTCGCCGTTGACCTCAATCCGCGTCGGCGCAGGGATACGCCCCCAACCCGCGAAGAACGTTCGATGCAACAGGGGTTGGGACAACAGGTCTTTCGGATAACGGAACCGCAAAGTTGTCATGCCGGGTGAAATGTGACCAAATATTTCTGCACTATTGCCAAAAACACCGTTGGATGCCAGACGCAAATCATTGCCACTTTTTCGACAACGGTTAGTCACATTATAGTTGCATCATTCCAAAAATGATACAAAGAATTCCCGATGCCAACAAGAAAGTCATCCTATTCTTCCAGACATTCCCTAAACGACGCAAATAATGCGTATTTTACAAAATTTAAACATTTAAGCATTGCAGTGGCTTTTGTTTTGCCATTTATCACGATTGAATTGTTGAACTCATATTGAAAATCGGAATCATAATGGCCAAAACAATGACGAGAATGATGCTACCGAGCAACACCAGCATCATCGGCTCAAGAAACCGTACGGCGATGTCAAGCTGCCGCCAGTTGCGTTTTTCGAGCGATTCTGCGATTCCGATCAGCACGGTATCGAGCGTGTTCGATTCTTCGGCAACGGAAATCATTTCAACCACGGAAGTTGGGAAAATTTTTGATGCGCCGAGCGGTTCGGCCAATCGCTGACCGGAGGAAATATGTTCGGTTGCATTTTGAATTGTATCACCAAGTATTCTGTTGCCCGTGGCGTCAGCGGAAATGTCAAGTGATTTGATAATCGGAACGCCATTTCGCAACAAAGTGCCCAAAACGCGGCAAAAACGCGCTACGGCAAAGCACTCGAACAGCTTGCCGACGACTGGCATCCGGATTTTCAGGCGGTCAAAA
>JAVBQX010000326.1:0-26332 GCA_031548645.1 Thermoguttaceae bacterium
CAATACGGCATTGCTGGAAGTGATACGCTGAAACAGCTGATTATTTTGTTGATTTTGATATACGTGGAGTCAAAACACTCACAAGAAATACAAAAGCCGGAAATATAGAAATCGTTATTATGGAAAGTGTTCCACCCGAAAAAATTGTAGCTTCTGGCCGAGTAGTAAAAGGGACTTGGCCACAAGATTTATAACGTGTTCAAATTGTCATCAAAAAATCAATTCAAGTGTGTAAATTGTTTCGTTATGAACAAAACTCAGAGAATCTTAAAAAAAATCAACAAACGAAACTTTAATGTCTATAAAAAAAGTTTTTCCTGTTATTTCGACCCAAACTATGATTTGTTGAAATGGAAGAGACGAATTGTCGTTATACACGGTTTAGTGGATGAAAAAAAATATCCACATTATTGTATTAGTTCTGATGATTATCGAAATATCGATGGATATGGCTATTACAAAAATACTTGGTATTATTTCAATATCATGAGCGTTTCATCTCTCAGCAGTGCCAACGACAATTGTGGGGTTAATTGTTATATTAAACAAGCAGAATACCGATCATACTGTTATTTGAGATATAGTTTTACAGTAACTACAAACAAATATCCGCTTCTATCTCTGGAATTGGCATTGGTATTAACATATTTAGAAAGGTGGCTTGATTCTAACCTACAGCAATATTCGTATTTTTCGCCGATGTTTAGGCATTCATATAAACACTGCATTGAAATTGTAAATGATGATATTCTAAATGGGTGAGTGCTCGAAGTCAGTTGGACAGTGACTGATTTAGGTTGGGCTCACGGTTATGATATCGCCTGAGCGATTTCCAAATTCTCGGGCGACATCCTCGGCTGTGTGGTGACGGGCGGTTTGGGCTGCTGGTCGAAGGGTGGCTCTGCCGTAGTTCGAGGCGTCGGTTACACGGCCAAGTTCATGGACCTCGGCGCCAACGCCGTCGGTGCCGGGAAGAATGCGTACGATATCTACCAGAACGGGGCGTCCCTCGAAAACGTCGTCGGCCTCGCCGGCAACACCTTCGGACTCGTCGGAAATCTGAGCGTAAAACCTAAGGTTGATCGTATACCAAATAATCTTAATTATTCCGGTACGGTGAAAAACCATCTCAATAATCCAAACCGTTTTGTTCCTCAAGAATCTATAAAAGATGTAATTAAGAATGGAATACCAGTTCGAGATCCACAAGGAACATCAGCCACAATGTACTATGATATACTTTGGAAAAATGGTAATAAGTACAATATCGAAGTATTATATGACCACCCAACGAATACTGTGTTTCATGTTATGTATACCAAAAAACCTTTAGGCCCTTTGCCTTAATGGGAGTTTTTTATGGAACCACGAGAAAAATTATATGCGTTGTTGAATGACTTTATTCACAATCGTATGGGCATCGAACAGTTTTGTTCCATGTTTTCTGATACTTTCCGTCTAGAAATTGATTATAATTGTTTATCCGATTTAGAAAAAGAACAATTCAATACTCTTAGTAGAATAGCCTATGGCTATACAGATAATGATGAAGAGATTCAAAAATACCCAGGGTACCGATTTAGTGATAAGCAAGTTGTAGAAAAAGTTGATGAAGTATGCAAAATTTTCAATATCTAGTGATGACGTTATTGGCATTTTGGAGTATTGCCAATAACACTTTGGTCGGAAACGCCGTCCAGGCCTGTTTCACCGAAGGCACGCAAATCGTCGTCGGCATGGAGCAAATCGAAGACGAACACGGCAACTTGACGACCGTCTACACAACCGCTAATATTGAAGACATCCAAGTCGGCGATCTGGTGTATTCGTATGACACGTCAACAGGCGAAGTTTCGCAACAACAGGTGACCGCGACTTTTGTCCGCGAAACTGATCATCTCAATTACTTGACGGTTGTCGATGAACATGGTAATGAACAAGCCATTGAAACAACCGATGGTCATCCATTTTGGGTCGTCACGGATGAGCAAACGCACGATGGCCATTGGGTCGAAGCGAAAAACCTGAAAATAGGGGACGTATTCCTCTCGGCAGACAATAAATTATCGACGCTAAACAACATCGCCTGCGTCGAACAATCCGGCAGCATACAGGTCTTCAACTTTACCGTTGAAGGAAATCACAACTACTTCATCCTCGCCAATAATATGAGTATGGGCAGACTTGTGTGCTGGTACATAATGCAAACGGATATGTTGATTTAACCGACTTTAGAAAAGACCATATTCTTAATCGACATCGGTTTGGTGCAGGAAAACCAGGCAAAACAGAATTTCCAGCAAATTGGAGCGACGATAAAATTCTTCATGAAATATCTGATGTTGCAACAGACCCTTCATTAACTCGACAAACAGGGAAGTGGGGAGGGGAATTTGTTGAAGGCGTACGAGATGGCGTTACCATACATGTTGATTTTTACCCACCAAACTCAATTCATGTCGGAAATATTTCGACAGCATACCCTTTGTAGCATAATATGAAAGATAATTCAGATTGGGAAAATATCTCCAAAGAAATAAAAAAAATCCTTAGTGTTTGCCAACTTTATTTGTCGCAAGAAACTATTGATGCTGCAATGCATTATATCCACCATGACGAATATGAAATGGCAGCAGAAGGATTATTATTAGACATAATGGAATTAAATCCTATCCCAGATTGCCTGAAAAAAGAAGATTGTATGAAACTGGCAATTGCTTGTGGTTTAAACCATGAAGTTGTATTTTGCTCTGATTTTTGGAAGAAAATAACCGAGTTTTGTCGTTGAAAGGTCACAAGTACGGTTGCCTTGTCGAGCGATCACCTTAATTACTTGACCATCGTCGATGAAAACGGCAACGAGCAGGTCATTGAGACGACAGACTCACACCCGTTCTGGGTGGTTACGGATGAACCGGACTTGGATCGTGCCGCAAGAAGTGTTGTTGACGAAAACGGTGTCGTGCTATACCATGAAAACCTCGAACCTGGATTGAACGGCTACTGGGTGGAAGCCAAGGATTTGCGTGTCGGCGATGTTTTCCTCGGGGCTGATGGCGAGTTATCAACCCTGACAAATATTGTCCGCGTTGAACAAAATGGCGGCATCGCGGTCTTCAACTTTGAAGTGGAAGGAAATCACAACTACTTCATCCTCGCCAAGGAATATGACTATGGCCAGACGTGCGTGCTGGTGCATAATGCAACTATTGATTGCAAGGTAACTGATGTCTTTCGAGGTGGGAATACACTTATTCTTGAAGATATCAAGCATGTCAAAATCAAAGATGGCCTCGTTCAGCCAACCCATGGTTTATCCCTTAATCTTGACCCAAATAAGGTAAGTATTTTTGGTGGTGCCTATCAAGTAAAGTCCATTCCAGATGACCTACAAATCATTCAAAGAGGTAAAGACCCTCTTCATTATGAAATTGTCCACAAATTTCCAATGGCCGTTGAGCAATACAAGCTTCTTTTGTCTAAAGTAGTTTTAGAGTAACTATGAAAAATATTTTGTTGACATCAAAAGATTCAGTAATAATGACCTTTGATAATTATCCAGATTTTTCGCTTTGTGTTGTGCATGGACTTACAGAACGTGATGAAGATGAAATGCAAAGCCGTGGTTATTTAGGATGTGTTTATCTTGTCGATTCCAACAACGAGAAATACTGGCCATTAAATTTTTATGATCCAATTAGAATCGCTCAAGACACTGAAATGGCAGGATATACTGATGATGTAGGCTTGATAGTCATACAAGTGGTTACATTAAAAACAATTAAAGATACATGCATTTCTCTCTTGAATAGTAATTTTATCAAATTCCACAAACCATTTACTAAAAAAGAAATTACTGAACTCATTTGCTTGGATCCGTTTTGAATAATCAGCTATTTTTTCTAAACCAGCGCGGGGACGTCACTGGTGGCGTTAGGGATGGTCGACGACATGGAACTCTGGACGGTGACCGATCTGGATCGGGCTCACGGTTATGACACCGCCCGGGCGATTCCCAAATTTTCGGGCGACATCCTCGGTGGTGTGGCGACGGGCGGTTTGGGCTGTTGGTCGAAGGGACGAACGTTACTTTTGTCGATAGAGGTAACTCAAACTGTTAACGGGACACACGGCAAAACTTTGAGGATAAGGAATATTATTTACCGCTGCGAATATCTATATTTTTTACTCCATTTCAGACACAAATATCGGGAGTTTTGCTTCACAGGCCGTTTTTAACTTCGCTATGATTGTGCATGCCCCCGTATTTTCCAGTGTTTCACGCACCGAAGGGCCTGTTTTTTTGTTTTAAATAAACAAAACTCACACAGGAGGGTTCATCGTGCGAGGGTTTCGGTCTCTGTGGCAGGTAGTACCTACGGGAGGGGGGAGCCTCTACTGAGTCCGTGGCCAAACGCTGAAAACGGTTTTTCTCATGCCATTTCATTTCCCCACCCTCGCAATGGCTTCACGTCTTGCCGCCTCGATAGAGTGCATAATATTGATTTTCGCTTCCGGCAGCAATGATGGCCAGATTGAAATGATTGTTTCAAGCGATTGTCGGTCATCGGGAGAAAGTGTGTCACTGTCAGAAAGTGTGACGCATTTCGTGTCACTTGTGCGGTTTTCGCTACCGCAATTTGTTTTATTAGAGTATGTTACGCTGTTTTCATCGAATCCCTCTCCATCCGCTAGATACGAAATCCCTTGTTTTCCCTTTCGTGAGATACCGGAAAACAAGGGTTTTTTGTTACCCGTTGCGTTTATTGCGTCACGTTTATAGCGTTACGGTTAATGCAAATACAACAACATTCGGTGCTGGCATTTACGTTCTGGAATCAAGCGTAGATTTCATAGATGAATTCAAGGTCGATGGTGTTACCACGACCACAGCCACAACAATTTCCAATATCACCGCAGCATCTACCACGCCACCGCAATATTCTATGTGTTTGTCTTGACAAAGACATGAAAACCGGTATTATTATTTTTCAGAGTATTTTATTGAAACTTCCGCACTGACGGGAGTACGAAATCCGTTGGTCGCGTGGAACCTTTGTCGTGTTCCCGCGATAATGGGGAATCGGGTGCGAATCCCGGACAGTCCTGCTGCCGTATTAACGGAGTTTTTCCAGATTCTTGACAACCACTGGGCAACCGGCCCGGGAAGGTTTTGGAAAAATGATGATGTTTGAGTCGGAAAACCCGCCATCGGATGAATTGCATGGCAATTCGCATAGCGCACGTCATCCCACAGGATCATGGGAGAACGGTGGACATCCGATGTTTCTTGGAACCAGCGCGGCGGTGCGTGAGTTGCTTGTACCACGGGAACTGCGACGTTTCGCGGCAACGACCATGCGTGTTTTCATTTCCGGCGGCTGCAAGAACGGCAAATCACGTTATGCGCAGGATATCGCAAAAAAAATGCAGCGGGAAAATCGTCCGCTTTATTACCTGGCGACGATGCTTCCCACTGACGCAGAAGACCGCGACCGAATCGCACGTCACCGATGTGAACGCGAAGGCTGGGGTTTTGAAACCATCGAAATTTCGGGAAATATTACCGAAGCCGTCGCGATGTGTGACGTCGAAGGCTCGTTTTTGCTCGACAGCGTGACCGCGCTCTTGGCGAACGAAATGTTCCGGCCCGACGCGGCGATGGATTCCGACGCCCCGCAAAAATTGAGTCGGGAACTGGCGTCGCTTGCCAGGCGGTTGAAAAATATCGTGTTCGTTTCGGACTTCATTTTTTCCGATGCGCGGATTTACGATGAATCGACGGAAAGCTACCGCAAGGGTTTGGCGGCCATTGATCGGAAACTGGTCGAAATTTGCGACACCGTTCTCGAAGCGTCCGGCGGTATAATAATAGAATATAAAAAGGATTGTATCCGCAGATGACACGGCATTTCGCAGATGGTCTTAAACGGAATATCTGCGTCACCTGTGAAATCTGCGGGCGAAAATAATGAACATCACGAAAGCGTTGTTGATGTCGGTCGGCATGTTTTCGGTTTTTCCGGTTCCGAAAAACCATTGGGACGATCGCGCACTCCCGTGGGTGGTTCCGCTGATGCCGATCGTCGGCGTCGGCATCGGTATTGCGTGGTATGCAACGGCGTTGTGCGTCATGCGGTTGCCGCTTTCGCTCCAATGCGCGGCGGTGCTGATGGCGCCGTTTTTTTTGAGCGGTTTTTTGCATGTCGACGGTTACATGGACACGGCGGACGCCGTTTTTTCTCGGCGTTCGCTGGAGGAGCGGCGGCGTATCCTGAAGGATTCGCACGTCGGGGCCTTTGCCGTGATCGCGCTGGTGTGCCTGTTTTTGATCGAATTTTGCGCGGTGCAGGCGATCATTTCCGAAAGAAAAGCACTCACCGCGTTGATTTTTATCCCGGTGGTCTCGCGAAGTTTGTCCGCCCTTGCGATACTGAACATGAAACCGATGGCCGACACCGGTTACATGGTGACGTTCCGGGCGAACACCGGGCGACGGCACACCACGTTCGTCGTTTTGACACTTGCCGTAATGCTTCCCACCGCGCATTTCGTGGGAGAATTGCCGGCACTCATGACGCTCGGCGTTGTTATTATGGCGGCGATGTTGACGACGTTTTACGTCAACCGCCAGATGCGAGGCATGTCCGGCGATCTCTGCGGCTGCGTCATCGTCGTGAGTGAAATGTGCGGGCTGGTCGGCCTGGCGGTTTGGTCATGATTTTATCTCACGGAGGGGAATGCAAGAAATCAGAGCACGAAGCGTAAGCGAGTGCCCCAATCCCCCTCTCCGTGCCTCCGTGTGAAAAAACTTATTCGAATATTGTGGTGGCGATAAAAAATGCACCGCGCTACCGGCGCTGCTTGCTACGCCAATGTGAGGAAGTTACGCAAAAAGCGAAGTTTTTCGCCATTGGCGAAGCAAGCAATTCATCGGATGAGTTTAAATTTTACCGCCAGCACAATAAGATCGACATAACACCATGAAGCTGATTTTCGGCGGTGCGTATCAGGGGAAACTGGACTACGCGTTGAAACATTTCGACGCGGACGCTTCCGTTTATCAATGCGCCGACACGGAACTGGAAATCGATTTTTCCAAAACGATCGTCAACTCGCTGCATCGGTTGGTCCTTGCCCAATTGCGAAACGGAATTGATCCGTGTCGATACATCGAAGAGCATTTGGACCGGCTGCAATCGACGATCGTGATTTGCGACGATATTTCCTGCGGCGTGGTGCCGATGGACGCCGAAATGCGTGCGTGGCGCGAGGCGGTCGGCAGGGTGTTGATGACGCTGGCGAAACATTCCGAAAAAGTCGTGCGGGTCTTTTGCGGCCTCGGCACGCAAATGAAATGAGGGGTGATTTCACGCAAAGTCGCAAAGCAGATCAAGAACGCCAAGTTTCTATTAATATTCTTTGCGAACATTGTTTTCTTCGCGTCTTTGCGTGAAACAAACGGAAATGCAAATTTACCTGATACGACACGGTATCACGGAGGCGAACGAGCGGCGGCTTTATTGCGGGTCGAGCGACGTGCCGCTATGCGCGAATGGTGTCGAACAACTCGGGCGATTAAAACGTGAAATTATTTACCCAACGGTGAAAACGCATATCACCAGCAACATGCAACGGGCGATACAAACGCTGAAAATCCTCTATGACAAGTCGCCGGACCTCGTCATTGACGCGTTCAACGAGTATGATTTCGGCGAATTCGAAATGAAATCGCATGAGGAATTGCAGGACGTTGCGGACTACCAACGCTGGATCGAAAAAATAGGGGAAAACGATGATTTTGCATGTCCCGGCGGCGAATCCACACGAGATTTCAAAAACCGCGTGATAAGCGGATTGGAAACCGTTTGCGAAATGAACGTCGAAAGTGTTGTCATGGTATGTCATGGCGGCACGATTTCCGCGTTGATGGAACACCTGGTCCCCGAGCGGTTCCGCAACCGTTACGAATGGCTGCCGATGCAGGGAAGAGGTTACGCGGTGGAAATCAACGACAAACAAAAAACGTTGAAGATAATATAAAAAACTTTGCGACCTTTGTCCGCTTTGCGACTTAGCGTGAAATAAAAATGGAAACCGCCGCCGTCATCATTTTGGCTTTCATGTTGGATTGCCTCATCGGCGATCCGCAAAACCCGGTGCATCCTGTTCGGATTATCGGATACGGTATTTCATGGGGTGTGCGATGGTTTCGCGCATGCAAAATCACAAGTCGCATGACAAGTTTTTTATTGGGACTGATGTTGACGCTGGTGATCGTCGGCGCAACGTTTTTTTCGACGTGGCTGCTGTTGCGGTGGTTGCACGGCGTTCATTTCGGGTTGGCGTTTGCGTGTGAGGTGATTTTGTGTTATTTCATCATCGCCCCGAACGCGTTGCGGCTGGAAAGCATGAAGGTTTATCAATCGATTCAATCCGACGATCTTGCCGGTGCGAGAAAAAATCTTTCCCGCATCGTCGGGCGCGATACGCAGCAACTGGAATACCCCGGCATCGTTCGCGCGACGGTCGAAACGATCGCCGAGAATTTTTCGGACGGCGTGATCGCGCCGCTGTTTTACGTCGTACTCGGTGGCGTGCCGCTCGGCATGGCATATAAGGCGGCCAATACGCTTGATTCGATGATCGGTTATCGCAATGATGCGTTTGAATATTTCGGTAAATTTGCCGCGAGGCTGGACGACGTCGTCAATTACGTTCCCGCGAGAATTTCGGCCCTGTTGATGATCACGGCGACGCTGATCACGCGAAACGACACACGACGTGCGATTCGCATTTATTGGCGTGACCGCCGCAAACACAAAAGTCCCAACTCCGCGCAAACGGAATCGGTCTGTGCGGGGGCCCTCGGGCTTGCGCTCGGCGGCGGGAATTATTATCATGGCAAACTCGTGCAAAAGCCGGTGATCGGTGATGACGCCTTTCCGCCGACATCGCGGCACATCAATGATGCGAACCGCATCATGTTGACGGCGACCGTGCTGGCGATTGTTTTGCTGTCGCTTGCCCGGCTTGTCGTTTGGAGATACGCCCATGTATGAGTATCGACACGGCGGCAACGTCCGATTTGAGCCGCATGGTGCGGACTATCTCGACTTGTCGGCAAACATCAACCCGCTCGGAATGCCGCCGCATGTTCAAGATGCGATTCAACACGCCGTCGGCGAATGTGAGTTTTATCCTGATTCGTTCTCGACGCAATTACGGGAACATATCGCCAATCACGAACAGATCAAGCCGGAACATGTTTTTTGCGGTAACGGTTCGTCCGACATCATTTTTCGTTTGCCGGCGGCGATTCGGTCACAAAAAGTGTTGACGTTATCGCCGACGTTTGCCGATTACAGGCGAGCTGCGAATGCGATTGGTGCGGAAGTCGTTTTTCACCGACTGGAAGAAAAAAACGGCTTTGTGTGCGATGAAACGCTCTTGGCGACGGTGGAAAGAGTACGGCCCGATCTTGTTTTCCTTTGCAACCCGAACAATCCAACGGGACTTTTGACCAAACTCGAAGTGATCGAACAACTGCTTCAAACATGTCGAAAAAACAACGTATTTGTCGTCATCGACGAATGTTTCATTGATTTCACGGAACGTGCAAAACAGGAAACGGCAAAACAACTTTTAAACGAATTCGACCATCTGCTCGTACTCAAGGCGTTCACGAAAATATTCGCCATGCCGGGTATTCGTTTGGGATATGCGCTGTGCGGCAATAAGAAACTGCTCGACGGACTTTATGCCCACGGTCCGGATTGGCCGGTTTCACGTTTGGCGCAGGCTGCCGGTATCGCCGCGACGCAAAATCCGATGCCGTATCTCGAACGAACAATCGCGTTCGTCAAACAGGAACGTGAACGAATGAAACGCGAACTCGAACAATGGAACTATACCATTTTCGACGGGCAAGCGAACTTTTTATTAATGAAAAATCCGTATCCGTTCGATCTGCAAGCGGAACTCGACGCGTTCAAGATAAAACTTCGCACTTACAACGCGACGGAAGGGCTTGACGAACGGTTTTATCGCGCCGCGGTTTCGCAACGTGAGCATAATCAGCGTTTCATCGAGGCCGTTCAGCAAATCACACAAATTTTTTCAGGGGGTGTGAAATGACAAAACCACTCATGATTCTCGGCACGGCATCCGGCGTGGGGAAATCGATTCTCACGACGGGACTTTGCAGGATATTGCATCAAGACGGACGCAACGTCGCGCCGTTCAAATCGCAGAACATGTCATCGAACGGCTACGTTCTGCCAAATGGACTTGAGATCGCGAAATCTCAGGCGATTCAAGCGTGGGCCTGCGGCATCGAACCGCACGTGGATATGAACCCGGTGATGTTGAAGCCTGTCAACGGCGTGACCGACGTGTTCGTGCATGGTCGCAGTATCGGGCAAATGAATCGCGACGAATACATGGCTTTCAAGAATAATCATGCGTGGCCATGCGTCATGCAGTCGTATCAACGGCTTGCAAACGAACACGAAATCATCGTTTTGGAAGGCGCCGGCAGCCCGGTCGAGATCAACATGAAAGAGAATGATATCGCGAACATGAACATGGCGATTCGTGCGAACGCGCCGGTGATTCTCGCCGCCGACATCGAACGTGGCGGCGTGTTCGCCCAGGTGAATGGAACGCTTTCACTTTTCACTGACGCGGAACGTTCGCGAGTCAAAGGGATCGTCATCAACAAGTGCATGGGAGATATGGCGTCATTTGCCGACGTGAAATCATCCATGGAGGAAATGAGCGGCCTTCCCGTGGTGGGGATGGTCCCGCATTTTGACGTGCAAATCGAAGATGAAGACAATCTCTGTGATGTGCGAACGGGTTTGAAAAAACCGGCGTCGGGACAGGAACAACAAAACTTGTCGTTTGATTCGCTGGCCGAAAGGTTGCGGATATATTTGAACCTCGACGCCATTGTCAATGTGATGGAGCAGGATGTTTGAATGACCGTGTCGTCGAAAAATTTCGTTCTCTCCTACAGCGGCGGAAAGGATTGCATGTTGGCCTTCTGCCGTGCCGTTCAAGCGGGACATCAACCGGTCGGTTTGTTGACGACGTATGATGAGGAACATGCGTGTTCGTGGTTTCATCAAGTGCCTGAACCGATTTTACGACAAGCGAGTGAATCGCTTGATATTCCGCTGCGGATCGTCAGAACACAAGGCGAAAGATACGCCGATGACTTCGAACGGACGCTCAAAGAATTTAAAACACAGGGTGCCACGACCGTCGTGTTCGGTGACATTGATATCCAGGAACATCGTGATTGGTGCAGCGAACGGTGCCAAAAGGCCGGCATGGAAAGCATGTTTCCGTTGTGGCAAAATCATCGCAAGCAGGTTGTCGAAGAGTTCGTCGACGCCGGTTTCGCGGCGATCATCACGGCGGTTGATTGTGCGAGGATGAACGAACGATATTTGGGAAATACGCTGACGCGCGAAATCCTCGCACAGCTAATCGCGGACGGCGTCGATGCGTGCGGCGAAAACGGCGAATATCACACTTTTGTGTACGGCGGCCCTTTGTTCCGTCGCCCGATTCGTTTCACAATGGACCATCCTGTCAAAACGGAACACCATATTTACCTGCCTTTCAATTCATCCGCAGAGGACACGGATTTTTACGGATAATATTCTAAAAAATTTGCGTTCATCCGTGAAATCCGCGGATAAGAAATAACGAATACAATGAACATAATAAATATCATCAATGAAATTCGACCGCTTGATCAGAATGCGATGCAAATGGCGAAAGACCGTCAAAACACGTTGATCAAGCCCTTGGGCAGTCTCGGAAAAATCGAAGAGCTTTCGGTACGGCTTGCGGGGATCACTGGAAATTACGCATCGCGGTTCGATAAAAAAGCGATCGTCATCATGTGCGCGGATAACGGCGTTTATGAGGAGGGGGTCAGCCCGGCCCCGCAGGTGGTGACGCTGATGCAGGCGTTGAATTTTCAAAAAAGGATCACCGGCGTCGGCGTGTTGTCGAAACTTTCCGGCTCGGACATGGTCGTCGTCGATATCGGCATCAACAGCGACGTGACGTCGGAACAATTTCTCGACAGAAAAATTCGCAAGGGCACACGCAACCTGGCCAAAGAACCCGCAATGACGCGGGACGAGGTTTTGCGTGCAATTGAAATCGGGGTTGAGGAAACGCGAAAACTTGCACAAGCCGGTTATCGTGTTATCGGCACCGGCGAAATGGGCTTGGGTAACACGACGACGGCGAGTCTCGTCATCATGGCCTTGACCGATTGTTCGGTCGATGATGCGACGGGAAAGGGCGCCGGTTTGACCGAGGAAGCGTTTGCCCATAAAAAACAGGTGATAAATAATGCGTTGGAGATGCGCAAACCTGATCCGAACGATCCGCTTGACGTGTTGGAAAAAGTGGGCGGTTACGACATCGCCGGGCTTGTCGGCGTGTATCTCGGGGCAGCGTATCACCGGATGCCCGTCGTCATTGACGGCGTCATCTCGGCTGCGGCGGCACTTGTCGCGTATCGACTTTGCGAACAATCTCGGGATTGCATGATCCCGTCACACTGTTCCGAGGAACCGGGATACGGACGAGCAATGGCGACGCTCGGCATGAAACCGTATTTCAATCTCGACATGCGATTGGGTGAAGGAACCGGTTGCCCGTTCACGTTTTTACTCATCGACGCCGCGCAGATGATCATCAACGACATGGCGACGTTCGAGGAAGTTGCAATGGACAGCAGCAAAATGGTTGATATTCGAGAATGATTTCATGTCCACAGATATCGCAGATGAACACAGATTGTTTGAATACGTTATCTGTGAAAATCTGTGTCATCTGTGGATGAAAAACGGAGACGCAAGTGGACTTCATCATCAAGAATAACAAAAAACTCCGAACCGGGATTACGACCGGGACATGTGCGGCGGCGTGTGCGAAGGCGGCGTGTGTGAGGTTGTTGCGCGATGAATCGCGAAAAACGGTTTCGGTGGAAACCAATAGCGGTGAAACGCTTGACATTGCGATTGATGAAATTCACGTGCTGGATGATACCGTGAGCTGTTCCGTGATCAAGGACGCGGGGGACGACCCCGACGTGACCGACGGCATTACGATCACGGCGAAAGTTTCAAAGAGCGAATGCGGGATCGACATCGACGGCGGCGAAGGGATCGGTCGCGTGACAAAGCCGGGGTTGAAAATTCCGGTGGGACACGCCGCGATCAATCCGGTGCCGTTGAAAATGATCGAACGGGAAGCGAAAAGCGTTTGCGAGCGGGCCGGATATCATGGCGGTTTGAGAATCATCATCACCGCGCCGGACGGTGCGGTGATCGCAAAAAAAACGATGAACGAACGACTCGGCATCGTTGGCGGAATTTCCATTTTGGGAACCACCGGCATCGTCGAGCCGATGAGCGAACAGGCGGTCATCGAAACGATCAAAACGGAAATGAACATGCAGGTGGCCGCGGGTAAAACGTCGCTGCTCATCACGCCGGGGAATTACGGTCGCGAGTTTGCCCGAACTCCTTTCGGGCTTGACATCCGCGAAGCGATCAAATGCTCCAATTTCATCGGCGAAATTTTGGACCACGCGGCGTTTCTCGGCGTCGAAAAAATCACGCTGATCGGCCACGCGGGAAAACTCATCAAACTCGCGGGCGGCGTCATGAACACGCATTCGAGCGTCGCCGATTGTCGCATGGAAATCATCGCAGCGCATTGCGCATTGTGCGGCGCGACGTCGGACGTCGTTTGCAAAGTCATGGACTGCGTCACGGTCGAGGCGGCCATCGCGTTGATTGCGAAACAACGGTTTTATGACGCCGTTCGCGAAAGCATCGGACAAAAAATCGCGTTTCACCTGAACGCAAGAGTGAAAGGCCGATTCCCCATCGAAGTCATCGTTTTCACCGAGGAACACGGAATATTCATCCATATCAACACGGATAATCATGACGACACACAATAAAACACATTCATTCATCGTGCGATTCATCGTCTTTGTGATGATCGTGACGCTGGCGGAAACGGCACACGCGATGCACATCATGGAAGGGTTTCTTCCGCCGGTGAACTGCGTCGCGTGGGGGATTTTGTGCGTGCCGTTTTTGGTACTCGGAGTCATGAAAATCAACCGCATCGCTACATGTAACCGGCAAATGGTCGTTTTTCTTGCCATGGCGGGGGCGTTCACCTTCGTGCTTTCGGCGTTGAAAATTCCGTCGGTGACCGGGAGCAGTTCGCACATGACCGGGCTGGGGTTCGCGGCGATTCTGTTCGGCCCGTTCGTCGCCTGCGTTTTGGCGGTAATCGTTTTGCTGTTCCAGACGATTCTGCTCGCGCACGGCGGGCTTTCGACCTTGGGGGCCAACGTGTTTTCGATGGGAATCGTCGGCCCGATCGTCGCGTTTGCGATTTACGTGTCGCTCAGCCGTGCCAGGGCACCGCATTCGATGAGTGTCTTTTGCGCCGCCGCGCTGGGGGATTTGGCAACCTACGTGACGACGGCCCTTCAACTCGCGAACGCCTGGCCAAGCGAAACCGGCGGGGTCATGGCGTCATTCCTGAAATTCGCCGGCATCTTCGCCGTCACGCAAATTCCGCTCGCCGTCATTGAGGGCATCCTGACGGTCGTTCTCGTCAATGTCATCACCGCGTATTCCGGGGAAATGATTCCCGCGTTGAACGGAAAGGAGCTTGCCCGTGACTAAAAAGCAGGTTATCATCAATATCGTGCTTCTCTGCGTCGCTGCCTTAATCGCCGTCGTGCCGCTGGTGATCGTCAAAAACTCGGAATTCGCCGGCGCGGACGGCAAAGCTGAGAAAGCCGTCGTCGAAATCGCCGGCGAGTTCGAACCGCACGCCGTTCCGATTTGGGAACCACCCGGCAGCGAAACGGAAAGCCTCCTTTTCGCATTGCAAGCGGCACTGGGTTCGGGCGTCATTTTTTACTGCATCGGTTATTTGCGAGGAAAGCATGTCGCGGGAAAATCATGATCTACATTGACAAATATGCCTGGTTTTCCGGGATGAAAGACGTGAACCCGTCGGCGAAAGTCCTCTACGGAACCGTTTCGCTTGCGGCGTGCCTTTGCTCGCACAGTTTCGTCTCGTTCGCGATCGTGTTCGCGACGATGGCGGCCGTCACGGTCTTTCGCGCGAAGATTCCGTGGCGTTATTACGTGAAATTGATGCTGCTCCCGCTCTGTTTCCTGCTGTTCGGCGTGCTCGGCATCATCGTCAACTGGCAATCGCCCGCGCCGAAAATTTGCGTCATGCAATGGCATATCGGAAACCAGCATTTTTTCATCACGGCGCACGGAATCCGCCTGGCGCTCGGTTTGACCTGCAAATCGATGGCGGCGGTCAGTTGCATGTATTTTATCATATTGACGACGCCCGTTCGCGACGTCGTTTACATTTTATACCGGTTGAAATGCCCGAAAATCATGGTCACGCTCGCCGTTTTGATCTACCAGTTCATCTTCGTGCTGCTCGACATCGCCGCGACGAAAATGAAATCGCAACTCTGCCGGGGCGGTTACCGGACGGTGAAAGGCTTCCCGAAAACGTTCGCCATGCTCTGGGGTTCCGTCTTCATTCAATCGCAACTCAAATGCGGCTGGATCGAAAAATCGATGTCCGCCCGCGGTTACGACGGTCATTTCCCGTTCATGAAAAAAAGCCTCCGCCTGCCGTTCCGCGACGCGGCGTTGATCGTGACGTTTTTTCTGTGCGTGCTGCTGCCGAATTGGGTTTGATGTTTTTTTCACCACAAGAAACCAGAGCCCGAAGCGTAAGCGAGGGACCAATCAGAGCCGCGACAGTTATGGAGCGGTGGAACTCGAACAGACATGAAACACACCGTTGAAACCATATCACAAGTTGACACGCATTCACCTCAATCGCAATGCGTCCCCAACTTCAACCGCACCATAACTGTCACGGCTCTGATAGCGTGGTGAACAAAAATGCCCGAGATCGTTTTACAAGCGGAACACCTTGATTACACGTACCCGAACGGTCGGGCGGCGGTCATCGACGTTTGTTTTTCGGTCGAACGCGGGAGAAAGATTTTTTTTCACGGGGCCAACGGTGCCGGCAAAACGACGCTGTTTCAATGTCTCGCCGGGCTGTTGAAACCGAAAGGCGGCAGCGTCCGCATCGACGGGCAGGTCGTGAAAAAGGAATCGGAACGGATGCGGCGGATGAGTCTCGTGTTTCAAAACGCCGATGACCAGATCGTCTCCGGTTCCGTGTTCGACGAAATCGCGTTCGGGCCGCTCAACGAGAGGTTGCCGCACGAGGAAATCGTCCGCCGCGTCGAGCGGGCGATGCAAATCATGAACGTCACGCATTTGCGCGACAAGCCGCCGCATTTTTTGAGTTACGGCGAAAAGAAACGGGTGTGCATCGCGTCGATTTTGTCGATGAACCGCGAAATCATCATTTTGGACGAACCGACCGCGGGCCTTGACGCGAAACAGCGCGAGGAACTGGTCGGCATATTGAACGACCTGACCGACCAGGGAAAAACGCTGCTGATCGCGACACACGACACCGATTTTTCGTTTCGACTGGCCGATCATGTCATCGTGCTGGACGGCGGCGCACTACTCTGCGAAGGCACCGCCGAAGACGTGTTTTCCCGCACCGACGTGCTCGACCGCGCGGGCCTGGTTCCGCCGGTGATGATGTCCGTTTACAAAATGCTGCGAGACCATTCCCTGATCCCGGCAACGACGATCCCAAAATGCGTCGACGATCTTTCAAAATTACTTGAGGACAACCATGAGCAGTAAATTATACGGCATCGGCGTCGGCCCCGGCGACCCGGAATTGATGACGCTCAAGGCGATACGCGCGATTGAGCTTTGCGACGTCATTGCCGTGCCAGGCTCGGAAAGCAGCGACCGGACGGCGTTTGCCGTCGTCGAACAATACCTTACCGGCAAGACGCTCATGGAATGCCGTTTTTCGATGTCGCGCGACGAGGAAAAACGCAAATCGCAACGAACGCAGGTCGCGGATCAAATTTGCGACGTCCTCACAACGGGAAAATCGGTCGGCTTCATCACGATCGGCGACCCGGCGATTTATTCGACGTATGGGTACATTCACCAACTCGTTTCGGAGCGTGGATTCGCGACGGAAATGATTCCCGGCGTGAGCTCGTTTTCCGCGGCGGCTGCGGCGTTGAACCAAGTGCTTTGCGAAGGGAATCAACCGCTGCACATTCTTCCCGCCGGTGGTGAAGAAAATATTGAGCAATGGCTCGACTTGCCCGGCAACAAGGCAATCATGAAATCGGGCAAAAATCTCAAAAATAATTTGACGCTATTGAAAAATCGCGGCTTTGCGGAAGGAACAAAAATCGCCACGCGTTGTACCATGGAAGGCGAACAGGTGTTTGATAATATTGAACAAATCGAATCGCAGGAAAACATGGATCAACTCGGTTACTTTTCGATCATCGTAGTCAAGGAGTCGTTGCCATGATTTATTTTGTCGGGGCCGGGCCCGGTGACAAGGAGTTGATCACGCTCAAGGGGGCGAAGGTTTTGTCGCAGGCCGATTGCGTGATTTACGCCGGTTCGCTGGTCAACCCGGAACTTTTAGAGTTGACGAAAAGCGGTTGTCGAATTTTTGACAGTGCCGGGATGACGCTTGAAGAGGTGTTGGACGTGATGCTGAAGTATCGTGAAAAGCATCAAACGCTCGTGCGATTGCACACCGGTGACCCCGCGATTTACGGGGCGATCCGCGAGCAGATTGATTTGCTCGTCAAGCAGGACGTCGATTACGAAATCATTCCCGGCGTGAGTTCATTTTCCGCCGCCGCTGCGACACTTGGTGCGGAATACACGTTGCCGGGCGTTTCGCAAACGGTGATTTTAACGCGCTTGGAAGGCCGAACGCCGGTACCGCCGAAAGAGAAAATCGTCGAGCTGGCCAAAGTACAGGCGTCGATGGTGATTTTTCTCAGTGCCGACAAATTGCACGAATTGTCAACGCAATTGATCGAAGGAGGATACGCGGCGGACACACCGGCGGCAATCGTTTACAAAGCAAGTTGGCCGGATGAACGCGTGATTCGCACGACGGTCGCACAACTGCCAATCGCCGGCAAGGAAAGCGGCATCACCAAAACGGCGTTGATTCTCGTCGGAGATTTCCTCGGCGATTCGTATGACAGGTCATTGCTGTATCACCCCGGCTTTACGCACGGCTACAGAAAAGGAACTCAACCCGATGCGTGAGATGCACGTGATTTGTTTTACATCGCAAGGGGAACAACTTGCCGCACGAATGACCGAACGTTTCGCGAAGGATACGGACACGTCATTGCACATCGCACGTGGAAACAACGCGAAAGAGTGGACGAAATCCGTTTTCCGGAAAGACAATATTCTCGTATACATCGGCGCGACGGGGATCGCCGTTAGGGCAATCGCACCGCTTTTGCGATCGAAAATGACCGATCCGGCGGTGATTGTCATTGATGAGAAAGGGAAATTCGTGATTCCGATCTTGTCGGGACATGTCGGCGGGGCGAATCGTTGGGCGCAAACGATTGCCGCTTCCATCAACGCGACGCCGGTCATCACCACCGCGACCGACATCAACCGTGTATTCGCGGTTGATACGTTTGCCGTCGAAAACGGATACGTGATTTGCAACCCCGCCAAAATCAAGGAGGTTTCCGCGAGTTTGCTTGAAGGGAAAACCGTAGGGCTGGTGAGTGATTTTGAAGTTGTCGGGAAGCTGCCGAAAAATATTTCGCCGGAACATGACGGCGATGTCAAAATTCGCATTAGCGAAAAATTTTTGCCTGTTGCGATGAACAAGTCGTTGATGCTGATTCCGAAATGCTTTCACGTCGGCATCGGGGCAAAGAAAAACGCGTCGCCTGATGATTTGCACGATTTGTTTACAAGCTCGTTGGAAGAAAACGACATTCCGGTTGAATGTGTTGCCCGCATCGCGTCCGTCGATTTGAAAAAAAAGGAAAAGGCGATCATCGAACTGGCGGAAACGCATTGCATTCCGTTTGAAACTTATTCGCCGGAACAACTGCGGGAGCATGAATCGCTGTTTGAAATGTCGGAGTTCGTTCGCGAAACGACGGGCGTCGGCAACGTTTGCGAAACGGCGGCGTATCTTTCGGCTAATCACGGAATCATGGTGTGCAATAAATCCGCACGAAATGGCATGACGATCGCCATCGCAAGGGAACACTGGCAGGTCCGCTTCAATGATCTCGATTGATTTTATAGGACTTTCCACACATTATCGGAAAAACGAAATTCCAGTGACTGAAGCCTGAAATTTTTGTGGCGTCCTTATCAATCCCGATTCAGGAACATATCGCGTTTGGATTCACGTTTCACGGGACGCAGTCCCTGTAAACACCGAGTCGCCGGAGAATCCACGAGCCGCGATATTTGAAAAATCGGGCGACCGTTCCAAGAATAAGCCGACAATCAAAACTCAATGACGCGTTTTCCATGTACTCGAAATCCAAGGCGATTTTCCGCCGGACGTCGTCAATACAATGATCGGGCGGAAGATTCAGTTGAGCGTAGCCTGTGATCCCGGGCAACACCCGCAAACGGTCGCAATAGCCCTCAATTTCGACGGCAAGCCGCTCGACAAACTTGCATCGTTCCGGTCGCGGACCGACCAGGGCCATCTCGCCGCGAAGGACATTGAACAGTTGCGGCAATTCGTCAAGGTGAAATCTGCGGAGAATTCGTCCGAGTTTCGTCACACGCGGGTCGTCTTCCGCCGCCCACACCGCGCCGGTGTGCTTTTCCGCATCAATGGACATGGAACGGAGCTTGTACATGAGAAACGGCCTGCCGTTTTTCCCGATTCGTTCCTGGACGTAAATTCCCGGACCTTTCGAAGTCCATCTTATTAAAACGATCAGAAATCCGATCAGCGGCAGCACGGGAAACAGCAGCCACGACGCAATCAGTACGTCAAAGGCCCGCTTGACGCCGAAATAACTTGATACCCGCTGACATGCACGCGTACTTTCCACAAGCTCTACTTCGGGTGGCTCGGGTTCCTGTTCCCCGACGCAAATGCGGGGAAATTCCAGTATGATCTCTGTCGACATGCGATGACCGTTAATGAATGGTTATGCCATGGCATTTGAAATTTCCGACGTACTACGGAATTATGGGCCATAAGAATGCAGCAGAACTGCCTGGGGCAATGTTTACAATCTCCGGGAAACGTTGCGTCCTGCCGCGGAAAAGTGCGGTGATTCGCGGGGTAAAGTTTTCGTCCCTACACGCTTATTGAAAAGATTGCCGTTCTCACGCCGTGTTTTTTTCTTGAATGCGGCGATGCAATCCCGTCATGCTAATGTTCTTTTGAAACGCAAACTTGGGCTCGTTTGCGCATCCGTTATTTTTCAACGAACATTTTATTCAAGGAACGATTCATGTATGATGGTTCATTTTTCAGGAATGCTTACCCTGCCGTCATTGCGGCAGCGGGACTGTTATTTTGCAACCTTCCGCTTTCTGCGCAGCAGCAGACGAACCTCGGGAATATCACGGGGAGCTCGGGCAACATCACCGCGCAGGACTTCAGCAACGGAACGGGGACGAACATCGGCATCTACGGCAACCGCGCTTACATCAACTGGGGCGATTTCGGCATTAGCAATACACAAATCGGCAATTTCAACTTCAACGGCGCCAACGGCGTCGTGCTCAACCGCGTGACAGGGAATAATCCGACGGCGATCAACGGCATTCTCCAATCGAACGGCAACGTCTACGTCATCAACCCGAACGGCCTGACCATCGGCAGTGGCGGCACGGTCAACGCCCAGGGTTTCGTCGGCACGACCTTCAGCCTGAGCGAACAAAACGCGATCGATTACGTCGGCAATAGAACGAACACGTTGAATTTCACCCCCGGAAAAGGCCAGCCGGTGATCAACAACGGCCAAATAAACGCTATCGGCGTCATTGATGAAAACGGCAAGATGATCTACGGCGACATCACGCTTATGGGCTCGCAGGTAATCAACTCCGAAACCGGAAAACTAAATGCCCTGCAAAGCAATGTCAATCTTCTTGTCGGGTCCGGAGCGACGGTTGTTCACAACGCACCGAACCATCCGTTGATCACCGTGGCCGGCATGAGCAGTTACATGGGGGGCACCGGCATTGATCAACGAGGCATCATTGAGGCGAACGCCTCGCGGCTCGAAGCCGTCAACGGAAACGTCTACGCACTGGCCATCAATAACTCGGGAACGGTCCGCGCGAACGGGATCGTCAATTCCGACGGCAGCATCCTTCTCCGCGCGATCGGCGGTACCATGGAAAGTAGCGGCACGCTGGAAGCCAACGGAAACGTCGATAACCCGAACGGCGGCACCGTCACGCTGGACGCCGGAACGCAGGGAACGGTCAATCTGCTCGGAAAATCGGGAAACACGTCATTTGTCCGGGCCGATACCGCGGCCGTCGACGGCCTCGCGGGAAGCGTCAACATCAACGCCAAAACCGTCAACGCGGAAAACGCGATGCTCACCGCCATCGGGTTGAAATCATCAAGGGGTCCCGAGAACGGGATAACCGTCGCAAGTTCCGACGACATCAATTTCAAGTCCGCGCTTTTGGCCACGACGGACGCGGACATCAAGTTGACCGCGGATAAAACGATCAATCTGGGCATTTCCACGACCGCAATCCTGGGACAACGATCCACCTTGGTCAATTCCTACAATTCGGGCGATGTGATTCTGCGGGCCGGGGTGATCAACCTGATCGCGGAAATACCTTCCGCGATCTCGGTCGGGGCCCGCTTGGGAACGACCAGCCTGACCACGACCGCGGGCGACCTGACGATTCATCTTCACGACGGCGCCTTCGCCAACGTCGGTTATTTTTTCCGCGATACGGACACGCGTTTGTATCCTGACGGCGACATCGAAGGGGATAAAACGATTTTCGCCGACACGGCCGGGCTGTATGACAACGACCTCTACCTCCCGTCGGGCGATATCCGCGTCAACACGGCCGGAAGCCTCGTTATAGACGCGAGTTATTCGACCGACAATCCGGTAAATTACAGGGCGACCCCAGCGGCTTTCGTCGGGCACGGCGTCCTGCCGCAAAACTTCAATCATTTCGTCGTATTGCCGATCGACCTCCAGGTCGGCGGAAACATCTTCGTCACCACGGGAAAGGACGTGCGAATCGCCAGCGACGGGGCAAGCGTCGCCGTGGTCGGGCATTATCTGTGCGGGTATTTGGGCGATAACCCTTATCCTGATACGGGACAAAAGTATGACGCCCTCGTTCTCCACGGAAATATCTTCGTCGATTCCTGGCGCGACATAATCATCAAGGCCACCAACGGGGGCAATGCCGGCATCGGACACGCGGGCGATTTTTTCCGCCTTGACCCCGTTGGAAGACTCGTCGACGGCAGGATCGTCGCCCAAAGCTACCTGATCCGCACGACCGCTTCCCGAAATACGATTCTGGAAGCGTCCGGCTCGCGAACGCCGATTATAAGCGGCGAAAGATTGAGTTCCATCGCGCAAATCGGCCATGTCGTCGACGGCGAATCGTCGTTTGTCGATCCGCGCGAAGTGAGAAGCTCAAGCATCATCTCCGACATCGAGGTGCTTTCGGGGGCCGGCATCATCCTGAAAAGTACGAACGGCGGGACTTCGGTGATCGGCCACGAAAACAGGTTCAGTCCGGACGAATTCATGTCGTTCGTCCGCGTCGCCTACGCGCTCAACCGTTACAAGGAATTGACGCAGGCCAGCATGAGAAACGACATCGGTTCGCTTTCCATGCAATTGGCCGAGATCAGAAACCGTTTTCGCGGCTCGGAGGACGGCTATTTGCACGTCGACGCCCATTCCCGGGTCGGACGAGGCGTCTTCGCGCCGGCGTCGAACCCCTACAGCGTTTTGAACCATGTTGGCATTTTCGGAAGCCGCGTCATGCGTGACGGCAAGACCTCGGCGATTCGTTTCGACAACGGCGCGATCCTCAACGGGTTTTACATGACCAACGAAGCGGCGCCGGGGGTTTATGATCCCGTCAGTTTCCGCTACCAGCTCGGTCCTTATCCCGGAGACGGCGTCAAGTATTACGATTACGAACCGCTCGAACATTACGGCTACACCTACGCCGACTACCTGGCCGGATACCTGAACAGGGAATTCTTCCCCGAGGACATGTTCAAGGCGAGCACGGAGCCGTACCTCGAATTATTCTATCCCGCGTACGAGACTTATGAACCGTACCGTCCGGAGGACCCGCGTTATCCCTGGTGGCCCGCATGGTTCCCACCGGTCGGGTGTTGTCGGCCGTGCTGCTGCCGGCCCTGTTGTCCGCCCGTTTGCACGACAACCTGTTCGGACTGCGTATCCGATGCCGGCGAACCGACCGTTGCGACGGACGCGGATTCCGCTCCGGGAATCGTGGTCACGAACTGAACACGTTTTGATGACAAAAAATTTTCCTTCCGGGAAGGACCCCGCCGGAATCCAAACGTCGAACGGATTCAATTTGAACCGCCCCCTGAACAAGGACAATGATGATGAGAAGATACCACCAATTACTGACCGTGACTTTACTGATGATGATGTCGGGTGCAAACGCCGCCTTCGCCGATTTGAGCGTCGCTCCATACGTTGACGAGTTCAACGCGATGAACAACGGCAAGGGACTGTATTACATCGCGAGGGCCAACGCCTATCCCGACGAAATTTACATCGAGGCCCCGTCGAACCACAACGTTTTTCCCAATTGGATATGGGACGCCTACGACGCGAAGACCAGCGGAACCATGAACGGGAATTTCTTTTTCAAGTCGTTCTGCGTCGAGCAGAGTTCGCCCGTGATCTGGGACCTGCCGACCTACGGACAAACGGATTACGCCAATAACAAAACGACGACGACCTCGAACAACTCGCTCTACCTGGGCATCGCCCTGTTGTACAAGGAGTATGCCACCGGAACGCTCCCGGGTTACGATTACGTCAACCCGCGTTACAGCTCGTCCGCCTTGCAGGCTTTCATCAACGGGGTTTTGTACGGAAGCGCGGTGAGCGTGTTTCAACAGCATAACCAGTTCGCCGATTACCTCATGACGCTCAACGGCGACATTGCGCATTGGACGCAGATTTACGACCCCAACACGCGCTACGACGAAATCGGCGATTACAGCGTTTTCGTCCTGAGAACCGGATTGCCGGCTTCCTACATCGACGGTACGGGAGGCAAAGGAGGAACGGAACTCGACCTGCAGGACGTGCTGTACGTCATGAAATGCCCGCCGTCGGTCGTTCCCGAACCGGCAAGCCTGGCCTTGTGGGGGCTGCTCGGATTGGGAATCGGCGGTTACGCCCGTTTCCGCCGGAAAACGTTGCCTTTGAAATCGGTATGATGCGTGACGGCATCACACAAGGCTTTCGCCAATAAGTTTTTCTCAAGAACAGCAACCGGGAACGCAGTGCAGCGGCGGCCACGGCATGACCGCCCTACCTCGGAAAACGACACGAATGATTTCCGTGTGACGGATCAGAGCTTTTTCAGGTAGATGTTCTTGAACCTCGGCAAGGAACCGGGGTCATGCTGCTGCAAGGCGATGTGTCCCTTCTGGCCGACGTACTTGAAACCTTTCGGCAGATTCGGAAAATCCGCAAATTTGGCCGTCGGGTCGATATAGGTGTACAACACCTTGTCGTTGACCTTGACGGTCATTTCATTGCCTTTCACGATGATGTGATAGGTGAACCACGCATCGGCCGGGGAAGGCGATTCGAAAACTTTGATCAATTCGTAAATGCTGCCCGTTTTGACGGGGTCTTTGTGGGTTGAGTTGACCTGCAATTCAAATCCGCCGGTCGGCCAGTTGTTGTCGACCCACGGCGAGAGAACGTAAACGCCAGAGTTGCCCTTGTCGTTGATATACACGTCGATCTTAAGTTCGAATTCCTGAATCTCTTCCATGTAGAACAGGTGACAGCGACCTCCTTTGCCGGCGATTTCGCCTTCGTCGTTGACGTAAAATTCACCTTCGGTATCGTTGGCCTTCCAGCCTTCCAGGTCTTTGCCGTTGAAAATTTTCACCCAACCGTCTTTTTCATCCTGGGCCATGACGCTCATGGGAACAAGCAACGCGGCAACGGCAAGCAACAAAACACATTTTTTCATCATTTTTGACTCCTCTTGTGGATGCGGTATCTTCCGGAAACGATTCCGGTGCAAATGTTAAGCAGTTTCAGCGATATGTGAAGAACACATGCGGTTCAAATAACAAACACCCTCAAGTCTAGCACATTTGCACGGCGGATTTAAGCCCCCGGCCATGCCGCTTTCGATTTTTTTGTCCTGAAGGTCCGAGAATGATTTTTTCATGAATGCTGGCAATCGGCACACCATTTCGATATAATGATTGTTTGGAAAAGGGTTAACCGCAACCGAATTCTTACATTGTCAGCATGTCAACCGGAACGCAGAACATTCAGGAACCATTCAGCGTGGAAGCCGAAGACGAACAGGTCGGCATGCCGGACATCTCGCAACGGAAGAAGCCGAAATCCGACAGCGAAATCGATATCGCCCCGCTGATCGACATGGTGTTTTTGCTGTTGATTTTTTTCCTGGTCACCTCGACGATGGACCGGCAAAGCTCCATTGATCTGCCCAAGACGGAATACGGCATGGCCGTCAGCGAACGCAACGCGACGACCATTTCCATTGAAGGCAAAGGGGCCGACATTCGCGTCTATCTCGGCGACAACGTCGGCGGCGAACCGCTGCCCAACCTGACCCAGCCGCAAGAGGCCGCCATTGTTCAGGCGGTCGAAGCCGGTTTTCTCGAAGGTAAAACCTCGCTCGTCATCAAAGCCGATCGCGAAGTGCATACCGGCGAAATCTCCCGTATCGTCGGCGCCGCGACCAATGCCGTCGGCGAACTGGATATCTACATGGCGACGGTGGAAGACAAGTGAGAGTCCCGGTCAAAATTTTTCCGAAACCGGAAGAAGTGTATTTACACTATGCCGTTGCTTCCAAAAGTTATTGCGCCGGCTATAAAATCCGTTGATACGTTTGGAAACGGTCAAAAAAAACTTCCCCATGATTTATTTCACGCAAAGTCGCCAGGAAAACAAAGTTCGCAAAGAATTTTAAGGAAACTTGGCGTTCTTTGTCTGCTTTGCGTCTTTGCGTGAAATCGTAAATTCCCTTTTTGGGCATTTTGTTTTTTGACAGTTATTCAATGCAAAAAACGATGATAC
>JAVBQX010000052.1:0-55030 GCA_031548645.1 Thermoguttaceae bacterium
TCAAAGCGAAAGGACTTGTAATCGGTCACGGAATTGAGTATCGTAGTCAGTTGCATCTCGATCATTTCAATGTATGGACGAATGGCGGTAATGATCCATTCATTCTACACCGGTTGATCGAGATGTTTTTCTATCCAAGCATTTGATTCTTCGCCTGCCATCCCTGCAATACTTCCGTCACAACGGAAAATCCGACTCTCTATTTCTGTTAATTCACCACGGATTTGCCCATGATTTCTGACGGAGAGCCTAAAAAGGTTACGGTTACGCCTCCGATAAATCGCTTGAACTCACGCTTTTTCACGCACTTGGAAAATTACTATAACCTGTTTTTACCCACAAATTTGGTAAAGAGAGCAGAAATATTCCGGGCTGGATTGCCCGTTGGTCAGCCCTTCTTGCAGTAGCGGTTGTGTACGTGACAACCTCACCCAACGAAAAACAAAGTCAACGGCGATGAGTAAGAAAAAAACGAAAAACCAAGTGAAGCCCAAATTGAAAATTGTCACGGACGACATGATCCTGCTGCTCCAAGCCAGGGACGCGACGCTCGTATGCGGTATTTCGCTGCACAGCTGGCGCACATGGGACGTATTGGGCTATACGCCGCAGGCCGTTCACATCGGTCGGGCCAAGTTATGGCGCTATAAAGAATTGAAGCAATGGATCAGCGCCGGATGTCCGCGTCGCGAAGATTGGCATTACAGCGAAAAAAAGGCGAAATAATTTTCGATGATGCCTTCCCATCTTTAGGAGAAGCTGTTAACACACGGACGTTGGGTCCGGTGCGCTATCGGACAAACATAAAAATCATTTTACTGGAGACAATACAATGGCCACCCTGTACAAGAAAAAGCAAAGTGTCACGGACAAGAAAACGGGTAAAAAAGTCGTGACGGAATCAAAGAAATGGTGGTGTCGTTACAAGGATTCACTCGACATCACGCGTTACAAAGCCCTGTCCTCGGACCTGAAAACCGCCCAGAAGATGCTGAACAAGATCATGGCGAAGGTCGAAAAGGAGAAGGCCGGATTGATTGATCCGACCGAAGAGGAGATGCGAAAGCCGATCCTCATCCATCTCGAAGCCTACGAATTGCACCTCAAGGCGAGAAACAACACGGCCCGGTACATCATGGAATCGGTCCGGCGAGTCAAGCGGTTTATTGTCCCAATTCTGGGATATAAAAACCCTCGCCTTCAGGCGATAAATTGTTACCGAGTTTGTTTGGAATCTTGTGTAGAGATTCTACTGGATTTGAATTGTGAAAACGGCCTCCATTGGGGAACACAACAGGTGAGCGGTTGTAATTGTGTGCCAAACTGTTGGCTTTCAGCCGACTGTGGAACCCACCGCCTTTTCAGGCGGTGGTATGATTCAGTAACGAACTGGAAATCCGTACCGTCCATGAGGTCAAGGCCACGGCGGTCGAGGAGTTCGTCATGAAGCTGCGCGATAACGAGCAGCTTTCCTTGCAGTCCTGCAATCATTACATTCGTTCGATCAAGAGTTTCATTCGCTGGATGTATCTGAACGACCGCCTGAATCGCAATACGCTCAACAATGTGTCGCTCTTCAACGTCTCGACCGACCGTCGGCATGACCGGCGCCCGCTGTCAATGGACGAATTTCTCCGCATGTACAATGCCGCCAAAACCGGCCCGCCGGTCGTGGGCCTCAAGGGCCCGGATCGCGCCATGCTCTACCTGCTGGCCGCATGGACGGGCTTTCGCCGAGGCGAACTGGGCAGCCTGACCTTGCGCAGTTTCAATCTGAAAATGAATAACCCGACCGTCACGATTCAGGCCGGTTACAGCAAACACCGCCGCGAGGACGTACAAATTCTGCATCCGGACATCGTCGAGCGATTTTTGGAGTGGCTCGAAGTTCGCTTGCCTGCCAGCGAGGATGAAATTCTGTTTCCCGTCGCCCAGGCAAGCTGCGGCGTGGATCGGCGGACTTCCGAAATGATTGAATTCGACCTGACTTTCGCCCGGCGCTTTTGGATCGCGGAAACGGAAAACGAGGACGAGAAAAAGGAGCGAGAGGCGTCCGACTTCTTGAAATACCGGAATTCACAGGGCAAGTTCGCGGATTTTCATGCCCTGCGGCATACGTTCATTACCAACCTCGGGCTGGCGAATGTATCGCCCAAAACCGCCCAGACGCTGGCACGGCATTCGGATATCTCCTTGACCATGAATATTTACTCGCATATCAATCCTGAAGAGCAGGCGAAGGCGATCAACGCTCTGCCGGGGCTGCCATCAAAAAAGGGCGATGCGGTTTGGCTCATTTTTTGGCAAAACACTGAATTTTGCATCGCAATCTCGAAAAGGTTTTAAAGAAAACTTCAGCATTTCGTGTAAACCAATCACAGAAAATATCGACATTGAAAATGAAACCAAAAGAAATATTGAAATCCTGTCCTGCACCGGTTAATATGAAAGCAGTACGCCGTTTATTACACTGCCCACTGCCACTAAAAATGGAAAGTTCGGAACATGGCTCGGTTGATGTTTTGGGGTTTGATTGTGTTTTTTGTGTGCTGCGGTTCTTCGTTTGCTGAAGTTCAAGAGAAACCGAACATTCTCCTGATCGTTGTTGATGATATGGGGTTTTCCGATCCCGGATGTTATGGCGGCGAAATTGAGACACCTCGTCTTGATTCCCTGGCGGAAACGGGGTTGCGGTTCACGCAGTTTTACAACACCGCGAGATGTTGGCCGACTCGCACCGGGTTGATGACCGGATATTATCCGCAACAGGTCCGCAGTGATCCGATTGTGCCGAAATCGCGACTCCCACAGGGCACAAAACTGATTCCCCATTATCTTAAGTCGCTTGGGTACCGGTCGTATCACAGCGGAAAATGGCATGTTCCCGGTGCGCCGCTTCCATGTCGGGACGGGGGATTCGATCATTCGTATGAACTGTTGGATCATGATCGGAATTTTTATTCGCAATCGCATCGGCTCGACGATCAGCCGCTTCCGCCGGTGAAACCCGGAAAGGATTATTACACGACCACGTTCATCGCTGAAAAAACCATCGAACAACTCCGGGAACATGTCGAAAGTACGCCGGACGCCCCTTTTTTCGCATACACGGCCTTTACGTCTCCGCATTTTCCGCTTCATGCTCCGCAAGAGGTGATCGACAAGTATCGTGATCACTACCTTGAAGGATGGGATAAAATTCGTGACCGGCGGTTTGAAAAACTCACGCAAAAAGGAATCGTTCACACGACCCTTTCGCCAAGAGAGGAAAGCGTCGGGCCCCCGTATCGGTTTGACAATCTCGCGTCATTGGGTGCTGGTGAAGTGTTTTATCCCGTGGCCTGGGACACGCTCACGGAAGAACAAAAACGTTTTCAAGCGACCAAAATGGCGATTCATGCGGCAATGGTCGATTGCATTGATCAGCAAATCGGACGAATTGTCGACGAACTGAAAAAACTCGGATTGCATGAGAATACGGTCATTTTCTTTTTCTCCGACAACGGTTGTTCGGCGGAAATCATGAATCGGGGCGACGGACACGACCCGAACGCGATTCCCGGCTCGGGCCAATCGTATCTTTGTCTCGGCCCCGGCTGGTCCACCGCGAGCAACACGCCATTTCGACGCCATAAAGTCTGGACGTTGGAGGGTGGCATCTCCACGCCATTGATCGTGCATTGGCCGAAAGGAATCGCGGAATTCGCTCAAAACGGTTTGCGTCATGACATGGGACACATCGTCGACATTATGCCAACCATTCTGGAACTGGCGGGTGCATCGACGGACAACGAATCGGGACGTCCGCTGCCCGGTGAAAGTCTGCTTCCGGCGATTTTGGGGACTGAAAAAACGCCTCGTGACGCCATTTACTTTTCCCATGAAGGAAACCGCGCCCTTCGAAGCGGCGATTTCAAAGCGGTTTCAACAGCCACGAATCGTCAGGGTGACGATGTTTGGCGTCTTTACGATTTGAGCACCGACCGAAGTGAACAAAACGATCTTGCCGAGAAAATGCCGGAAAAACTCGACGAACTGATCCGTCAATGGGAAACAATGACGCGCCAATTTGAACATGATGCTCAAAGACCGTGAGGCATCAGGTTTGCTCGAATATCAGAACTCTGCAGGCGAGCTTGCTGACTTTCATGCGTTTACCACCGGCCTTGAGCTGGCGAATGTCTCGCCCAAGACCGCCCAGACATTGGCGCGGCACTCGGATATCTCCCTGACCATGAATATTTACTCGCATATCAATCCTGAAGAACAGGCGAAGGCGATCAATGCGCTGCCGGGCCTGCCGACGAAGAAGGATGATGCGGCGTGAGTATTTGAGCTGTCTTGTTTTTTCACATCCCGCTCTCCAGATTCATCCATCTGAGGGCGTGATTTTTCGATACAATTTTGTTTCAATGGAATATAATCATAAGACATAGAAACTTTGTCGTTTATTCCGTCTCGTAATGGTAATAATTTCAGTTTTCAGTATTACCGGATAAGAGTGCGGTAATTATCGTCACAGGATATTCCGATGTTGAGAATGAATTCAATGACTTTTCAGATATTTGCGTAAGATGTTTGAAATGACAGTGGTACGCAGATTTCTTTTTGTCGCCATTGTTTATCAGATGATCCGTTGACGCAGTCCCCCCCCTTATCGTTGCTCAGATAAAGGAATGTCTCATGAAAAAGGATTGCAGGATGCAAAAAAATACCATCTGGGAGTATTCGGGAATGGTTCGGCGCATACTCCGATACGGCATACTCACTGTTCCGGCCATACTCCTAGCCGCGTCCTCGTCTTACTCGACATTGACCGCTCAAACGATCAACACGCCGGGAAACTATGATTACTCGGGAAATGCGCACGTCACTCTTGACGCCACCGGAACGACATTCGACTCAAATATAAACACCAAGATCACCCACGCTGGAAGCGGAACACTCAATATTCATGACGCCCAGGGCATAAATAGCATCGGTTCGCAACAAAATCGTCCCGGGATCGGTTTGGGGATTGAAACCAACGCCAATACGGAACTTAAACTCGATTTGGATTCCACCAGCATTTATGCTAATGAAGGTATCCGGGTCAATGAAAATAGCCCCCAGGCAAGATCCGTTGAATTCAACTTCGGCGAAGGCTCCACAATGCACTATGGTGCCAGTGGCGGTAACGGAATCGTCATCTGGAATCAAAACGCAGGTGGTATCAACACGGTCAACGTGGGCGGGAGAATTCTCACCGAGTCATCTGTCACCAAGGCTTCCGCCACCGGCATTGAACTCCAGGTAACGGGTGGTACCAACACGATCAACATCGCCGATACAGCGGAAATCACGGCTTGCGGAATAAGCTCTTCCGGTTGGGGAAATCTTGCATACACGGTTCAAATCAATGATGCAGGTTCCGGGATCAACAGTGTCCTCAACGATGGCATTCTCACGAATGAAGGTGTGGATGTCGTCAATATTCACACTAAGAACGGCTCGATTCGTTACGCCGGTTCCGGTACGCTTCGCTCCACAGGAAATTTTGCCAAAGGTATCCGCGCATCAATCGACGATTCGACAGCCACATCTGACATTATCATCGGCGATTCGCCGAACAACCCGATCAGCGGTATCATTGAAACAAACGGTCTGGATGCTCACGGTATTCACGCTTCCAACGCCGGCTCCGGCAACACCAGTATTTACTCAGCCGCCGATATCACGACATTCGGCACCAACTCCAACGGTATTTACGTCGACAGCGCCGGCTCTGGATTCACGACCATCGCCAACAGCGGTACGATCCGCGCCGCGGATTCGACATCCAGCGGCATCCGTCTCATCGGCGACGGAGTGATCACAAACTCCGGTACCATCGTTACAGGCGGTTCCGGTTTGAAACTTGAGAACGGCGCGAAAGCCGTCAACTCCGGTTTAATCCAAGGCCGCGATATCAACCTCGGCAACAACACCGAACTCACTCTCACCAATGGCGGGATCGTTCAGGCTCAAAAAATTCTCGGTACTTCGACGGCCAAAGCCGTTTTCAACGGCGGAACGATCCTCGCCACGATTGACACCGCCGATTACTTTACCAGTCTCGGCACTCTGGAATTCGATGCCACGGGACTGAATGCAGGGGAATCGGCACTCACGTTTGATACCAACGGTCATGATGTCACCATAACCAATGCCTTCTCGGACGCCACCACCAATGACCTTGCCCTCACCAAAACCGGACAGGGGACATTGACACTCAGCGGTCAGAATACGGCAGGTGGAATAATGACGCAATCGGAAGGGATGGTCAACCTGAATTCGCAATGGTTCGGCGATTATCGACAGGATGCCGCAGCCGGAAAATTCGCGTCGAGCGACGGGGCGTTGATCGGCGGTGACGCAGCATTCGGCGACGTCGTCAACCCAACCGGCACATTGACCGTTGGCGGTGAATTCAAAGTTGAAAGCACTGGAACGCTTGTCCTTGATCTCGCGACGGACAAACTCGTTGCCGATTCCGTCATCATGAAAGGCCGTGTGCAGGCGACGACGTCGACGCCGAACGTCACACGCTACGACGATGTGATCACGACCAATGCGGCCATGAATACGTCGCGGATGAACGAATTGTTTTCAAACGGCACGGCGCTCCGGGGGCAATATGCCGAGTTTCGCAACAACGCCACGATCATGGACATCGTATTCAAAAGCCTGACCGTCGGTCAGTTTGCAAACCAAAATCATCTTTCGTCGAACACGGAACGCATGGCCGAACTTTTCGACGCCGCGATAAACGACCCGACCGTTTATGATTTGTTTTACGGTCCAGACGCTTTTGCGACGGACGCCTCACTCAAATCCTATCTGTTGGGTTCACTGGGAGGTGAATTGGCAGCGGACGCCCAAACGATGGCCCTGTGGCGGCCTTGGCGGCCTGTTTACGACCGCATGTATGACGTTCGCGAGGCCAATTCCGGATTCTATCGTGCTCAATCGCCGTGCAAGTCCGGCGGATTGATTCAACACATCGCATGTCGCGACCGGGGAACACGTGAATTTTGGGGCGAAGGTTATTACCTCGGTGAAAACGTGTCCGGCGACCGTAATGCCAACGGTTACGATGCGACTCGCGGCGGCGTCATCGTTGGCGTCGACCAGCGATTAGGTCGCGATTCCCTCGGCGGATTCACATTCGCTTACGGCAATCCCCACATTTCGAACGCCATCGGCAAAGTCGAAGCGAATGATTACACACTTGGGCTTTACTCACGGATTCATTTGGCTCATCGCCTATACGCCAACACCTATCTCGGTTACGGCCATCAGGAATACAGCTACCGGCGTTATGCTGTTGGCCCGGACAAAACGAAGTACGATGGCAATGCAATGTACGCGAGTATTGAGCTGTTTCGACCGATCGGATACAATCACCTGACCCTCTTCCCGCTCATGGCCGTTGATTTTCAAAAGGCATGGATTGATGGATTTACAGAAACGCCACCTTCACCCTCGCAAATTTCCGTCGCAAAGAGCGACGTGGACCAAACCGTTCTGCGGGTCGGCTTCAACTCGAAATACGCGAAGGGAGAACGAATCAATATCCGATCGCAATTGCAATATGGCTACCAAGTCGGCGGCGACACGCAGGGAGCGACATTGACGTCGTTGGCCGTCAATCCGGGCGACAGCCGCATGTTGACCGGCGTGAATCTCGGTCGCAACATGTTCAACGCCGGAATCGGCAGTGATCTGCTTCTTACGACCGGTAAACGAACACGCTTGTTCATGGATTACGATTTCGATCTCGGAGAACGTGCTACGGCCCATACCGGCCAGCTTGGGTGTTCGACTATTTGGTAAACGCCAACGGGCGATGCTTGATTGTTCAGTGGGATAAATAAATGTCCAATATTGTTTTGTCGGGTCTGCCGTCGAAAAAGGAGGGAGGCAGCGTGATAATGTTTCCACCCGGTGTGTAAAAACCGCTTTACCAAACAAATTCATAACAAAGCGGTTCATGGACATGCCTGCCGATTGAAGGTCAGATCAATTTTGTCAGTTCGGCGATTCTGACGCCGAGATTCCTGGCGGTCGCCGTTCCCGGCTCGTCGTTGGCAACGGTGTCTTTCTGGTTCCAAAGCGTACCGCCCCAGTGCGAAGTCGGCGGAGCGTCCACCGCAAGAATCATCTGTTGGGCGACCAGGGCGTTGGCCATTGCGTGCAGGACGGTTTCCTGACCGCCGTTTCGACCGGCGGCGACGGCAACCAGTCCGAGAATCTTGTTTTTCAGCCCCCAAGCTCCGCGAACCGGACTGAGTCGGTCAATCAGTGCGACGCATCGCGCCGACGGCAGTCCGAAATAAACCGGAGATGCGACGACAACGCCGATGCAATCGGCGGCGGTGATTTTGGCGAGTACGCCGTCCAGATCATCAACCGGTTGCTCGCCGAGGACGGGAATGCCGAAATTCATCGTTGCCAGTTCCAGGAGTTCCGTTTCCAACGACACATCCGCGGACTTGATTGCGTCGAAAACGATTTGAAGCGACTCCGCGCAGGTTTTGCCGGCACGATGGCTGGTGTTGATTCCAATGATCTTGCGTTTTGGCGTTGCTGTATTTTGAGCCATGACGGATGATGTCATGGACAAGGCCAGTGCCCCGGCACCCAAAACACTTGAAATTGTGATGGCGGATTGTTTGAAAAAATCGCGGCGTTGGGTTTCGGACATGGTTCATTTCCTCAAGCGTTATTGTGTGTGAGTCAAAAAGGCAAAGACATGAACTCATTGTATTCTTTCCCTGACTCCTCGGCAATGCTATAATGACGTCCTTGGTGCCAAAAGCCAACCCTATATAATTCTCACTCATGAAACGCCCGATAGACCTCGCGACCTGGAACCGCAGGGAGCATTTCGAGTTTTTCCGCCAATACGACATGCCGTTTTGGGGCGCGACGACACAGCTCGATTGCACGCGCATGTACGCCCGCGCGAAGGCGGAAGGTTTCCCGTTTTCGCTGGGCTACCATTACGCCTCGTTGCAAGCCGCCAATGAAATTGAGGCGTTTCGCATGCGGATTGAAGATGGGCAGCCGGTCTGCTATGACGCGGTTCACCTCTCGACGACGATTGCCCGGGCGGACGGCACCTTCGGGTTTTCCTTCGTGGACTACAGCGACGATTTTCAAAAGTTCGTCGATGACAGCCAAATCGAAAACCGTCGGGTGCAAGCCGAAACGGGACTCGCCGATGCGTACACGGGGCTTGATGTCATTTATTTCACGGTTTTGCGCGGCGTCTCGTTCACCTCGGTCGACCATCCCTATCGGCGTTGTCATGATAACCCGGGCATTCCGCTGATCGGGTTCGGCGAGATATATTCGCAGGGCGACAATCGCTTTTTGCCCGGCAGCTGCCATGTCCATCACGCTCTGGTCGACGGTCAGCATGTCGGTCAATACTTCACCCGATTTCAGGAGCTGCTCAATGGGTGAGTGACGTGTCCTGTCCGAATGCCGCTCCGCAATTCACCCACGTCGCGTCTAACGCGATCCTTCAGGCGGTTGCATCAGACTGGCCGATAAGCCCAAAGAACGTAACACGGGTCAAATCCCGTTGTCACAAGGGTTTAAGACGAATCGCGAAAAGAGCTTTCAACCCTCGGTTTCGGATGCCTCAAAAGTCGGTTCAAAACCCTGCAAATCGATGAAAAAGGCCATATTTCGCGGGAAATTGATACTGTCTATCGCGTAGCCCCTGCGTGGGCTTCAGTTCAAAAGTCGACATTTTACGGGAAATTTGCGCTGGCTCTTGAGTAGCCCTCGACATTGCACGTTAATCAATAGACATGATTCACTGTCAATAAAAAAGCCGCAAGTCTATTTATTATTTAGGCTTGCGGCTTTTGATTTAGTACGCCCGGAGGGATTCGAACCCCCAACCCTCGGTTCCGAAGACTAGACAATGTACAGGTATCTGAAACGAAGGTAAATGCCGTTAATTCGTTGACGTTGTTGAAGTTATGTCAAACCCAATTTTCAATTCGGCGTGCTTGGCTTCGGTGCGAAGTGTGACGCTTTGATGCAATACAGGTCGTTTTTGACGGCACGTTTTTGGGCACCCTCGAAAAATAGAATATGGTTTGAATTGCTTGATTGAGGGGCTATTTTAGTCGATCTGTGGATGGGGCACAAGGGCTTGGTTCGGGTTTTGTCATAGTAAATGTCATAGCTTTGTCACAGCGCACGGTTATCAATATTTAATACGCAACTCTGGTGCGAAACTGTTCATTGTCCATCATCTCGTTTTGTGCAAGTCCCAAGATCGTTCGATCTTTGTTTGATACCCTCGCCATGATCGCAAGGATGCAGTGTTTTCATCAACTTTTCCATAAATATAGGTGTCCTTGGGCCGGGGATGGTCGCATAGTCTTCTGTAAAAACATAGATTCGCCCAGTTTTCACGGCATTGACGGCATTGCCGAGCGTTTTCCAATCACTGGTCAAATTGATGGTATTTTGCTTTTTCCCATTCAAATGCTCCTCAGATGTTACGCTTTCTGTACTGATCATCAAATCAACGATAACGTCCGGATTCATGGCCACCACGCCTTCGACGGAAACGTTCGGAACAGGCAGACCGGTTGTTTCGGCAACGTTGATTCCCCCCGCCCAACGGATGGCGTCCTGAAAATACGAATTTGTTCCAGCAACGTACAAATCCTGAAGCCGGCCGCTTCCCCGGGTTCGGTCAAGACAGAGCAAAACACGAACAGGTGGGAAGGAAGCCGCTTTTGATCGTAGTGTTTGCAGTTTTTCTTCCAACACCGCTTTTCTCGCCTGAGCTGCCTGCATGATGTCGGGGCCTAAGCGTTCGCCGATCAAATCGTAGGACGCAAGCACCCCGTCCATGCTTCGATGATCGACTGAAAGCGTTTCGATTCCCAAATTTTGAAGTCGATTGCGGAATTCTTCGTTTTCGATCAGCACCAACACCAGGTCGGGTTTCAAACGGATAATGCTTTCCCAATTCGTGTTATAAAGATCGCCGATTTTTTCGATACTTTTTGTTTCCGGCGGATAAGTGGTGAATCTCGAATCACCGACAATTCGGTCGCCGAGTCCGATGTCGAACAAGACTTCCGTAATACTCGGAACCGTCGAAATCAAGCGTTGAGGAGATTCGCTTTTTTGAACCGTTCGAGCGGATGGAGGGGCACATCCGTTGAATCCCAAGCCAATGAAAACGATCCCCAAAAATAGAAGCAATTGATAAGCGGCAAGATGTTTTTTCATCAGATGAATGTATATTTCTTTTTATTGTTAACGGGGAACAATGATTTTTGACGTCATGGTTTCATACAGTTCAACCGGCAAGCCGTAAACCGATTCAATGACATGTCCGTCAAGCGTATCCGGTGTTTCATCGGCAAACAGGTTACCGCCTTTGAGCAACAGCAGGCGGTCGGCAAATCGCAAAGCATCGTTCAGGTCGTGAATACTCAACAGGACGATCAGGGAGCGTTCGTGGATAAACTGACGGAGCAGGGACAGGATTTCGACACGATTTTTCAAATCCAAAGCACTGGTTGGCTCGTCGAGCAAAAGGAGTCGGGCCTCCTGAACGAGAATCCGGGCCAATGATACTTTCTGCATCTCCCCGCCGCTGAGTCGCTCAATGGGCCGGAGTGCCTTGTCCGCGAGTTCAAGCCGGTGCAACATCTGCTCGACTTTCTCGAAATCCTCCGCCGTCGGTTGCCAATTCATATACGGCTTTCGTCCGAGAAGCACGGCGTCGAACACGGTCAAACCCGAAACTTCGGTCCGCTGCGGCATGTAGGCGATGAGCCGCGACATTTTTTCCAGGGACAGGGAATCTATACGTTCGTCATCAAGAAGAAGCGTTCCGGTCTGCGGCTTCAGGATCGACCCGATGCAGCGGATCAATGTCGTCTTGCCGGAACCATTTGGTCCGAGAATGGCAAGCATCGTTCCGTAGGCGACATCAAAGGAAACGTCGTTCAGGATTCGATTTTTGCCATATTGGAAGTTAAGCCGTTCCACCTTGAGCATCAGGCATCCCTCCTGTTCAAGAGCATCAACAGGAAAAGAGGGGCACCGAGAAACGCGGTCAAAATCGAGACCGGCATGAGACATCCCGGCACGATGCTTCGGGCCACGCTGTCGGCGACGAGGAGAAGCAAGGCCCCGCAAACCAGCGAGCAGGGAAGTACGAAGCGGTTGTCCGAACCGACCATAAGCCGAACCAAGTGAGGAACAACAAGTCCGACGAAACCGATGATTCCAAGCGAGGCGACCAGCACCGCCGTCAACAGGGACGCGAGAAGCATCGTGACCCATCGCATCAGCCGGACGGGAACGCCCAACGCCGATGCGTTTTCTTCACCCAAGGCGAGAGCGTTGTAATTCCAGCTTTGTGAAATGAAATAAACGCTCGAAGCGATGACAAGCAGGCTGATCACTCCGACCGAAGGCCAGGTCGCTCGCTGTGTGTCGCCAAACGTCCAATAAAGCATGGCGGTCAGCTGGCGTTCGGTGGCAAAAAATTGAAGGAGCATGGTTCCCGCCCCGTAAAACGCGCCGAGAGCAACACCGATCAGGATGATCGTTTCCGGTTTCATCGAACGGCGACCCGATAATGACACGATCAGGCCGGTTGCGAGAATCGCACTCAAAAAAGCACCGCCCGTCGTCGAACCGATGAGCCAGGACGCGGTATTGCCGTCGCGCAGAAAAACGACCACGGCGGCTCCGAATGCAGCGGCTCCTGAGATGCCCAACGTAAAAGGCGAACAAAGCGGATTTTGAAGAACCGATTGCATGGTCGCCCCGGAAATCGCCAAACCGGCCCCGGCCAACAGGGCTGCCAAAGCTTGCGGCAATCGATAGTGATAAACGATGCGGATATGGGTTTCCGGTGCTTCGTAACCGAGAAGAATCCGAACGACTTCCGTCCAGCCGATCTCAATCGGCCCTACTGTGATCGCGTAGAATAGCGCAAACGGCAACAGCACGAGCATTCCCGCGAGCAGGAACCGTTTGCGATTGATGTATTGTCGGTATTCGTTAGCAATGGAAGGTGAATTCATAAAACGTCCATTTGACACAGTTTGCTACGGCAAGTTCACTACTTTTCCGTCTGTCGGGTCGTACAGGTTTTCAATCACTTCCGAGTCCATTGTATTTGAAACAAATTGAACATGCCCGTCACAAAAACCCAGATTGACTCCGCCGGGGTGTGAACTGCTTAAATAAGCCCAAGTATCTATTTTTGTTGGATTGGGATTTGTATTTCTATTCCCGTTGTAAAAATACGGCGGTTGAAATTTCACTTGCGATTTCAAATACGAATAGGGGTTGCTTGAATCCGCTTTCGAAGCGTTAAGAGTCGCGTGTACACAGGAAAAGTAAGCCGTCCAGGCGGACATAAACTGATTCGTTGATTCATCGAAAAGAATTGTATGGGAAGTTCCATCCTTAATTGACTCCAAAGATATTCCCTGAGGACTTTTACTTTTGTTATTCGCGTCCATCACCCAATTATTGGCAAAAAAATGTGTTCTTGCACTATTGATGTCAACAATCTTTGGTGAAAAACAGATCGACACCATTTCTCTGTCAAACTCAAATTTTTTGAATTTGCTGGTTGCTTTTTCTGCATTGTCTTTATGTGATTTCAGCGGAGCTATCGTTGCGTCATAAGCTGGACTGGCCCCGGAAGGACAAAGCAGGTACTTCAGTCTTACCTGGGTATATTCCGGTCGGTCATAGAATGCGTTTGTACCGGCCAATATCACCGAATCGAAAACAGGCAAGGGCTGATTATTGTTCTCGATATAGGGGCCTATTAAATAAGGCCAAGTTGGTCCGGCAGAATTCGCGTATACTTCGACCCCGCCGGGATTAATATAAGGTGGAGTCCATACTCCAGGTGCAAAGAATTTGTGAGCAGAATGGAAACTATGCTGCGCTAAAGCAATTTGTTTCAGTTGGTTTTTACAGGACATATTGCGGGCCGCCTCTCTTGCAGCTTGCACTGCCGGAAGCAGAAGAGCAATCAGAATGCCGATAATAGCAATGACGACCAGAAGTTCGACGAGGGTAAATGCACTACGATTAAGACGTACCATTTTATCTCCTGATGTCCCTTGACCGTCCATGAAGGCGCATTCTTATTCGGGCGCATGCCATCACATGGAAACGCATACGCACATAATAAAGAAGGAACCTACCGGAACTGTCAGCGACAAAAATGAAGTTTTCGTTGGCTTTCCATCAACTCGTGAAAAGTCATACAAAAGTGCTGGTAGGTCTTCTGACTTTCGGCCAAGCGTCGACCTTCTCGATTCACTTTGGAATCAATGGTCTCAAAGCAATGACGCTTTTGGTATCCTTATGAATACAAACCGATTACAGCGGCGAGGACCGTTCCGGACTGAAAGATAAACTCTGTCACCGGATTCCCTGTTACCCGCCGAAACAAGAATATTTCGGCGAACACCAGCCACCCAATTGCCATTTATTATAGTTTTGATCAAGTTCCGGGTCAATAGGTCAGGTTGTTAAAAACTCGTGAAGGCCGCGCTGAATTTATCGGCTGCGGAATAAATAGATAGGGGTTTTGGCATCGCGCAGCCGATGCCAAAACCCCTATCTATTTTTGTCACATCGCACGGTTATCAATATTTTCATCGAGAATTGTTTGCCTGGGTGGTCTCTGAGTGTCGAACTCATCACAGTAGAGTTTCTTTTGTGCCTGTTCGTAAAAACCTGGATTGAGAAGGAATAGAAGCAAGGTAGCTGGTCATTCTTTCAGCGACAAGCAGAAATAAGCATGTATAGGTTCATCAGTTTTTCGCCCATTAAACAGTGTAGATATAGAAGTATTTTACGATATATTATAACATGTTTATAAACCATTACTTATATCCACTAAGCTGTTTTTTCATGGAATTGTATTCCATGTTTCGTGAAGTTGACATTGACAATATGCTTGTAATAACATATAATGTACTTAAATATGCTTACTAATAGAGGGGAAATATGTACCAAGAAGAACGACTATATCAAATCACCCAGCTTCTCAAGAAGAAAAAGAGTCTTTCAAAGACTGAAATTATGAAATCCTTTGAAATTTCAAGGGACACGGCGCGTCGTGATATCGTCTCACTCGTAGAGCAAGGTTTGGCGATTCGAACGCATGGCGGTATCGCTCCAGTGGAACTCCAACTGGAGGTTCCTTCCTACAGCAAACGTGCGACCATCAATCAGGAAATCAAGAAAAAGCTAACGAAACATGCCGCCACTCATTTGTCCCAACACAAGGTTTGTTTTTTTGATGAGTCGACGACAGTTCTGGAGCTCTGCGATTACGTGCCTGATGAATTGGGCGTTTATACCCACTCCCTTGATAATATTGAGCGACTTACGAACAAAAATTGTACCGTTCGCGCACTTGGTGGAAAGCTGAATCGGAAACACCGTTTTTTTTACGGTACGGATACGATTTCACAGATCGAGCAAATCCGCTTCGATGCAGCTTTCCTTGGGGCTTGTGCTATTTGCCACGACGGCATCTATATCGGCGAGCATGAAGACGCTGCGATCAAACGCAAGGTTGCGGAACATTCGAACTTGGTCTATGTACTTGCGGACGACAGCAAATTCAACGCGCCGGGAAATTTCCGTTGCATCCCACTGGACAAAATCAATACGATCATCACGAATCGAAAACCGCCGAAAGAGTTGATGCAATGCCTCGACAAAAGCGGCGTAACACTGGAAATCATCGAAGAGTAACAAATGCAGCCTGAAATTATACGGAACTTAGCGGAAAAAGATGCCAAGTCATGGTATCGACTTTCGCTCGCAGCGTTCTATTTTTTGCACGGATTGGTCTTTGCAAGCTGGGCGTGTCGCATTCCAGACATCAAAACCGCCTTGGGCATGAGCGACGGCGTTCTCGGAGCGATGCTGTTTTTCCCTCCTGCCGGTCAATTGGCGACAATGGCCTTGGCTGGTTGGGCCGTTGGAAAATTCGGCAGCCGGGCAATCATCATTTTCGCGGCAACGCTTTACCCGTTGTGTCTGTTGATGCTGGGATTGGCAACGTCGACATGGCAACTGGCACTCGGCCTTTTTCTGTTCGGAATCTCGTTGAATTTTTCAAACATTTCCATCAATGCCCAAGCAATCGGCGTGGAACGTCTTTATCGGGGACAGAGTATCATGGCCTCGTTTCATGGCATCTGGTCTCTGGCCGGTTTGACGGGCGGCATACTTGGAATGATTCTCGTTGCATGCGGCATCAGCCCGATCGCTCATTTCACGCTGGTTTATGTCGTCGGTTTGCTCATTCTTTTCACCATGAAAGGAACAATGTTGCCGAGAGACGGAAGGACGCCGCAAAACAAGGCATGTAACGAAAATGTCGGACAGCGGGTATGGGTTTGGCCTGACCGTTATCTTTTGATGCTCGGCCTGATTGCTTTCGGAGCGATGGCCTGCGAAGGAACGATGTTCGATTGGAGTAACGTCTATTTTGAAGATGTGATCCATCCGCCGAAATATCTTTCCCGATTGGGCTATGTCGCGGCGATGTTCTGCATGATGTGTGGACGATTCACCGCCGACGGCATGATCGCCCGATTCGGTGTGGTTCGCATCCTGACGGTTTCCGGCATCACCATCGCCTCGGGCCTGTTCACGGTCGCGCTGTTTCCGTTTCTCGCGACGGCGACTTTGGGATTCATGTTGATCGGCTTCGGCGTTTCCGCCGTGGTTCCGATTGCGTACAGTTTAAGCGGTCGGTCGACGCTCATGAAATCGGGTGCCGCCATTGCCGTGGTTTCCACGCTCGGAATGCTGGGCTTCCTGCTCGGCCCGCCGGTCATTGGATTCGTTGCCGAATTGCTCAACTTACGCTGGTCGCTCGGTATGGTGGGTTTTGTCGGATTAATCATCGTGGTATTTGCACGAATGATTTCACGCGATATCAAACCTCCGAAACAATGTGACGAAAATCACCCCTGTCCCGATTCGTTACTTGACACAAAAATAACCACAGGAGCATGCACCAATGAACTCGCTTGACCTTCACATTCACTCGAAATATAGTTGTGACGGCCAGTATGCAATCAGAGATATTCTGCAAATGGCTGCCGATTGCGGTCTGAAAACTATTGCCATTACCGATCACAATTCTGTCAAAGGGGTCGCAGAGGCGTTAGCGGTCGGTCGGGAACAGGGCATCAAAGTCGTTCCCGGCATTGAAATCGATTGCACGTTTGATGAAATCGACCTACATCTGTTGGGATATCATATCGATGCTGCCGATCCGCGTTTTGACGAACTCGAAGATGATGTTTTCCGACAGGATCGTGCTGTAACTCGCATACGGATGGAAAAACTCCTTGCTCACACCGACATCAAACTTGATGCCGACGCCTTGTTGGCAAAATGGCCCGACAAGATTATTACGGCAGAAATGATTGCCGAAGAAATCCTGTCTATGCCGGAAAACGATCAAAGCGAATTCCTGGTTCCGTATCGCCCCGGTGGTAGCCGAAGCGATTCTCCCGTCCATTTTCATTGGGACAATTTTGCTCAAGGAAAGATTGCCTATGCCCCTGTCCGTTATATTCCATTCCAGGACGCCGTAGTTCTTATCAAAAGTGCCGGAGGTATTCCAGTCATTGCTCATGCCGGAGTGAATCTACGTTGTTGTCTGGAACGGGTTTCCGAATTGATCGACACTGGTGCCGAAGGTCTCGAAATCTACAATACCTACCACACGGCCGAGGAGTCTCGGTATTTACGTCGTATAGCTAAAGATCGCCACCTCGCCATGACTTGTGGAAGCGATTTTCACGGCAAAAACAAACCGAATGTTCAACTTGGGGTATTTCCAATGGAAACTGACGATGGATTGGGAATTTGAGGAATGATTTTTTACTCAACCGTTTTGATACAATCCGGCTCTTCGTTCCCAATCTTGTTGACAAACGCGCTGATTGGCTGTCGTTGAAGGTTGTTGTCAGCACAGGGTACAAGCAAGTCTTTCATATCGTCGTCGATCTTGGGATCAAGCCAGCGATCCCAGGCGTCGGCTGAAAGAATGATCGGCATACGGTCGTGAATCGGCCTCATGAGTCCATTCGCTTCGGTGGTCAGGATCGTGTAAGAGCGGATGTGTTCGTTTCTCAAAAGAATCAAAACCCACTTGACAGGAGCATAATTATTTAATACAATAGTCCCATACTGGACTGTACTTTGCAAGACTAAAATAACAGAAGATAATATATTTCAACGGTTTGCTGTGACTTGATAAGAAGTGGAAGGGGGCATTAGTGAGGAAAGATGCTGTTGCGGAACAGGTTTTTGAGTATTACCGGTTATGGCGGGAATTGACGAGTTCTTACAGTGAATATGCCAAAGCCATTGGAATGCCCTACAGCAGTTTGTTCGCTCTGAACGTTATTTTTGACAATCCGAAAACATGTACGCAAAAGCTGATTTGCGAAGTGACGTTTCTTCCCAAGCAAACCATCAACGCCATTATCACGAGTTTTCTCAAACAGGGGCTCATCACGCTGACCGAATCGACGTCCGACAGGCGAAATAAGTTCATTCACCTGACCAAACAAGGCAAAAAATATGCCGAAGGGATCATTCCTCAAATTGAAAAAGCGGAAAACGACTCCATGAGAAAATTGAACGAAAATCAACGCGCCGCATTGCTCGAAAATGCGACGCTATATGCCAACCATTTTCGCGAATATATGCGGAAGAATTACGAAAATGAATCGTGATGGTTTCAATTTTATACATGCAAATGAAAGGGTAAACGATGAAAGTCATTTTGGTCAACGGCAGTCCAAACCAAAAAGGTTGCACTCACCAAGCGTTACAGGAAGTGTCCAGCGCGTTGAACGGTGATGGAGTCGACAGTGAATTCTACTGGATTGGCAACAAACCCATTGCCGGTTGCCTTGGCTGTCATAAATGCGAGAATACGGGCAAGTGTGTAATTAATGATCAAGTCAACGAATTTCACAAGGTCGCTGAAAATGCGGACGGTTTCATTTTTGGAACGCCTGTGCATTATGCCGCCGCGAGTGGGGCACTTGCCTGTTTTATGGGCAGAGCCTTCATCTCCGATTTTGCCGGAAACGGTAACAGGGCATTCTATTTGAAGCCTGCCGCCGCCGTGGTGTCAGCACGACGAGCCGGTACGACGGCCACGTTCGACCAGATCAACAAATACTTTACGCTCCACGAGATGCCCGTCATCTCTTCCTGTTATTGGAATATGGTTCACGGTGACGAACCGTCGGAGGTTTTGAAAGACGAGGAAGGTTTGCGGATCATGCGAGTGTTGGCACATAACATGGCCTATTTCCTGAAATGCAAAATAGCCGGTGAGGCAACCGGTGTTCCGTTGCCCAAGCGGGAAGAATTCGTCTTTACGAACTTTATTCGATAGTCACGTCAGCGAACTCATCCGCGTTTGGCAATCATAGGCGAAGTCGGCGAGTTTTTCGAGCTTGGCCAGATCGGTGATAGCGAGAATCTGCTCTTCAAGCGTTTTGGGGATGGTTTTGAAGCGTTTGGTCAAGGTCAACAACACTGCCTTGGCTTCACGTTTGAGTTCGCCCTTTTCAATGTATATTTGCGCCAATGTCGGCATGTTACTATCTCCTATCGTTTCGCGGATGCTGGCTTCGATTTCTTCAGCGTCCGATTCGGTCAATTTTTCGGCGTTGTACGCCACGTAATACCACAACTTACGAATCAACGTGTAGTATTTGCGCTCTTGTGAGTACGGTCTCAATTCGTCAAGGATCGTGAGAAACTTGTGTTTCAGCTCGCCCTTCTTTTTGCTGAAGATTACCTTCATGATCGTCAGCACGACGTGCAGTTCGGGCGTGTCCGGATCGCTGGGGAGTTGGTCGTCCTCAATTGTGGACAGGTCAAACAAAATCGCCTGCAAACGTGGCAAAAACTCCTCGGCTCCCGGCAGCGGGTAAAACAAATGGGCCAGTTGCGTTTCGCCGGTGAACGGTTTGTCGCCGTGATGGAGGATAATCGGGATAATCGGCGAAAGTTTGAAATCCTTCGGCCACGCCTTCGGTTTCTTCGTCTCCGGATCGGTCAGGCGTTTGTCGACGTCCTGAATACACAATTGCGTGATGTAGCCCCAAATCTGGTAAATCGCGGAGTGATCGTCGAGCGACTTATGCTCCACAATAATGTGAACGCTGACGTGTTCGTCCGCGCCGAGGATCGGCACGTTGTACACGATATCCGGTCTCGTTTCGCGAAACAGCGTATCGCGAAATTTCACTTTCTCGACGGTCAGTTTTTCGACGTCGATCTGTTTGAGCACCTTTTTCGGCAGGACTTTCTTCAAAAACGCGACGCCCAGCGACGGCATGCCGAATGTTTCTTCAAAAAACGTGCTGTGCTGCAACTTGGTTTCGTCGGTTTTTTTCTTTTTGTCGCCCATCCGGTGCCGCCCCGTTTTCGCCGCCCTCACTCCATTCCTCTTGGTATTATACCCTGAAATGGGACGCAAAACAAGGGAATTTGACCGGCGGGAAAGGATATTGTACCGATATTACAGGGTTTGGGTGCGCCAAACAGCATATTCAACGCCCGGCGAAAACCGGGCGTCGGCGTGGGCTGTCAATCGGGATGGTGTTTCATTGACAGGACAAGCACATCCAGAAAGTCAAAACGCTCGCCCCAGGACACTTTCAACTTCTTTTCCTCCGGCAAGTCCGCGTTGTGGCAGACAAGAATCGCGGAGGACGCCGTAAACATGATCAAAAGCACGGCAACAGTCTGCGCAAACAGCATCGTGAAAAATCGTTTGGTGGACAACTCCGGTCTGTCGGGTGAATGGGAATCGGTTTCATTCATATTTTTGCTCCTTACAAAAAGCGTTGATGAAATGTCCTTTATGGAAACTTTTCTCCATTGGAAAAAGAACATGCGCGGATGAAGGGCAATGCTTGTTTGGGAGCAAAATCGGTGCGAGCAAGAATCATGGGCATTGACGGTCACTTGTCGTAAACAGACTGACAAGCAATGGCATGACAACTCTCAAAAAGAAGGTGGGACGCCACGTAGTTTCAGAACGGAGACTTCCCTTGCGCACAAAGCAAGTGTACCACTTCTCCGAAAAGAAATGGTACTGGTCATCTCCGCAAGTACTCTCCGTGACGCCCCATAGGGGCGAAACTTTTCGAGTACTTAAATTTTTTGATATTTTTCACCCGGATAATCCGGTTTGTGCTGGAAAAACACCATTTTCTGAAACTAAGCTTGCGGTCTAAATTGTTATTTCGCCCGGAAACACCGGGCGTTCATAGTTTTAATATCTCTCAAAACACTACTTGAAATAAGTTTCAAATCCAATGAATCCAGTATAGGAATGATCGCAACAATTGGCAAGGGATTTTTGATGCCGGAAAACGAAAAATCCAAAGCCATGACAATACCCTTTTTACGTCAAACCATAACAATCGTATGAATTTTGTCGAAACCGTGAGAAAATATTTTTTTGTTTGTCGGGCCGCTGGTTGCACGTTCACTATAATTTTTTCTTTTGTTACGTCCGCAATCCTCCAACCGGCACAACATGGGATTTCGCCTGTCGCATATCGAAAAACATGGATTCTATGCAAGTTGAAGCGGCGGAGTTTTTTTGAATGTCGCAATCATTGGGCTCACCGAAAAATTAAGCGGCAACTTATTTAACACAATGACATTACGAAAAAACATAATGCAACTTTGTCTTGATTTCGCGCGTCAGAGCGTATATAGATGATTGAAGCACGGAATTGTCATGACAGCCGGGCCTTTACTTTTTGACCATAAAACATAGGTAAAAGGAGAAAGCCCTGATGATAGTATACAATGTCCCGACAATGGCATCTGATTCCCTGCGCTCGTCGAAAACGGTATCCCAAATCCCCCTGCCTGACCGCGTGATAAGACAGAACGTCAACCCGGCGTCAGGGGAAAGGGGGCGTCTATGATCTTTGAAATTCCCCCCCAAGCATTTCTCGATTGCGTTTGTTTCGTGTTCGCTAACACAGATTCCCTCAAATATGACACAGAATCCCAGAGGTTTTTTATGCAGCCTATCAACAATATGCCAGTTTTTGCCATTCAGTCAGAATACGTTTTCGCTTATCGTGGTCATTGGGAACTCCAATTTGGCCGTGAGAGGGGCGTATATTCCGGTGAATTGTGCGGTTTTCCCTATATGCAACTTCTCCTCAAGCATCCCAATCAGAAGATTCACGTCAAACAGATGGGGCGCGAAATTCTCGGCGATCAGGTGCCTGTACATTTGAAACGCTGTGAAAACGCACAAACGTTTTCCAGTGAATCACTTTATGTCAAAAACGACAATCTCATTGATTGTGAAGCGGTGAAGAGTTATCAATCGCGTCTGGATTATCTGGCAAATGAACGCCGTAAAGCCATCAAGAATAACGATTCGATTCGTTTGCATGAGATCGATTCTGAATTCCATGAGATCGCAACTGCCATTGAGCTTGCCAAAGGTTACCGAGGCAAAATCAAATTACTGGATTGTTCGGACACAACACTCCGTAATCGAATTGCCAGGAATATCAACACTGCGTTGGGCATTATGGAGGATCAAATGCCGAAATTCGTTGCACATCTCCGGATAACGATTCAATATGGCACTTCCATGAAGTACAGCCCGGATTGCAAGATAAAATGGGTATTCTATTAATCTACGGTCAATTGAGGCAAAGCACGGGGGCAGAAAAGAGCATTTCTTTTCTGCCTTTTTTATTGGTTAGGCAAAATAATATTTTCCAAGAATTCGTCGTTTGAGCCAAAAGTTTACACCAGAAGTAAACTGTTTACTTCAAAAGTAAACCATTACCCTTTTGAGGACCAAAAACTTCAAAGGGAAAAAAGCCCGTCGGAGCATTGAGCCTCGACGGGCTTTTTTTATTACCGGTCAACAAATCTCATAAGGGAGGAACAAATGTTGGATTGGGCGATTCTTTACAACCTTGCGGAAAAACATCTGCGGATCGTCGCGGTCATCCAGAACGTCCCGGCGTATGACCTCGACGATATTCGGCAGAGCGTTTTTCTCAAAATCCTGTTGTGTCGTGTCCGCGTGGCCCAGATGGGCAAGGAAGAACACGACACATTCATCGACAAATGCGTCGAGCGCTACGCGAAACGCCGGAAGCGATACCGGCTGCGCAATCGCTCGCTGGAGGATGAATTGACGCCGACGGTCAATGAAATCCGTCAGGGAGAAATCGGCGAACTCGGTTATGTCGCCATCCGTATCGACGTGTCGGACATCCTGCAATCGTTGACCGAACGCCAGCGGGACATCTGTCGCCATCTCATGGACGACAAGTCGCCGCGACGCATTCAGAAAATTCTGAAATGCTCGCAATCGACCATGACGGAGGAAATGACCGGGCTGCGACAGCGCTTCGAGTCGTCGATTTTGTGAAAAATAAAAAAATATTTCATTTTTACGGATGCACATTTTGATTCTGCTGTCCTTAGCAAGTAGAGGACAGCAACGCAAACCATTTTTTTGAGGAGGAAAAAATCATGATTGATACCAAACGATTCATTATCGAACCGGCGGATGTTTACCATGCGAAAGCGCGGGATTACCTGTCGAGCCATCAACTGATGGATTTCATCAAATGCCAGCTTTTGTATTACAAAAAGCGGGAGCATTTGATCGCGGATCGGGACAGCCGGTCGTTACAGGACGGTCGCGCGGCCCATTCTCGAATCCTTGAGCCGGACAAGTACGAATCGGAATACGCCATTGGCGGGCCGATCAACCCGGCGACCGGCAAACCGTTCGGGAGTACGACGAAGAAATTTCTCGAATGGCAGGAGGCCCAGCAGAAGCCGGTGCTGACCTTCGAGCAGGCGGAAATGATCGAGGCGATGAACGAGGCGGTTCATCGAAATCTCCATGCGGCGGAACTGCTGAAAACGGGTCTCGCCGAGGGCGTCATTCGTGCGGATTATTGCGGCGTCCCCTGCCAGATTCGCGTGGACTGGCTCAACCCGGAATACGGCATTGTGGACCTGAAAACCTGCGACGACCTGACCTGGTTCGAATCGGACGCGAAGCGATTCCGTTATCAGAACCAGATGGCGTTTTATCAGTGCGTGCTGGATGCGGCCATCGAACGCATGGTTCCCGTTTATATCATCGCCGTCGAGAAGAAGGAACCGTATCGCTGCGGCGTCTGGCAGTTGACCGGTGAAACGCTGCTCATGGCACGGGCCGAAAACGAAGCGGCCATCGCGCGTCTGCAAGCGGCCAAAACCAGCAATGTCTGGCTGACCGGTTACGAGGAATTGCGGATGCTTTCCATTGTTTGAATTGTAAAAAACAGTTTTTTTAAGGATGAAATTTCATGTCTCCCTTACCCACGATCAATCAAGGCAAAAGGCGGGAGCCGCCCCGCATCATGACTTATGGCAGCGAGGGCATCGGTAAATCGACCTTTGCCGCCCAAGCCCCGCACCCGATATTTATCGCCACGGAGGACGGTTTGGATCAGATCGATTGCGATTCGTTTCCGCTCTGTAAAACCTTCGAGGAGGTGATTGTCTGTTTGCGGGCTTTGGCGACGGAAAAGCACGATTATAAAACGGTCGTGATTGACACCGTCGACTGGCTGGAACGGTTGATTTTCGATTACCTCTGCAAGCTGTACAACGCCAAATCGATTGAAAAAGTCGACGGCGGCTACTCGAAGGGTTACGTTTACGCCCTGACCCAGTGGCGGGAAGTGATCGACGCCTTGCGTTATCTGCGTGAAACACGCGGCATGATGACGATTTTTCTCGCTCATGCCAAGATCGAATCGCACACGGACCCGGAAACGACGACCTTTGACCGTTTCAGTCCGAAACTCAACAAGCATGCCAACGCCCTGCTTTGCGAATGGTGCGACGCGATTCTGCTGGCCACCCGCGAACTGGGCGCGGCGAAAGGCGACAAAAGCGGCGGGGAACGCATCCTGCGCTGTGTCGGCGGGCCGTCCTGCATCGCGAAAAACCGCTATTCGCTCCCGGAAGTCCTGCCGTTCCGCTGGGACGCCTTCATGAGTGCCTTGTTGAAGAATTTTTAACCATTTTTTGGAAGGATCAATCATATCATGTCCAACAAAAGAAGACGCCCCAAGCCGGGAGGAATCATTCGCTGCCGGTTCTGCGATTGCGTGATTCGGGCGGACGGGATTTGGAAGCCGGGCTGTCGGTCCGATACCTGCCAGACCTGTCGCTATATCGAAACCCAGACCCGGACGCGACGTCGCAGGCGGAATGAGATCAATGTGTACGAACTCGAATTGATTGAACAAGTGACCTGAAAGGAGGACTCCATGACCAGTTTAACCACCCATGTCGAACTAAAAAATATGATGCCACCTCTCTCGGAAGCGGAATATGCCGGACTGGAAGCGGATATTTTGGAACGCGGTTGTCTGTCCCCCATTGTGGTGTGGGGCAACGTGATCGTGGACGGACATAACCGCTATATCATCTGTCAGGCCCATGAATTGCCGTTTGAAACCAGATCGCTGGATTTCGATTCGTTGGAGGAAGCGAAGTTTTGGGCGTGGTCTCATCAGGAGCATCGCCGCAATCTGACACCGTATCAACGGACGCAGATGGCGTTGCAGTTCAAGCCGATGTTGTCCGCCAAAGGCAGGGAAAAGATGGCATTTTCGGCCCGTAACAAAGGTCGGGAGAATTACACCGACTCATTGCCGGAGCAAAATACACGTCAGGAAATTGCCAAGCTTGCCAACGTCTCTGAGAACACCGTTTCCCGCGTTGAGTTCCTTGAACAACACGCGGACGACGACACCCGGCAGCGACTGGCAAACGGTGAGACCAGCATCAATCGCGAATACACGCGATTGAAGGCGGCGGAGAGCGAATATCGTCCCGAGCCGTATGAGCCGACCTGTCCCAATCAGGGTGAGGGCTTCAAACGGCGGGTCAACTTGCAGCATATTCTGCTGGAGGACACGGAATCTCTGGTGACCTGCCTGTTCAGCATCTTTGATGCCTCCTATCGCGAACAACTGATTTATGACGTGCTTGAAAAAGCACGTGAGCGTGACGGGCAGGATACTGTCCGTCGCATTGTCGGGACCTTGAGTGAAAGATTTTGTTAATTCCCATCATTTTAGGAAGAGGTGAAACCATGAGCTTTCAATTACCGGAAAACGCAGAGCAGTATCGTTCGGTCTTTCTTTTGGACGTGACGCCGGAACTCGCCAAACGCTGGCTGGGCCGCAATTATCTGAACCGAAAAGTCGATCCCGCGACGGTGGACCGTTATTTTCGGCAGATCATTTACGGTCGCTGGCGCAGAACACATCAAGGCATTGCATTTGACCGTGATGGCGTGTTGCTCGACGGCCAGCACCGGCTGCAAGCCGTCTGCAAGGCGAATCGCACCGTTCCGATGCTGATTTTCACGAACCAGAGTCTCACGAATCATGAGGTGATCGACGGCGGCAAGTCCCGCACGAATCTGGACGTGATCCAGATTGAACTGCAGGACACGCGGATCAATTCGAAGCACCTCTCGACGCTCCGTGCGATGCGGGCGGGTCGTTTGTGCGTCCGACCGAACTGGTCCTCGAAGGAACTGAACGACGAGTACCGGTATCACCATGACGCGATTCATTTCGCGGTGAACCAGTTGCAAAACGCCTGGTCGGGCCGGATCAATCATGCGGTGGTTCGCGGCGTGGTCGCCCGGGCCTATTACAACATTGAGGTTCCCCAATTGCAGTTGTTTTGCGGTCACTTGAAATCGCGAAATGATCAGCCGAATGTGGTTGCCGACTTGTGCGACTGGCTGGTACGGCTGACCGACAATCGGGAGAATACGCGACGTGAAATCTACAAACAGACGGAATACACCCTGCATGCGTTTCTGGAGGGACGCGACGAGGTCAATATCCCGTTTGGGACCGGCGAATTGTTCCCCCTCAAGTAATCACCCTCAATCATGGAGCCAGACCGATGCAAAATCTGACCATCATCCCCGAACTCAAAAATCTTTTGCCGCCTCTTTCGGAATCGGAATTTTCCGGTCTTGAAGAAGACATTCAGAAACGAGGTTGCTTGTCCCCCATCGTGGTTTGGGGCGATATCATTGTGGACGGTCATAACCGTTATGACATCTGTCAGGCTCATGGAATCCCCTTTGAGACCAGAGCCTTGGAGTTTGACTCGTTGGACGAGGCCAAGCTCTGGGCCTGGTTGAATCAGGAACACCGGCGCAATTTGACGCTGTATCAGCGAACGCAAATTGCCTTGCAGTTTAAGCCTTTGTTTGAAGCCCAAGGCAAGGCCAACCAAAGTCTTGCCGGAGGCGACAAAAAGAACAATGAGGAAAAAGCGCTTCAGCAGAATTCTGCCGAAGCGATCACCGAGAAAAATACACGAAACAAAATTGCGAAACTCGCAGGGGCATCGCATGATACCGTTTCGCGTGTTGAATTTCTCGAAACTCATGCCGACGACGAGACCCGCCAACGCTTGGCAAGCGGCAAAACCAGCATCAACAAGGAATATCAGCGGGTCAAGAAGGTCCTTGACCACGACGTGGTATCCGTGCCGGTGAATTCCAATGACCCGGAATCTCCCATGAAAGAGAAGGTGGTCAGACGGATTACTCTACGGTATATCAGTCTGGTTGATCCCAAGCCCCTTGTCACCAGTATGATGTCGTGGTTTGACGTGTCGTATCGTAAGAATTTCGTTACCGACCTGTTGGCCGGCATGATGGAACATGACGGCGAAGAGGTGGTGCGGGACATGTTGGAAAATATGAAACAAAAATATGAATTTTAGAGAAAGGTTTTGATCATGGTTACTTTACCGAAAACAGCAAGTCAATTTGATTCCGTTTTCCTCGTCGACGTCACCCCGGCTATGGCGGAGGAATGGCTGAGAGCGAACAATGCCTACAATCGCCCGATCTCCCCTGCCACCGCCTACCGCTATTGCAATCAGATGCTGGCGGGGCGCTGGAAGAGAATACATCAAGGCATCGCGTTCGACAGCAGGGGCTCGTTGATTGACGGTCAGCACCGCCTTTTGGCGATCTGCATGTCGAGAAAAACCGTAAAAATGCTCGTTTTCACCAATGAGCATGCGGAAAATCACGACGCGGTGGACGGCGGCAAGCCGCGCAGCAATCTGGAGGTCGTCCAGATTGCGGACAACGACTGGTCGCTTCCCAATTCGGTGATCACGACGGTGAAGGCCCTTGTTGCCGGGCGTTATTGCAAACGGCCCAATCTCAGCTCGGCCGAGGTTTACGATTTCTATCTCGCCTCCCGCGCTGGGACCGATTTCACGGTGAAAATGTTTGAACCGCTCAAAGTGGCCGGGCACCTGAACGATCCGACGATCCGGGGCGTCGTGGCCCGCGCGTATTATTACGTGTCAAAGGACGCATTGCGGGAATTCTGCTATTTGTTCTGCTCCTGCACCCCGCACCCTTTGATTTCCCCGTTCCGCGACTGGCTGTTCACGCTGAACAATCATCGGGAGAATACCCGACGCGAAATTTACAAACGTTTTGAATATACGCTCATGGCGTATATGCGGGGTGAATCGGAGGTCACCATACCCGCCGAATCCCGCGAGTTATTTCCCGTGCTGGAAGATTGATTCCGGCCCATCGATTTTTACAAAGGATTGTATTATGGCATTGCTCAATTTTGACGCATCACAGGTTGATCCGTCCGTCGGTTTTGATCCGCTTCCCGCTGACAAGTATCTCGTGGAGATCACCGCCAGTGAAATGAAACCGACGAAAACAGGAAGCGGAGAAATGCTGCAACTGGAGTTTACCGTTTTAGACGGCGAATACAAGGGACGCAAGGTTTGGGACCGGTTGTGTCTCCGCCATTCGACCCCGAAAGCCGTGGAGATCGCAAAGGCGAACCTGTCGGCGATCTGTCACGCGGTCAACGTGCTCAAGCCGCAGGATTCGGCCCAGTTGCATCATATCCCCTTGACGATCACGGTCAAGTGCAAGGCGGACGAAGCGGGCGAAATTCACAATGAGGTCAGGGCGTATGCGAAATACGAATCGCAATACAAACAGGCCGAAACGGAACAAGCACCGCAGACGCACGACGACGAAACAGCGCCGTGGTCGAGATAGTGTGGAGTTTTGGGTGTGGAGTGTGGAGTGATACCTTCCACCTCCCGCCTTTGACATTTTCATCAACCATTTTTTCTCAAGGAGTTATTCCCATGAAAATTACCATCATCCAGATTGTGATCATCGAAGACGACGAGCAGGAACAGCACGAGCGGATGCCGAATCCGTTCCCGGATATTTTTGGGACGCTTCGTGAAATCGACACCCATCGTCAGGATAAGGAGAACAGAAAATATGGGCCATTTATCCCGCAATAAAGGCAAGGTGGGCGAGCGGGAATTGGCGCAGGAGTTGGTTCGTGTTTTGGGTGTGTCGGCGCGTCGGGGGGTGCAATACTCCGGCGGGCCGGACAGCCCGGATGTCGTGACCGACATTCCCGATCTGCACATCGAATGCAAACGCACCGAACATTTCCGGCTTTACGACTCTTTGGATCAGGCGATCCGCGACGCCGGGCAAGGCAAAACCCCGGTGGTCATGCACCGCCCCAATCGCCGCCCCTGGGTCGTTGTCCTGCGGCTTGATGATCTGCCGGAATTGGTCAAACGCATCAGTCAATTTCAACCCTTGGAGGATAAAAACGATGGCAAGCAAAATCGACCCGAAACAGATACGCATTGATTGCGACACGCAATCCCGCGTCGAAATCAATGAAAACGTCATCGCCGACTATGCGGAAGCGATGGAGCAAGGGGATGAATTCCCGCCGATCCTCGTTTTTTATGATGACGTGAATCATGAATTTATTCTGGTGGACGGCTTCCACAGGTATTACGCTCACATGCGGGCAAGGCCGAATGACCCGATCTTGGCTGACCAGCAGTTGGGTACGGTGGACGATGCAAGATGGGCAAGCCTCGCAGCCAACAAATCACACGGTTTGCATCGCTCAAATGCTGACAAGCAAAATGCCGTGCGACTCGCTCTTTTGCATCCCAAAGGCTGCGAAATGAGCGACCGTCAAATTGGCAAGCATGTTGGCGTTGACAATAAAACCGTTGCGAATATCCGTTACAAATTGGAATCGACTGAGGAACTTCCTCAGTCAGATTTGCGGACCGGTCAGGACGGTCGCAAAATCAATACGGAAAAAATCGGCAAAAAACAATCGCCGCCGGAAGACGCAACGTGCAAGCATTGTCTGAATTACACCGAAAACGACCGTTGCGTTCTTGACGATGAGATTCGGACGCCGTGGACGGCAGCCTGCGACGAGTTCCGGGCGATCCCGCCGGAACCGGAGCGTCCCGTTGTCCCCGACCCGCCCGAAGTCATTGAACGGGTCGATCCGCCGAGTCAGGTTGCACCGAAGCGCAACCCGCAGCAGTACAAACCGCGCAACACCTTGCGGGTCGACGTCCCGCTGGGCAACCCGCAACTCGCCGCCGCCGAAATGCGCACCATGCTCGGCGAGGAGTATTTGAAGGAATGCTTTATTGCCGTGCGCGTCTTGTTGAGCGTTCGTCATGACGATGACCCGTTTCCCAACCTCAAAGGATAAAAACGATGAATAAGTATTCGATGACCAAGCAAACGATGGAGTATGAGGGCCGAACGCTGACCCGCATCGTCGCGAACCGGGATTTCGGGCGTGTCCGGGAGGGGACCTATGGCGGATTCATTCAGGACACGCGCAATTTGTCCTTTCGCGGGAATAGTTGGGTCGCGGCACAGGCGATGGCCTTCGATGAGGCCCGGATCAGTGAAAACGGCGTTTTGGGCGATTGCGCCATCGCGCGGGGCAAATCGCTCATCGCCGGGGACGCTTTTGTCGGCGATTACGCCTTGATTGACCAGTCCGTTTACGTCGGCGGTCATGCCGTCGTTCGCAAACAGAGCTATTTGAGCGGTTCCTGTTCCGTTTTCGGATTCGCAAAAATTTATTGTTCGCGTCTTTACAGCAATTCCGGCCTGACCTTGATGCCCAACGTCGGCGGTCTTGCCCGGATCGGTGAAGACGCCTGTTTGAGCGGTCGTGTGACGATCAAGGACAACGCGCTGGTGTTCGGGGAAGTGCAGGAACAGGCCCGTATTATCGAAAACGGCTACGTCGGCAGCGGCGCGACGGTTCGCGGTCGCGCCCTCATCTCCGGCAAAGGGAGCGTCGTTCAGTGGGCGGTCGTGGGCGACCGTTCCGTGATCACCGGCGACAGTATCGTCGGCGCTCATGCCATCGTGATCGGGAAATCCCTGATCACCGGGCGTGCCTGTATCGTCGGGCATGCCCTCATCAAGGACAGCGTGTATTCCGGCGACAATTTCGTGACCACCGTCAAAGGTTGGCTGGAAATTCACCCGGTCTGTCCGTCGCGGCCCACGTCGGGAAGGAGGGAGCATGCTGGCGCTACGCCCGTATCAGCAATCTGCCATTGACGCGCTGTATCAGTACCTCCGCACGAAAAACGGCAATCCGTGCATCGTCATTCCGACCGGCGGCGGCAAAACGCCGGTCATGTCCATGATCTGTCTGGATGCCGTCGACAAGTGGAACGGCCGGGTTTTGATCCTCGCACACGTCAAGGAGTTGCTGGAACAGACCGCCGGGACGATCCGGAGGATCGCGCCGAATCTGCCGGTCGGCGTCTATTCAGCGGGGCTCAACTCACGGGACACGCGCGAGCCGGTCATTGTGGCCGGGATTCAATCGGTTTACAAACGCGCCTGCGAGCTGGATCGTTTCGATTTGATCATTGTCGATGAATCGCATTTGCTGCCTCCTGATGGGGAGGGGATGTACCAGACCTTTTTGCATGACGCCAAAATCGTCAATCCGCAGGTGCGTTTGATCGGACTCACCGCGACGCCGTATCGTTTGAAGTCCGGTCTGCTCTGCGGGCCGGACAACCTGCTTCATGATATCTGCTATGAGATCGGTGTCAAGGAGTTGATCGCAGACGGGTTTTTGTGTTCGCTGAAAACGAAGGCGGGGCGCAGCAAGGTCGATTGTTCCAACCTGCATGTTCGTGCCGGAGAATTCATTTCGAGCGAAGTCGAAGAATTGATGGATGACGACACATTGGTGGTTTCGGCCTGTCGCGAGATCATCATGCAAACGCAGAACCGACACAGCGTGCTGATCTTTGCGGCGTCGGTCGCCCATGCGGAGCATGTGCAAGCGACTTTGGCGAAATTGTCCGGGTGTGAGTGCGGTTTGGTGACGGGCGACACTCCGTCTTTGGAACGTGAGTTTTTGCTCAAACGGTTCAAAGGCGAGAAGATCGAAAAGAACCTGTTCGGCGACGCCTTGCCGCAGCTCAAGTATCTGGTGAACGTCAACGTGCTCACGACCGGTTTTGACGCACCGAACGTGGATTGCGTTGTTTTGTTACGCCCAACGGCGAGTCCCGGTCTTTATTACCAAATGGTGGGACGCGGTTTTCGGCTGCACGAATCGAAAACGGACTGTCTCGTTTTGGATTACGGCGGCAATATCCTGCGGCATGGCCCGGTCGATGCGATCAAGGTCAAAGAGACGAACCGGAACGGTGGCGGCGAGGCACCCATGAAAGAATGCCCGGACTGTCAGGCCTTCGTTTATGCCGGAATCCGCATCTGTCCCGAATGCGGTTATGAGTTCCCCGAACCGGAAAAGGAACAGCACGGTTCGCAGGCGTCGAACGAAGGGATTTTGAGCGGTCAGGTCATTGACACCGAGTACGACGTGCGCGACGTGTTCTACAGCGTGCATACGAAACGCGGTACGAGCGAGGACGCTCCGAAAACCTTCAAGGTCGAATACCAGATCGGGTTCGTCGACTGTCAGGCGGAATGGCTGTGTCCGGAGCATAGCGGCTGGGCTCGCAAGAAATTTGAAAAATGGTGGCGGGAACATTCGAGCGACCCCCTGCCGGATACGGCACAGGAGGCGGTCGATATCGCCAACGCGGGCGGCGTCGCCATGACGAAAAAAATCACGGTGCGAAAAATCACCGGAGAGCAGTACGACCGCGTCGTGCATTACGAGATCGGAGACATTCCCGAACCGGTCGCGGAGGAATTGGCAAACCGGGACGCCTTCGGTGAAGCGATTCCGGATGATGATGTCCCATTTTAACGAATGTGTTGATAAATTTTTTTGAAAGAAGGTGTTTGTTATGAAATCCCCAAAATTCTATGCGTTTCATTCCATGACCCATCATTTTCCCTTTCTTCACGGCGAGGAGATGGAGGACTTGATTCAGGACATCCGAACGAACGGCTTGCGTCATCCGATCGTGCTTTTCGAGAATGAAATTCTCGACGGTCGCAATCGTTACCTCGCCTGCGATCAAGCCGGAGTCACGCCGCGTTATGAATGCTTTTCGGGAACGCGGCAGGAGGCGTTTCGCTATATGGTTTCCTGCAATCTGCACCGTCGGCATCTGAACGAGTCGCAGCGTGCCATGATCGCGGCGGAGCTCGTGAAGGCAGCTGAAGAGGAAGGGACGCGACTTTCCAAATCGGAAGCGGCCGACCTCATGAACGTCTCCCGTTCCTCTCTTTATTCCGCGAAACATGTCCGTGAAAAGGGAACGCCCAGCCTGATTGCCGAAGTGCAGGCGGGTAATCTGTCGGTCGCAATGGCGGAAAAGATCGCGGCGCAGCCGCGGCGTGTCCAGCAACGTATCGTCACACTGGCGGAGAAGGCGTCCATGATGGTACGACTTCGCGAAATCCAGACGGAAATATCGCCGGGACACCGGAAGGTCGAACGGCCGGTTTGGAGCGAAGAAGCACCGGACGAAAGCGGACTCTACTGGATGAAATGCGGTGACGGCAAGGCGGAAATCGTGGAGTATTGTGCCGAACACCGGAAGATCAAGGCAGTTTACACCACGCTTTGGGACGGCGTCATGGCGATTCGTTCCCTGCGGAAAAAGACGCTCTGGTGCCGGATTTACGAACCTGTCATGGAAGGAGCACGAACATGAGCGATTTGCGCTACAAATTGGAGGAATTATGCACCGAACTCAAAGAGGTGCAGAAGACCTTGAAAACGGCGGGTAAATCCCGCAAGAAGGAAAACGTCGCCGACGTCCGAAAACTGATCACTCAGGCGGCGTCGGCACTGGAAAAATCGCTGGCGAAAGCCGAACCGGAACGCTTTTGCAAGCCGGGCGTCACGAAACACAAGTTCGACGAAATGATCGAAACGGCGGCTTGTTATAAATGCGGCTGTAAAACGGGAATCGTCGTGCAATGGCTCAGTCCCAAATCCGGGCGGGCCTTGCGGAAGTTTTCGGTCGTGTGCGCGAATTGCTGGAACTTGGCGATTCGCGAACGCACGATGCACGAGGCGATTTCGGAAAACAGCAAAATGAATCACACCTTGAAACAATGACAATCAAGCAAAAACTGATTTTACTGATCGCTTTCAACTTGGGAGCGATTTTATGTTATCTTTTGGAGAATTTTCTATGGAATCCATGAAAGATTCAGGTCAACGACAGACGTTCGCCACGGGCGCGGTACGCGATTCCGCGGACAACAAATGCCGCCCGGATTTGATTAGCCCCTTCGCCCTCGAACGTTTGGGCGAATGGCTCCGCCTCGGGAGTCTCAAATACGAGGAACGCAACTGGGAGAAAGGCATCCCCTTATCCCGTTCGACGGCTTCCCTCTGCCGTCATCTTTTGAAATTTCAGCAGGGCGAACATGACGAGGATCATCTGGCCGCGATCATGTGCAACGCCATGTTTATCATCCACACGATGGAAATGGTGCGGCGCGGCGTGTTGCCGCCCTCACTGCTCGATCTGCCGAAATACCGGCGTCATGACCCTTATCACACATCAAAAGTCGTCGTCACTCCCAAAGGACCGAGAATCCGGTTCGCGAAGCAGGCCCATGACGAGGCCCTTGCCCAATGGGACAATCAGGAAGGAAAATAAATTTATGGATTTGAAAGAAGCGGCAAAAGAACTGATCAGGATGGGATTTCCCGTCTTTCCCTGTCAAACGAAAACCAAGAAGCCGCTCAGTACGCACGGGGTGTCCGATGCGTCCTGTGATCCCGCCGTCATTGAGGCATGGTGGACCCGGTGGCCGGATGCGAATATCGGGCTCGCCTGTCATCGCTGCCTGATCATCGACGTGGACATCAAGGAGAACAAACGCGGCGACGAGGATTTTTCGATCCTCGTCGGTGCTTTGGGCCCCCTGCCGAAAGCCCCGGTCGCCCGAACGGGCGGCGGGGGCTGGCATTTCTTTTTCAAACGGCCGGATCAGGAGATTGTCGGCCAGAAAAGCGTGGCGTGGCAGGGCAAAAAAACGGCGATTGACATTCAGGTCGGCAACCAGTATGTCATCGCTCCGCCGTCGGTGCATGAATCGGGAAATCGTTACGAATGGGGCAATCCGCCGGTGCCGGTGGAGGAGTTGCCCGAACTGCCCTCCAAATGGATCGACGAATTTCTGCCGAAAAAGGGCGCGAAAAAGCCGGTTGTCGCCCAGTCTCCTGTCGTGGCTTGGAGCGGTGACCAAATTGTCGAACGCTGCCGACAATACGTCGCGGCGATCCCGTCGGCGGTCAGCGGTCAAAACGGCAGTGCCCAGACGCTCTGCGCGGCGAACGCGATTTTCGGAGGCTTCGCCTTGTCGGAAGAACAGGGTTGGCCGATTCTCATGGAATACAACGCACGCTGTCAGCCGCCGTGGTCGGAGAAGGAACTGGCTCACAAAATGCGGGACGCCATCGAAAAGCCGGTCAACCCGGTTGGCTGGCTCTTGGAAAGCAACAACACGACCTCTTATCCGCAGGTTGACCTGTCGGGCATTCTGGAACAGGACGACGAAGAGGATGAGGACGATTCCCTGCCCAAGGTGGAGCCGGTGCCGGTCGAACTCCTGCGCGTGCCCGGCTTCATCGGCGAGGTCATGGATTTTTGCCTGAAAAGTGCGCCCTATCCCATGACCGTCACGGCCTTTTGCGGAGCCTTGGCCTTGCAGTCCTTTCTCTGCGCCCGCAAGGTGCGCGATCCCGGCGATCTGCGCACCAATCTGTACATTCTCTCGCTCGCCGGTGCGTCGAGCGGGAAGGATCAGCCGCGCAAGATCAACGCACATATCTTGACGGAACTCGGATTGCCGCAGGCGCTGGGCAACAAATTCCAGTCGGGCGGCGGGTTGGAGGATTCGCTCGAACGGCAGCCGTCCATGTTGTTTCAGTCGGATGAAATCGACGGTTTGATCCGCAACATCAACCGGGACAACGACAATCATACCGAAGGGATTTTGAGTACGCTCCTGACCTTGTACACGAACTCGTCGACCGTCTATCCGATTCGCGTGAAGGCGGGCAAACAGTATGCCGGGTTTATCGACCAGCCGCATTTGACCATTTTCGGCACGGCGACGCCGGTCTGCTATTACCAGTCCTTGAGCCAGCGGCTCATGATTGACGGCTTTTTTGCCAGAACGATCATCCTCGATGCGGGCAAGCGATCCAAAGGGCAGGACGCCATTCCGCTCGAAGAAATGCCGGCGCGCATCATGGAAATCGCGAAATGGTGGCAGGCCTTCCAGCCGGGCGAGCATAAGGGCAATTTGACCAATTTTCATCCGGTCCCGGTCACCGTGCCGATGTCGGAGAGTGCCGTCAGGGAATTTCGGGATTATCGGGCGTGGATTGACGAGGAGTATTCCAGCGCGGAAGACCGCAATGACGAAATCAGCAAGACCGTCTGGGGGCGTACCAATGAAAACGCCCGCAAGCTGGCTTTGATCTATGCCTGTAGCGAAAATCCCAAAGACCCGGTGATTTCGGTCGAGGCGGCGAAATGGGCAATGCAATTGTGTCATCATCAGGTCCGGCGTCAATTGTTTTTGGGCCGGGAATATGCCTCCCGCAATGAGTTCGACGCCTGTCTGAAGGAAGCGGTTCGCGTCCTGCGCGCCCACCATGCCAAGATGGGGCCGAAAGCATTGCTGCAGGTCTGGCAATTGAAGCGCCGTCTGGAAGTGAAACCCAGGCTGTTCGACGAAATCGTGTCCGAATTGCAAAGCCGGCGTCTTGCCGTGTATGAGACCGTCATGGGCAGGCGGCGGCCCAAGTCGGGGTTTCGGCTCCTGAAACCGGAGTGAATAAACCGCAATAAGCCTCCATTTCCCTCCGTGGAAATTCGCCAAAAATCGCCAAAATGGTCCGAAATTTGGCAAAAATCATCGATTTCGGGAATAAACCTCAATTTCCCTCCGAACCAAAATGAGGTTTATTATTTTATAAATATATATTTAATATATACTTAGAATTTCCCTCATTTTCCGCATAGGGGGGGCGCAATATTCCAGATTTACGTGAGTGCCGGGGGCGCCGGAGGTTTATTCGACTGCGGAACTTTCGCAGTCATCGAGTTTATGTTCATGTCTTTCCCGATACATTCGATAAACGGTTGGCCTAAGGTAGAGCATTATTTCGGGAGACATTTGAAGCATTTCTTTTTTGGTGTAATTCCCTCGTTTACGAAGTTCTTCTCGCATGAGAGTATATTCTCTTTCGGCTGATCCCAATATTTCCTTTTGATTATTGAATGTCCGTAAATCCACCTGTATCTCATTGGAGATTTTTACAGCCTCCGATTTATGAAGATCAAACATTTCTTTTATCGTCATCTCGGAATTGCAAGGGGGAGAGATAACCCCATCAATGCTGTTGATAAAATCATTGGGGGGGATATTATGGGTATCCAGAAATAAACCATTGGTGAATTCCGAAGTAAAGGAATAAAAACTGATGTGTTTCGATTGTCTGGTTATATTGGCAGAAAGAATTTGAATAATCTCTGCAACGATATTCCTTTTGGGATTAATAAATAAGCGTCGAAAAGTTGTTGATTCCGTTAGAAAACCGCTTTCGTGACGACACTCAATGTCACCGATCAATTGAAAACCAAGTGATACTATTTCACGCGTTTTATTCTCAAAAAATTCAGGGTCAAGTCGACTAAACTGTTCGGGCGAAATCGAAACCGCATTGTAGTTGTGGCGTATTTTGTCGACATCTATGTTTTGTAATTGACCTTTGATTTGTTTGCTAATTGTCATGTCTTACCTTTCAACCATTTGTGATTTCTTCTTTGCTTATCGAAAGACATGTTTCATGGGAATATACCGAATTCCGTTGTGTGTTTGTTCCGCATCGGTTTCCTTGAAACCCAGTCTGCGATAGGCTTCAACCGCGTATGGTGAGGAATTCACGGTCATTTCATGACAATCGCTATGGGATTTGTAGTAACCCAGAACGGTATCATACAGGGCATGGGCAATGCCTTGGCGATGATAGTTCCTGTCGACGAATAATAACGCGATATGGCTGGGTGGTCTTGACGCAATGACGCCGACGATTTGATCGTTGTCGAGACATCCCCAAACAAACAATTCATTCGCGGACATTTTCTGTTTGATCACATGCGCTGAAGTCACGTTTTTGAACTCTTGAATGCCTTCCTCGGAATATTCCGGGGCGACAAATTCAGAAAAAACTCGCCATGCCAATTCCATTGCGCCGGATTGTTCTAACGAGGCTTGGTCGATCTGTTTGATTGTGTAATTTTTGTTCATCTGTATGGTCGCAAACAGCAATTCTCAAAGGCAAACATCTGATTTATGACGGAAATCTTATGGAACATCAGCGTTGTTGTCAACGGCGAATCGTTAGTAATACCGTCATCTTATAGTTCATATCACCGCTCATTATTATGTCCCAACTTTGGTATCAAAAGGTACTCCAAAACATCATTTTTTTGATTATTGCGTCGTGAATGGGTTCCGGGGTTAGAGACAGTTTTCGGCAGGGGTGACGCAAATTATCAATCTTGTTGATTTGCAATGACTTAAGTGCGTTTTGCGGCCTCTTTTTCTGCATGTTTTGGCCGCATTTTTTCTTCACGTCCTCTTTCCGTTTTTCGACCAGAAAGAGGATTCCTTTTTACTTCAGGAAAAACAATTTTATGGAAATGACTTTCAATATTGAACTTCGCGACATCGATTCGATCACGCCGTATGAGCGGAATCCCCGTCTCAATGACGGCGCGGTGGACGCGGTCGCGGCAAGTTTGGAGCAGTTTGGTTTTCGGCAGCCGATTGTCGTGGATGCCGACGGCGTCATCATTGCCGGTCACACAAGATTCAAGGCGGCAAAAAAACTGGGCCTCTCAAAAGTCCCGGTGCATGTCGCGGTCGACCTTTCGCCGGATCAGGTGAAGGCATACCGTATCGCGGATAATAAAAGCGGCGAGCTGGCAACTTGGGACATGGAAATCCTGCCCATCGAACTTGCCGAACTCCGCGACGCGGGTTTCGACATGTCGGTGCTGGCTTTCGACGAAAAAGAACTCGCCGGTTTTTTCTCGACGCAACTGCAAACCGGCAATTGCGATCCCGATCACGTCCCGGAACCGCCGGACGAACCGATCACGCAAAAAGGCGATCTCTGGATACTGGGCGACCACCGTTTGTTGTGTGGCGACAGCGGCAGTCCGAGTGATTTGGATTACCTGCTGGATGGAAATGTGATCCATTTAACAAACACCGATCCACCCTACGGGGTTCGCGTCGAGCCGAGAAGCAACAACGCGATTGCCGCCGGGCTTTCCAGTTTTTCGGCAACGCATCATCAATCATTTGACGCCGCGCGGCATGACGGAACTCTTGAACCGACCAGTCAAAAACTTCGGCCCAAGGATCGGCCTCTCGAAAACGATTTTTTGTCCGACGAAGAGTTCGATCAAAAACTCGACGCATGGTTTGGGAACATCGCGCGGGTGCTGCTTCCGGGACGGGCTGCTTATGTGTGGGGCGGCTATGCGAATCTGGCGAATTACCCGCCCATGCTCAAAAAACATGGCTTGTATTTTTCGCAGTGCATCGTTTGGGACAAACTCCACCCGGTGCTGACCCGCAAGGATTTCATGGGTTCGTTCGAGATTTGTTTTTACTGCTGGCGTGAAGGCGCGGCACATCAGTTCTACGGTCCCAACAATGTAACCGATCTCTGGCTTTTGAACAAGGCCATCAACGGGGAATGCGGTATCGGCGGCGGAGTGCGTCTCAACTTTTCGGACGGGTCACGTTTGGATGTTATGCCGCCCAACGATAAAAACAAGGTGCGCGAGGTCGAAGTGCCGGATGACGTGGTCACGTTGGTCGGCTTGAATCCGCTTTCGGACGTGTGGCGGATCAAAAAAATCAATCCCCAGTCGATGATTCACCTCACGGAAAAACCCAGCTCTTTGGCGGTGCGTGCTATCGAGTATTCGTCAATACCCGGCGAGAATGTTTTGGAATTGTTCGGCGGCAGTGGCTCGACGCTGATCGCGTGTGAAATGACCGGGCGGCGTTGTTTCGCGATGGAAATTGACCGCTGGTATGCCGACGTCATAGTCCAACGTTGGGAAGAATTCACGGGACGCAAGGCGGAATTGGTCAGGAGGGAAAATGTCAACAACGGATGACCCAATCGTTTTGCAGTGCGGCGACTGTCTGGAACTGCTCAAAAACGTGGAATCGGATTCAGTATCATTAATCATGACTTCACCACCGTACGCGCAACGTCGCAAAAACAGTTATGGCGGCGTGAAGGCAGCGGAGTACGTGGAATGGTTCTTACCCATCGGTCGGGAATTGTTTCGTGTGCTCAAGCCGACGGGCAGTATGGTGATTTGTATCAAAGAACATGTCGAGAATGGCGAGCGACACACATACGTCATCGACCTGATCAAAGCCTTGCGTGAACAGGGCTGGCGCCATACGGACGAATATGTGTGGATAAAACGGAACTCGATGCCTGGGCGCTGGCCGAATCGGCTCCGCGATGGCTGGGAGAGACTGTTGCATTTCAACAAGCAGAAACATTTCGCAATGTACCAAGACGCCGTCATGGTTGACCGCAAGCCGAACACGGGCAAGCGGGTTGAACATTTATCGGAGAACGACTGCCGCCGGATGAAATCGAAGACGGGCAGCACCTTCGGGAAGAACATGTCGCGCTGGAAGGATCGCGAGATGGTGTACCCTTCCAATGTCTTGATACTCGCGACGGAGACGCAGAACAGGGGGCACAGCGCGGTGTTCCCGGAGCGGTTGCCGGAATTCTTTATCAAACTCTTCACCTTGCCGGGCGATCTGGTGTTGGACCCGTTTGCAGGGTCGGGCACCGTCGGAGCTGTGTGCAAACGGCTGGGCCGTCGATTCCTCGGCATGGAGATTCAGCAGCAATACGTCGATCTGGCACGAAACCGCATTGCGTCGGTCAATTGAAAAAAGCACCGCCGCGATTTTGCAACCACGGCAGGTGCTTCGTTCACGTTGACTTGGTGCAGGGATGCTTGCCCATCAGATTCTGCACCATCCACTCAGGGAAGAGCTATTTCATTTTATGCATGCTCATCGGAAAGTCAATTGAAATACGATAAATTTCTGGAAGGAAATCATCGATGAGAAAATATGATGAATCACATTCGTTAGCTCATTGGATTCAGCAACACGAACCGGATATTATTTTTCAATATCTTTTATGAAATGAGTTGAATCCATGAAACCACCGGGTATCATGGACACCCACGAAAGTCAAATCAACCCTATTTTTACGAGGTAAAACATGACCACGCCATTTGATGAAGAAAACGAAAAAACCAACGCCGAACGCAATGAGGAATCGGACACGCCATTCACCGATCGCCTTTTTCGATTCGACCGCAGGCTGACGACGGTTGTGCTGCGTAATAATCCCGAAGAGATTTTCGCGAAGTTAACGGTGTTGGACTTGGGCGTTAAAGATGCCTGTCGCCTGATCCAAGCTGCCGACATCCGCGACCACGACGGTCAATGGTGTATCGGCGTTTTCAACGAGGAAATCGTCATCGCTCGAAAACTTTATCCGAAAGATACCGTTGCGGTTTTGCAAGGCAGGAAGCCGGGCAAACGGTGTGTTCTTTTCTCGTTCGATCCGGATGAAACATTGCCGCTGGAAGCGTTCGAAGATTGAAGGCGGGTTATCCGGCAGAAATGCCGGTTTCTTATCTTGCGGTGAACAAGCCCCGCCCAACCTTGATGAATCGGGATTGTTCACCGTCTTTCTTGATGATACGACCCAGCGCTGCATTGATTGTTTTGTCGGGCGTCGCCCCTTCACTGCGGTGCAATTTCTTTTTGAGTGCCTGATCGACAATCTCTTGGCTCGTCAGCGGTCTCTTGGACTCTCGTAATACGCGATAAGCCGCCTCGACGAATGACAATCCGAACTCCGGCACGTTGGGCTGCCTCTTGACCGGTTTGCGCTGGATCGCGGCCACAGGCGTTTCTACGGGCATTTGTCGCGTCGGTGCCGGTTTCTGTCTCTTGGAGCGGCGGTTCGGCGTGACCGTCTTGGCCAGTTCGCTGAAATCGTTATCCGAGCACTCACGTAAGAACTGGGATTCGCTTCTCACGAAGACGACGCGACCGTGTGTCAGACTGCGTGTCAGCCAGACGCCGTTCTCATTCTGCGACTCGATCCGCACCGGCATTTCGGTTTTCGTGAATCGGGCAATGTAGCAGGAACCAATTTTTAACATGTTGAACCTCCCTTATCACACGATATTCGGATCGGTTCAAAAGTCAACGGAAGGAAAATTATTTTGGGCAAGGAAAAACTCGACATCTCCGCCATTTCGCCCCGCGACTTGGCGACCTTGTTATCCCAGGCGGTGCGGCGTCCCATCACGGAGGAACAAGTCCGTGAAATCGCCGGCGCGGGAAAACTTTTATCGGAACATGACACTATCAATCTCATTGAATACACGGCTTACATGGCCACGGAGGTAAACTTTGGCAGCCCCAATTAACCCGCAATCCCTGAAGCCCGCCGAACTGATGCGCATTTTGAATACGGCGGGACGCGGCACGGTCTTGACGGAGACGCGTTTGCGTCGGCATCGCAATCGCGCCGGTTACACCATCGGCGACGATAAAACGATCAACCTGTTTCGTTATGCGGCGTGGATGACGCTCGAATACTTCAAGCCGAAACAGGAGCCGCAGGATTATCTCGAACGCAAACGCCTGCAAACGATCCGCAACGCCGAGGAAGTCCGCGCGGCGCAGGACATCGGCGAACTGCCCGCCGTCGTGAATCCGCAGCGCCGTGAAATGGCCGTAAAATCCTTTCGCGTGTTTTGCGAATCGTATTTCCCGGAAATCTTTTACTTGCCGTGGTCATTCGACCATTTACGGGTCATTGAAAAAATCGAAAAGGCGGTCTTGAGCGGCGGTCTGTTCGCGCTGGCCATGCCGCGTGGCAGCGGTAAAACGGTCATGTGCCAGACGGCGGTCGTTTGGGCCTCATTCATCGGCGCGGTGCCTTTTGTCTGCCTCGTCGCGTCGAGTGCCAGTCGGGCGCGTGACCTTTTGGAAAACATCAAGGTCTGGCTCGAAACCAACGAACAACTCAAAGGCGATTTTCCCGAAGTCTGCTATCCGATCCAGTGTCTGGAACGCATCACGAACCGCCAGAAAGGTCAAAAATACAAAAACGAGCCGACGCGGATCGAGTGGAATGTCGACAAGGTGGTACTGCCCACCATCGAAGGTTCGGCGGCGAGCGGCGTGGTCATTTCGAGCAGCGGCATGAAAGGCTCGGACATCCGCGGCCAGAATCACGCTCGCGCTGACGGGCAGGTCGTGCGTCCGCAGCTCGTTCTCATTGACGACCCTCAAACCTCCGAGTCGGCATGGTCGGAGTCGCAATCGACCCAGCGCGAGGGTATTTTGGCTGGTGACGTACTGGGCATGGCCGGGCCGGGTAAAAAGATCGCGGGACTAATGGCGTGTACCGTGATCAGACCCGATGATATGGCTGACCGAATATTGGACCGGGACAAGCACCCGGAATGGCAGGGGGAACGGACGAAAATGGTCTATTTGTTCCCGGCCAATGAAAAACTCTGGTCGAAATACGCCGAACTGCGCGGCGATTCGCTCCGTAACGACGGTGACGGCAGCATTGCGACACGGTTTTACGAGCAGAACCGCGAGGCGATGGATGCCGGTTCGCGTGTCGCTTGGCCGGAACGGTACAACGACGACGAAATTTCCGGGCTTCAACATGCGATGAATCTGAAAATTCGTGACGAAGGCGCGTTTTTCAGCGAATATCAGAACTCGCCGATTCTTGAAAAACTGGGCGAGGAAATGCTCACCGCCGAACAAATCGCCGGAAAAACCAACGGTTATGATCGCGGCGTCATCCCGTTGGATTGCAATCACGTCACCATGTTCGTCGACGTGCAGCAAAAAGCTTTGTATTGGTTACTTGCGGCGTGGGACGGCTGCTTTAACGGATACATCCTCGATTACGGCACGTGGCCCGACCAGCAGCGGACGTATTTTACCTTACGTGACATCCAGAAAACGCTGGCGGTTGCGACGCCCAACAGTGGCCTCGAAGGCGCGATTTACGGCGGACTTGAAAAACTTTGCGACGAACGGCTGGGTCGCGTGTACTATCGCGAGGACGGCGTCGAAATGCGTGTCAATCAATGCATTATTGACGGCAACTGGGGACAAAGCACGGACGTCGTTTATCAATTCTGTCGGCAGTCGCAATTCGCCGGGATATTGTATCCCTCGCACGGAAAATACGTCGGCGCGTCGAGCATCCCCTTTGCGGAGTATGCCAAAAAACGCGGCGACCGTGTCGGCCATCACTGGCGCATTCCCAATACGGCGGGGAAACGTCAGGTGCGGCACGTTTTGATCGACACGAATTATTGGAAATCCTTCGTGCATGCCCGTTTCGCGGTGAACATGGGCGATCCCGGCTGTCTCTCGCTGTTCGGGCATGACCCGAAGGTGCATACCATGCTGGCGGAGCATCTGGTTTCGGAGTACAGGGTTCAGGCGACGGCGAACGGCCGCACGGTGGACGAATGGAAAATCCGGCCTTCGCATCCCGACAATCACTGGCTCGACTGTCTGGTGGGCTGCACGGTGGCGGCGTCGATCCAGGGCGTCGAACTCGGGACGCTCAAAACGATCCAAAAACCGCAGCGACCGCGCGTGAAACTCTCCGATCTCAAAAAATAAAAATTATTTTCCAAAAAATTTCAGAATTTTTTCATTTTAGGGATGCACAATGTCTTTCTGCTGTCCTTAGTGAGTAGAGAGGGCAACGGAAAATGAAACGCCTTTTGTCATTCAACATTTTTTTATCGGGAGGACAGCATGTAAACCATGAGCAGCAACATCGACCCATCTTACGACATGCCACCGGCGGATGTGGTGGATGTCGATTGTGAATTGCTGAACGTGTCGGGCGAAATCGCCAGCCCGACCGTCACGGCGATCACCGGAAAAATCAATACCCATGTCAATGACCGCAGCATTCACAGGAGCGTGAGTGTCGGCACCTTGACGACGGACGGTGTCTCCGATTTTTACACCGTGCGTCACAATCTTGGGACGGTTCATCTCCAAGTCACATTTTATGACGTGACGACCGTCCCGCAGCAAATTCTTTTCGTCCACTGGGAGCCGGTTTCGGAAAATGAAATCCGCATCCTGCCGGACGTCCGGCTTGAGGCCGGGCGCACGATCCAAATTCTCATTCAATAACAGGAATTTTTGTAATGGCCATCGCTTTTGAATCCGATCTGGAACTGCCGCGCGACCCGGTCGAACCCTTGCAGGCGGCGACGAAACAATACGTGGACGCAAACTCCGAAATCCTTCTGCCGCCCGACGACGGCAGGGTTTACGCCCTGCGGCGTCAGCCCGACTCGGATCAGGTTCAATTCGTCGAAGTGACCGGCGAGCCGCCGCCCGCCGAAGGAGACGGCTTTCCCATGACGGCTCAAATGTACCGGCCCTATATGGCGGAAAAGGAAGTCCGCAACGGCGACGAATGGTGGGCCTGCCACGGCTTGCCGTTTCACGGCCCGGATTATCCCGAAATCGTCGCCATGAAATCCGTCGCGCCGTATTACAAAAACCTGTTGCCGCTCATGCAAAGCGCGACGCTCCCGGCGGGAAATGAAATCACTCTGTCGGTCGGCAACATCGGCACCGCGTTTTACATGTTCGACGGCAACTTCAGCAACAACTGGCAGGGAATGCCGGGCCCGACGCTGAGTCAATCGAACATGATCACGCGGAAAATCCCCGCGCCGTTGGGCAGGATCACCGGCTATTCGATTGTTTCTCAATATTCAAGCACGATCAGCTATCCGACGGAATGGGTGCTGCAGGCTTCGCTCAACGGCAGCACATGGCAGACTATCGATAATCGAAAGAACGTCACTTGGGACCCGGCGGCGCGTGGTGCGGTACGCCAAGTGTTCGAACTGCCGACGCCTTACGAGGGTGCGGCCCTGTATTTTCGCTGGGCCTTCAGCAAGTCGACCGGAACAGGCTACATAGCGATCAGCGAGCTGGAACTGCACGACAGCATCACGCAATACGCCGTACCGAAAAAAGCCGACGACGCCAACGGCTGCCCCTTTTTCGTGAAAATGAAATCAGGCTTGCCGTCGGATCACTTGCAGATCGGCGACCGCGTGCTTTTGGGCCAGACGGACGAAAAGTACGTCGACGAGTTCGGGCGGACCTGGCTGGCCTGCAACATGAATACGCATGAGGTCGTTGATTATCCCGACCTCGTGGACAAAAAAGGTGTACGCCATTTTGAAAACGGCGAAGTCGTCCCGGTGCTTCTCAGCAATCTCGTTCCCGGCACCTATCCCGTCACCGTCAGTTCGGAGGCAACTGCGCCGAACACCCGCTGGAAACCTTTTGACGGCAACGGCACGGTCTATTGGGCGACCGCGTCGACGGTCAAAAGCGGCTGGATTCAGGTCGAGTTGCCGCGTTCGATTCTGATCAATGCTTATGATCTCAAGACGAGCAATACGCAGGACAATACGCCGCAGGACTGGACGGTCGAGGTTTCGGACGATGGCACGAATTGGACCGTGATCGATAGACAGACGGGCAATATCGCACTCATCGACCGCAAGTTCACGGTCGCGACGCCGCGTCGCGGAAAATTCGTGCGGCTCAATGTCTCCTCCATCGTTCGCGGCACCTGCGTGGCCGTCTTTCGGCTCCAGTATTTTTCGAACGAATACGACATGATCCAGATGCCCAATTACAACCCAAGCAATGAAAACCGGCTTTATATGCTGGCGAAATTACCCAACACATAAATATTTAGAAAGCAAACATGGGAATCATTTTTGAATCCGACATCAAACTCCCGCGCAACCCGCAGGAAAATCTCCACGCCGCCACGAAACATTACGTCGATACCGGCCTGACGTCGAAGGCGGACACGGTGCATACGCATACGGTCACGCAGCTCGTCGGGCTCGGCACGGCAGCGATCTGCGATACCGGTCTGGCCGAAGGCAATGTCCCGATCTTGGATCAGAGCGGCAAGCTGAACGTTTCGGTGCTGCCTGCGGTCGCCCTGCACAGCACCTTCGTGGTCGCGAACGAAGCGGCCATGCTCGCGCTCACGGTTCAGCCGGGCGATCTGGCCGTTCGCACCGATCTCAACAAGACCTTCATCCTGCTGCGTGAACCGGCGACGGCACTCGCCAACTGGCAGGAACTCTTGACGCCGACCAGTGAAGTCGCGTCGGTCAACGGCAAAACGGGCGCGGTGATCCTCGCCGCGATGGACGTCGGCGCGATTGCCGTCACGGAAAAAGGAACGGCCAACGGTGTTGCGACGCTCGACGCTTCCGTGAAGGTGCCCGTCGCCCAACTGCCGACGCAGGCGGTGGTTGCCGACTCCGCGAGTGAAATCCCGACCGGCGCGGCGGTATTCGTTCATACCAGCGCGACGACGGCCCATGAATCGACCTCGACGCCCGCGCCGAACCGCATCGCCATGTTCGACGCCAACAAACGCCTCAAATCCTCAATCCCTGTGGCTTCGGACGACGTGGCCACGAAGGGATATGTCGATTCGCAGTCCGGTTCCGGCGGCTATCGTGAAGCTTTCAGCGGCGACGGAACGCAGGCGAGCTTCGCGATCACCCACGGACTGGGTAGCGAGGAAGTCATCGCCGACGTTTTTCGGATCGGGACGGGCGGACTGGAACGCATTTTCGTCGAATGGGAAGTCGTTTCGGTCAACCGGATCAATCTGCTCTTCGCCTTGCCGCCCACGGATGGGACGGACTTCATCGTCAAGGTGCGGGCCTGATCCCGTTCATCGCATCGCGGGTTGATGCAGCGGGAATTCCTTCAAAATTTCCGCTGCGATTCTTGCCGCGATTGAGCAAACTGCTTGTCAAATATCTATTCCTTGATTTTAGGATGGACAACAATCATCGTCAACATGAAATAGAAAAAAAATGAGTTCTGATTTAAATCTCGAAGACGCGATACGCGAGAACGCCGCAGGCCCGAAACGTGCCCAAGGCGACTCGGGCAGCATCGACCAACACCCGCTGCAGGATCAAATCGCCGCCGACAAATATCTCGCTTCAAAGCAAGCGATGAAGTCAAAAGGACTGGGCATCAAAACCGTTAAAATTTCACCCGACGGAACCACCTAATGTTTGGATTTTTTACAAAAAAGAAACGGCCCCGTGCCTCGCCGGAAAAACTGCTGAACGCCCGCTACGACGCGGCGCAGACGACGACGGAGAACATCAAGCACTGGGCAATGGCGGACGACTTGAGTGCCGACGCTGCCATGTCGCCGGAAGTGCGGCGCACCTTGCGGAATCGTTCGCGCTATGAGGTCGCGAACAACTCCTACGCCAAAGGCATGATTTTGACAATGGCGGGGGATTGCGTCGGAACGGGCCCGAATCTGCAACTCTTGACCGACGATCCCGATACGAACCGGCAGATCGAAACGGATTTTGAACTTTGGTCGGAAAAAATCGGGCTTGCCTCGAAATTACGCGCGATGCGCATGGCGAAAGCGACGGACGGCGAGGCCTTCGCCATGCTGGTTGATAACCCGAATCTCGATCATGAGGTCAAACTGGACGTGCGGCTTCTGGAAGCGGAACGGGTGACGACGCCGAAACTCAAAACGCCGTCTCTTGTTAGCTCGTCGATTGACGGGATCGAATTCGATTCCTGCGGAAATATCGCGAATTATTATGTTTTGAAGAACCATCCGGGCGATTCGTCCTTGAAATTCGACGATTTTGAACGTGTTTCCGCCGAAAACATGATCCACTGGTTTCGACAGGAACGGCCAGAACAGCATCGCGGCGTCCCGGAAATCACACCGGCCTTGCCTTTGTTCGCCCAATTACGCCGTTATACTCTGGCGGTTTTGGCCGCGGCGGAAACGGCTGCGGACTTCGCGGCGGTCATTTACACGGACGCGCCCGCGAATGGCGAGGCGATGCCGCTGGACCCGATGGACGTCATTCCGCTCGAAAAACGCATGGCGACGGTGTTGGCCGACGGCTGGAAGCTGGGCCAGGTCAAGGCGGAACAGCCCTCGACGACCTATCCCGAATTCAAACGCGAGATTCTCGGTGAAATCGGACGCTGTCTGCAAATCCCCATCAATATCGTCACCGGCGACTCGTCGCGGCACAATTACGCCAGTGGTCGCCTGGATCACCAGACCTATTTCAAAGCCTTGAAAATCGAGCAGGATCATCTCGCATTGATTGTCATGGACAAAATTTTCAATGCATGGTTTCACGAATACTCCCTTCTCCCCAAACAGCCCCGTTCCCTCCATCAGACACCCGTGACCAACGGGAACGGGTTCACCACGACGGAGCGGCAGCTCCAACTGCGGTGCAGCGTGCTACGCTGCTGGATGTGGGACGGGGTGGAGCATGTGGACCCGGCGAAGGAGGCGACGGCCCAGGGGACGCGGCTTGCCAACCTGACCACGACGCTGGCATCGGAATATGCACGGCAGGGCAAGGACTGGGAAGTGGAATTGCGTCAGATCGCGAAGGAACGGGATTTGATGCGCGAATTGCATTTGAATATCACTTCCCAGCCTGAGAATAACACGGACGAAACCGACGAAGAAGACAAGGAGGACGACACCACCCATGACGGCAACGATTCGGATCGGTGAGAACTGCACTCTCACCTGCGGGGAATCGGTTCTTCTCAAAGCGCGAAGTCTGGAATGTCTGGGTCAGTTCTATGTGTACGGCGAATTTCAGAGCGTCGTGATCCATTCGACGGGCGTGATCGGCGGTACGGGCACGGTTTACCATTCGTTCATGAGGACGGGCGAGGAATCCCGCTCGACCATCATGCCGTCGGTCACCCAGATCAATATCGACCGGGACTACGACGGCGCTCTCTATCATCGCGCCTTTGAAAACGCCATGATCCAGACCTTCGACCTCTCCGGCCCCCTTGCGGCGTTCGCAATGGGCGTGCCGTTCATTCTGCAGGAACCGAGAATTAAACAACAACCATAACCCAAGGATTATTTTTTATGAGCATTCCCAATTTCTTATCCTTTCTCCCCATCGCGGTCAATCTGGAAGCGGCGGGGGAAAAGAAAATCCCGACCTTTTCAATGGTGGCCTATACGGGCGGCACGATGCGAGTGGACGGGTTCGCCCATCCCGTCGTGGTCGACATGAGCGGTCTTGATATTCCCTCGCACAATCTCCCGATTCGTCTGGATCACAAACCGTCGCAGGGCGTCGGCCACTCGACGCGGATCGCCGCTCACAACGGCGAACTGGTGGCCGAGGGTCTGATCAGCCGGGACACGAGTTTCGCGAAGGACGTTGCCAGCTCGGGGACGAACGGTTTCCCGTGGAAGGCGAGCATCGGCGGGCCGGTCATTCAGGCGGACTTCGTCGCGTCGGGCAACACGGTCGAAGTGAACGGGCGCAAATTCGAGGGCCCGGTCTATGTCGTGCGCAACATGACGCTCAAGGAGATCAGTTTCGTCGACAACGCCGCCGACAGCAACACCCATGCGGTCGTTCAGGCGAAAGGCGAACCGCATGAAATGCCGCTGACCTTCACGCCGCAAAGCGTGACGCCAACGAACATGACGCCGCCAACCAGTAACCCAGCCTCCGGCGACACCCAGACGTCGGTCGATCAAATCCAGAAACAAATCCGGGCGGCGGCGGTCGCGGAGACGCACCGGATTGAAGCGATTCGCAAGATCGCGAGTGGCCGGTTCCCGGACCTCGAATCGAAAGCGATTGAGGAAGGCTGGGACGCCACGCGGTTTGAACTTGCGTTTCTCCGTGCCTCGCGTCCGAGCGAAACGCAACAACATTCCGAGCCGCAACGTCCGGCGCAGTTGGTCTTGGAAGCCATTGCCATGCAGTCGGCGGGAACTTCGCTTCGCGCTCTGGAAAAGCAGTATTCCGAACCGATTCTCGAAGCCGCCGACCGGTATCGCGGCATCGGCCTGCAGGAATTCTGCGAGATGGCCTGCGGTCGTGATCTGCCGCGATTCCGGCGGGATGCGTCCGGCTGGCTTCAGGCGGCGTTCAGTACGGTGTCCCTGCCCGGCATCCTGTCCAACATCGCCAACAAGATGCTGCTCGACGGCTATGAATACGTCGAGGATGCCTGGCGTCAAATCTGCAAGTTTTCGTCGGTCAACAATTTTCAGGAGCATGTGCGGTATCGCCTCACGAGCAGCTTCAAATTTGAGAAGATCGGCGACGGCGGGGAACTGAAGCACGGCAAGATCGACGAGCAGAAGTTCTCTCAAAAAGCGGACACCTTCGGGATCATGTTCGCCCTGACGCGGCAGATGATCATCAACGACGACCTCGCCGCATTGACCGACATCCCGCGACAGATCGGCATGGGGGCCGCCGAAGCGATTTGTGACGCGGTTTGGGAACTGCTGCTCTCGAATCCGGTGCAGCCGGACGGCAAGCCCTTCTTTCACAAGGAGCATAAGAACCTGATCGAAGGCCCTGAAACCGCGCTCGACGTGGACGGCTTGACGCTTGCCGAAATCGCCTTCATGGAACAGGTGAAGCCGAACGGCAGGCCGCTCGGCATTCCCGCCCGCATCATGCTGGTGCCGACGGCCCTGAAGGTCGTGGCCGAAATGCTCATGAAGAGCACGGTTCTCAATGAAACGACGCCGGAGAGCAAGGGCAAGCCGAACACCAACCCGCATGCGGGCAAATTCGAGGTCACTTCCACGTCCTATCTCTCCAATGCGACGTTCAAGAACGCCAGCTCCAAAGCCTGGTATCTGCTCGCCGATCCGAACCGGCTTCCGGCCCTCGAAGTCGCGTTTTTGGGTGGGCAGGATCGCCCGACGGTGGAGCGAGCGGACGCCGACTTCAACGTGCTCGGCATCCAATTCCGGGGCTATCTCGATTTCGGCGTCAAGGAACAGGATCATCGCGGCATCCTGAAAATGAAGGGCGAAGCGTGAAGCAGTGTGGAGTGTGGAGTTTGGAATGTGGAGTTGTTTCGATTCATCGCTTTGCGGTTGGAACGGTTCTCCATTCTGCATTCTACACTCTGCATTCTGCATTGGATTTTTTAGTTTTTAACGATTTATGGAGATTTTAAGATGGATGCTCGTTTTATTCATGAAGGCAAATCGATTGATTATGTGCCGACGGTCGATACTCCCGCAGGCACGGTGGTCGTGATCGGGGATCGGGTCGGGGTGACGTTCGTGGACATTGCCGCCAACGTGCTTGGCGCGTTGCAACTCGTCGGCGTGTTCGATTTCGCGAAGGACAACAACGTAATCGCCCAATATGGCAAGGTGTATTGGGACGCCACGGCGAAAAAGGCCACGACTACGGCCAGCGGGAATATCCTGCTCGGCCTCGCGCTCGACGAAGCGAAGGCGACCGACACCGTCGTTCGCGTGAGATTCAATTGATGGACTTATTGGCAAAAGGTTCGTTATGGCTTGCCGAACAGCAGGAAAAATACTGTTCCAGCGACATCATGTATCAGCATGACGGACGGCAGCATGACATTCACGCCACTTATGGGACAACGGATTACGAAGTCGCTGACGAATACGGCGTCAAAATCCGTGCCCATGGGATCGACTTTCTCATCCGGGTCACGCTCTTGCCCTTCGACCCGGAACCGGGCGACCGCATCATGGTCAACACCGACGAATACGAGGTCATGCCTCTGGGTCAGTCGGGCTGCTGGCGTTGGTGCGATTCTTTCAAAAATATTCGTCGAATTCATACCAAAAAAATATGAGGTGATCCTTATGATGGAACGTATCAAAACCCTGTTCACGAGTCTCAAATACGCTTGGAAATATTCTGAAACCCTGACCTCGGTGCTTCGGCATCTGTCGAAATTTCCGGGCATCGAATATGCCGACGATCTCCGTGCCTGGCTGCGGCCGGTCGTGCTCGACTTCTCGACGCTCACGTCGCTCACGAAAAACACGATTGACGATGCCATCGCGCGGACGGCGGTTCACATCATCGACTGCGACAAGGCGTGGGCCGCCGTGTATTCGATTCTGATGCTGGCCCGGGATCGCGGCTCGGACGACGGCGTTCTCGTTCCGATGGATGAACTCCAAAATGACGCCGTCGACTCGTTCTATGAAATTTCGGACGCCGTCCCGACGGAAAGCCCGGCCATTGTCATCGCGGCCATCGGGCTGATCATCCAGCTCGTGCAACTGTTGCGTCGGTAGTTTTTTTGCCACGGATTTTCACGGATGAAACACGGATTACAAAAACAAAAATCTGTGTTTCATCCGTGTTCAATCCGTGGCTCACATTTACACAATATTATATGGAGAGAAATTCATGAAACGCTCTGTTTTGATCAGTTTGCTTGTTGTGTTGGTTTTATCCGGTTTCGTTTTCGGTCAGTCGGTCACGATTGACGGGCCGAAAAACGCCGGTGTCGGCGAGTTATGCGTGTTCCATTTGACCTCGGAGGAAGCGATTGCCGATTGGCAGATCGTACCGAATGCCGAATTTTACGTCGATACCTCGCAACGGACGCTCGTTTTTTCGACACCAAAAGCCGGAAATTACACGATTATCGCCGCGACCATCGTCGAGAATAAACCGCTGGTTTTGACGCATTTTTGTTCCTACGGTGGCGACGTGCCGAATCCGAAGCCGGACCCTGACCCGGAGCCCGAGCCGCCGAAGCCGCTGACGCTCAAGGATTGGGTCACCCAAAATATCCCGAATGACGGCAAAAAAGATACGAAATTCCTTGCGGATTGTTTTGACAACGCCGCCTCGGGCATGGAACGCGGCATGATCCGAAGCGTGGACGCCGCTTATGCGTCCGTCAGGACATGTACGCAAACGAAAGCGAGCCATAAGGTTTGGGCGACCTTCTTTGACGGACTCGCGTCGCAGGTCCATGAAAAATTCACAAGCGGAAATACGAAGGATTTGGCGGCGTTGTACCGGCAAATCGCGCAGGGGTTGCGAGCGGAGGTCACGACGCTGGAAAACTGCCCGACCGGAAATTGTCCCTCAAGATAAACAGCACAAGGTGTCATCAAAACATTTACAAAAAAGGAAATTTATCATGAGACGTTGGATCAAAAAAGAATACACTGAGCAGCAGAAATTCCGGCGCGAAAACATTGAGCGGGATTTATTGCCATCACACGGATGTTTGACGCTTGACGATTATGCGTCGGATGTGCTGGCCGAACTCCAATCCGCCGCCGTTGCGTTTGACACGCTTTGGGAATCCGGCCAGATGCCGGTTCTGAAATATGACGACGCATTCAAAGCATGGCGCAATGATCAGATTCGTGAAAACGAAATTCTGGTCACCGAACAAATCACCTGCACCTTGCCCTGGCAGGTTCTGAAATATCTGGATGCGAATCACAAGGAATCGGAT
>JAVBQX010000039.1:0-15251 GCA_031548645.1 Thermoguttaceae bacterium
GAAACAACGCGACGGCGTCATCAAAAAATTCCGTGACGACCCGGACTGCCACGTCATTCTCATGAGTTACGGGGCCGGCAGCGTCGGATTGAATTTGCAGTTCGCCAGCTACGTGTTCCTGTTCGACCGCTGGTGGAACCCCGCCGTCGAGGACCAGGCGATCAATCGGGCCCATCGCATCGGCGCGGCCGGTCCGGTCACGGTCACGCGATTCCTCATCGCCAACACGATTGAGGAACGCATCGACAACATCCTGCAAAGCAAACGCGAACTGTTCGAGGAAATCCTGTCCGGCGCCCGCGGCCTGAACTGCTCGACCGGCATGAGCCAGGAAGACATCTTCGGCCTGTTCAACCTCAAGGCCCCGCGCGTCAAGGTGGCATAATTGAAGTGCGGATTGAACCATACCGTCATTACGCTGCGCTCCATTCCGGCTGTTGTTCTCTCACCTCAGCAGGAAAAACCCGGCGATGCTCAGGTAGATGATCGTGCCGAGCACGTCTTCGATGCCGGCCACGAAGGGGTTGCTCATCAGGGCGGGGTCCCAGCCGAGACGTCGGAACAGGATCGGCAGCATCGACCCGATCAGTCCGCCGGAAAACACGACGCAGGTCACCGCCAGCGGAACGACGAGCAGGTCTTGCCAGGAATCGACTTCCGGCGGCGAAACGACAAGGGCGCAGACCAGGCCGCAAAGCCCCATCGCGAGGGCGAGAATCAGCCCCGAAATGATCTCGCGGACGAGCACCCGCCACCAGTCGCGAGTCGTCACTTCGCCGGTCGATAGGGCCGTCGTGATCAGGGCGACCGATTGCCCGCCCGTGTTGCCGCCGGTCGAAATGATCATCGGCAGGAACACGATGAGCCAGCTGATATTCCGCGTGATATGGTCGAAGCCCTTCAGGGCGTAGGCCGTCAGGATCGAACCGAAAAACAGCAGCACGAGCCAGATGATCCGCTTGCGGGCCAGCAGGAAGGGGCTCGTGTCGAGATACGATTCCGAGAGCGGCTCGACCGCCGCCGACCGTTGCACGTCTTCGGTCAGCTCTTCGACCATCACGTCGAGCACGTCGTCGTGCGTGATGATGCCGAGCATCCGGTGTTCGGAATCGACGACCGGAATGGCCAAAAAGTCGAACCGGGCCACTTCGTTGGCGGCCACTTCGCGGTCCTCGTCGGCCCGGACGGTGATCAGGTCACGTTTCATCAGGTCGCGGATCGGGGCCTGGGGGCGGCCCATCGCGGTGAGCAGTTGGCGAGCCGAAACGAGTCCGACGAGATGGTCGTTTTTATCGACGACATACAGGTAATACACCGTTTCGATTTCGCTCGTCTGCCGGCTGATTTCGGCGAAGGCTTCCTCGACGGTCATGCTTTCGCGCAGCCGGACGAAGTCGGTCGTCATTTCGGCGCCGCAGGTATCGTCGGGGAAGGCGCTGAGCCGCTGAATGTCGCGCCGGTCTTCGTTGTCAACCAGCGGCATGAGTTCGGCGACCACGTCCTTGTCGGTCGATTGCAGCACGTCAACGCGGTCGTCCGAGGGCAGGCGTTCGATCAGATCGGCGATTTCATCGCGCGGGGCGGCCTCGAAAATATCGACTTGCAGCGATTCGTCGAAATAGCTGAAAATTTCGACGACAGTGTCCCGATCCGCGTTTTTCAGGATGGCCCAGATTTCCGCCGGCTCAAGACCGTCCATAAACTCCGCCGCACGAACGGGATGCAAGGCCTGGCAGAATTCCCGCATCTCCTCAATATTGTTCGTGGCCAGCATTTCGCGAAGCTCGGGCAGGTAGATCGGGTCGCTTCCGGTCGGCATGGCATTCTCCTGAGTGCGGCGGGGAATGAAAAATATCAAACGATATTCCACAATCCAGTTTAGCAGAAAGCCGAACTTTGTCCAGATGATCGGTTTACCCAGGGATTCTCACCGGAGATTTCACCCGGCGAGGGCGATTTCCCGTTGTCGGGTATCCGCATCGTCGAGGATGAGAATACAGACGCCGTGTTGGTTGGCGTAATCAATGACGTCCTGCTTGTCGATGAAAACCGTTTTTTCCGCTTCCATGGCAAGCACCTTTCCGCCGGCTTCGGTGATGGATTGCAGCGTTTGCAGTCCGAAGGTGGGAACGTCGAAACGCATGTCCTGGTTCGGTTTCGCGATTTTGATGACGGTGAAACCGCCGCCGGAACACAGCGAACCCGTGCGGCGGATGCAGGCGTCTGTTCCTTCCAGGGCTTCGATGGCGACGACGGAACGTTCCCGCACCGTGACGGTCTGGCCGATGTCGAGTCGGCCGATCTCGCGGGAAATGTTCCAACCGAAAACGATGTCATCCCACTGGGCCTTCGTCGGGACGGTTTTGGTCAAACATCCGCGTTCGACGAGCATGTCCGGGACGAAATCGGTCGCGGGAACGATCCGGATTCCTTTTCGCTCGAAAGCTTCGGCGGCGGTGATCAGGAGCGAATCGTTTTTATTGTCTTTTTTCCGGAACAGGAAATGCGCCCCGAAAAGCCGGAAGGTGTACCAATCGGGAAAGTGTTTCCAGAGAAACCCCGGCTGGAACAGCAGTTTTTTGTTGATGCCGCCGGCCATGGTTGCAACGGGCACGCGGTGCTTGATGAAAAACCGAACCGCCTTGCCGAATTGGGCCAGGCCCATGGTCTCGAATATGTGACAATCGTCGGCGACTTTGGGGTCTACCTGATCGCGCGTGCCGAGGCAGTAAACGCGGTATCCCGCCTGCTTCAACGCCCGGGCGACAAGCAGCGGATATCTGCCCGAGCCGGCGATCAGGCCGACGTTTTTGGATTCGGAATCGGACGTATTGCGATTCGGAGAATTTTCCATAATTCAAAATGCAGGGGGGATTAGGGGTTAGGATTTTTGGGAATAGGGAGGGAAATTGAAACTAATTCCTAACTCCTAAATCCCGTACTGCCCATACAATGCCGTCAGGCAGATTGACGACCAGGTTTCAAAGCCCGCGAGATCGGTCATCAGTTCCCGGACCGGCACGAAGCCGGATTCGATCAGGTCGGTTTCCCGCGAAATCACGTCCGGGCGCTCGAGCCGGAAATGATGCACGATGCCGAGATGCACCCTGCCGACCTCGGTTTCGTCGTCGTTGATCATGCCGACGCATCGTTCGACGTACGGCGAGCGGAGATCGACCTCTTCCCGCAATTCGCGGAGCATTCCGGCGCGGTACAGGTCGCGCGAGGTGTCGCCGTTGAGATCGTCGGACGAAATGTGCCCGCCGACGCCGATGCTCCGCTTGCTGTGCAGTCGGCTTTCGCCCATGCCGCGACCGCGGACGTATTGAAAAATCGACATGTCGTCGCCGTCACCGTGGGAAAAAAACATGTAGGGAATCAACTGCTTGAAACCGGGATCGTTTTCCACCTCCGCGCGGGGGCGAAACGACATGTGTTCCGGCGCGAGCAATGACGGCATGTATCGCGAAACGTCGTCGGCGAATCCCTGGAAATGCCCCAGCGAATGAAACAGCGACGTGGGAACGACCAAAACTTTTTCTTCGGGAATTGACATTATTGTCTTTGATCAATCTTTGTGGCAATATAAATGGAATTGCGTTCAAGGTAGGGCGGTCTCGCCGAGACCGCCGCTGTGTTGGTGACGGGTAAAAGGTCTCGGCTTCGATCTTGTCCCTCGCTTACGCTTCGGCTCTGATTGCGGCGGTCACGGCGTGACCGCCCTACCTTTGCATCACCGGAACAAAACGCGGACGCCGGTGCCGTTTTCCTCGGGGAAGGTCAGCGTGCCGTTTTCCGAACGGACGCCGGTGCCGACTTTTTTCTCGATCAGTTGCGGCCCGTCCAGATCGAGGTAGTCGGCCAACGCGGCGAACTGCGAGCTGGCCGAAATGGCGATCGTCGATTCGATCCCGCAACCGAGCAGGATTTTCAGGCCCTTGTCGCGGGCGTGCGCCATCGCCTGTCGCATCGGGGTCAGGCCGCCGAACTTGCAGGGTTTGACATTGACGCCGAAAAATGACTCGGCACAGCGGTCGATGTCGGCCTCGCAGGCGCAGCTTTCATCGGCCATGATTGGCAGCGGACATTTCTTCTTGAGAATTTCCATACCCTCCCAATCGTCGGGCGGGAGCGGCTGTTCGATGAACTCGACACCGAGCTTTTTGAGCTCGGGGGCGTTGTGCAGCGTCGTTTCGACGTTCCAGGCACCGTTAACGTCGACGCGGAACACGGCATCGGTCACCTTGCGCAGTTCCCGCACGATTTCCATGTCGTTTTTGGCGCCCATCTTGATTTTGTAAATCGGCCAGTTCGGGTTTTCATTAAAACGTTCCATGACCTGGTCGATCGAATCAATGCCGATGGTAAAGGCCGTCTGCGGGTATGGACCGGTCGGACGCATTCGCCAGATTTGCCAAAGCGGCCGGTTTCGCATTTTTCCCCAAAGGTCGCAGGCCGCGATGTCGACGGCCGTTTGCGCATACGGCGAGTCCCCCAACACAGGGCGAAGGTAACGCCACATCGCCACAGGGTCGGCCAAGGCATAATCTTCGAGCATGTCCTTTGTCTTTTGAACCAGCTCGGTCATTTCCTCGACCGTGATATTGTAGTAGGGGTTTTCCTGGACTTCGCCGTGTCCGCGCAGACCGTCCTGCTCCAGTTCGACGACAATGGTTCGGGCGACGCTGATGGAGCCTCGCGAAAAAGTCAGCACGTGTTTGAGCGGCAGGTCCACTCGGATGATACGAAGTTTCATAAATCAAACAGTTTTGCAGGCAATTTCATTATTAAAAACGTCATTCTATTTTTTTTCCCCGCGTAAAGCAATGGTCTGGTCCCCGAAATTCCCAATTATGGATGTGAAAACTGCCGATCGCAAGACACAAATTCGCGCGATTTCACGCTATTGTGTAATAAATTCCGGGTTTTGCGGCATTACGACGGCATCTCGCAAAATTCCGGGATTTGCCCTTGACGCGGAATTTTGAGACCGGATATAATCCCCCGGTTTTTATGTTGAATCACGCGAAATATTGTGGTGGCGATAAAAAATGAACCTTGCTTCCTACGCTGCTTGCTGCGCCAATGGAGGAAAGCCGCACAAAAAAACGCGATTTCCCGCCATTGGCGATGCAAGCGATTCAACGGATGTGTTTAAATTTTATTTCCGGCACAATAAGATCAACGGAGCGGGAAAGGTTGCCGTCCGCAGGAAGCGAACGCGGTCGATTCCCGGGATTTCGAAAAAAAGACAAGGATAGTTGACATGTTGAAAACAGGATTTCACTCACTTGGTATGGTGTTGCTCGCCTTTGCGATTTGTATGACGGCATCATTCGCCGGGGCGCAAACGAACCCCCAACAAACGGCCGAAAAAAAGCCGCCGGTCGCGCCGAAGCGGACATTTGAAAACATGCCCGCCGTGGTCGCCGAAGTCAGCGGCGTGAAGATCACCAAGGAGGAACTGGCCTTCGAGTCCATGAAAATGCACGGGCGCGAGGAAGTCGAACAGATGATCGGGCTGGCCCTCGTCATGCAGGAGTGCAAACGCCTGAATATCACGGTCACGGACGAGGAAGCCAGGACGGAAATCAAGCGTTTTGCCTCACGGTTCAATGTTCCCGTTGAAAAATGGCTTGAGGTGGTGAGACAGGACAAGGGCCTGGATTACGAGCAGTACGTCGCCCAGACGAAGCAGATGGTCGGATTGAAAAAGATCGCCGGTCAAAGCGTCCAGGTGACCAATGAGGAAATCAACCGCAAACTCGACGCCATGTACGGCCCCGGCGTGCAGGTGCGGCAAATCGTGCTCTTCGACAAGGCCAAGGCCGACGCCGTCATGAAGGAATTGCAGGCCAATCCGACGAAGGAGAATTTCATCTCGGTGGCCAAACAAAAATCGGACGACCAGGTTTCCGCCTCGATGGGCGGGCTCATCCCCGCGATCCGCCGCTTCAGCATGCCGGATAACGTGCAATTGGAAAACACGCTCATGAACCTGAAGGAAGGCCAAATGACGGGGCTTGTTCCCATGGGCGGATTTTACGTCATTTTCCGCTTTGAAAAAAATGTTCCCGCGGTGAACGTCGACCGCCAGCCCCTCGTCGAAAAAACGTATTACATGATTGAAGAGGAAAAAATCAACAAGGCCGCGTCGCAAATTTTGTCGCGACTCGTACAAAACTCGCAAATCACGAATTTCTTCGACCAGCCGCAATCGCAGGGCGTCACGCAATACCCGACGATCATCGCCAGCATCAACGGCGAATCCATCCACTCGAAAACCGTGGCCGAAATTTGCGCCCTTCGCCATGGCAGCCAGGTGTTGCAGGGCATGATCATCCAGCGCATCATCTCCCAAAAATGCAAAGAGGCGAATATCACGGTCACGCAGGAGGAAATCACCGCGGAACTGGCCCGTATCGCCGGGAATATTTTGCCGCCCCTGCCGGACGGACGCCCGAACGTCGCCCGATTGGTCGAAATGCAATGCCGCGAAATGAAAATCGAGCCGGCCGTTTATTATTCCAACGTAATTTGGCCCATGCTGGCGTTGAAGAAAATTGCCCAGCCCGCCGTGCAGGTCACGCAGGAAGACATCAATAAATCCTTTGACGCCACCTACGGCCCGAAAGTCGAAGTCTTGGCCATCTTCCTCAATGAGGAACGCAAGGCATACGACGTCTGGTCGCAGGCACGCAAAGCTTACGACCCGAACATGCAGACGCAGGAACAGATGAAGCGGGTGCAGGATGCGTTCGGCCAACTGGCCGGCCAGTATTCCGTCGAAGCGGGAACCAATCAAAATGCCGGCATGATCGAACCGATCGCCCGCTACAGCGGCATGCCGCAGATTGAGGAAGTGGCTTTTGCACTCAAGCCGGGCGAACTGTCCGAGATCATTCCCTTCGACACGGTCAACGGCAAGCAATATGTCATCCTCCTTTGCCTGGGCATGACCGAACCGGTGGCCCTTTCGCCCGTCCAGGATGAAATCAGGCAAAGGTTGTACGACCATATCTTTGACCAAAAGCTGGAAATCGAAGTCGGAGAAACGCTCAACCGTTTCCTTTCGTCCGCGACGATCGACAACTACCTCACCGGCAAAACGCAAGGCCCGTCCGTGGCCATGCCGCCCAGCAACTCGACCATCCGGTGACATAACCGGAGCCCGAAGCGTAAGCAAGGGACAGGTAGGGCGGTCTCGCCGAGACCGCCGCTGGAGAGTTGCAGATGCTGATCTTCGGCGGTCACGGCGTGACCGCCCTACCTTTTTGCATTCTGCCCCTCATCAAATTCCTTGTCGCCATGACTCTAGGATTCCGGCGATGATGTGCTATCATGTTGGAAACGTTTACACCTCTCGGCGACAACCATTCACCCTTATTGTTGTGTTGATATTCGCGTGCGATCCCTCCTTGCGGCTGTGAGTTACCTGTTATCCGGCATCCTTATCATCATGGTAAGGTTTTACCAGATTGCCATAAGCCCTTTGATCAAAGCGGCTTTTGGCGATGTGTGCCGATTTCATCCGTCGTGCAGCCAATATTTTATCGAGGCCGTCCGCAAGTACGGACCGATTCGCGGGGCGATCAAAGGGATTTGGCGAGTGATTCGCTGCAACCCGTGGTGCAAAGGCGGTTACGACCCGCCGTAGAACGTTGCGAAAACCACCATAATTTCGTTTGGAAGGCAAAAATTCATGGCTTGGGTCTGGCTGGTCATCGCCGGTTTGTTTGAAGTCTGCTGGGCGACGGGGCTGAAGTACACGGAGCATTTTACCCGGCTGTGGCCGACCGTCTGGGTTCTGGTCACGATGTTCCTCAGCATCCTGTTCCTCGAATGGGCCTTGCGGACGATCCCCATCGGCACGGGCTACGCGGCCTGGACCGGCATCGGCGTATTGGGCACGGTGATTTTCGGCGTCGCGGTCTTCGGCGAAGCGGTGACCGTATCGCGAATCGTTTTCACCCTGATGATCGTCGGCGGAATCGTCGGTCTGAAACTCACGGCCGGGCATTGATGCGGGGGGATGTCGACAATGCTCCTGCTATCACTCCGGCAACGCCGGGGGGAGATTTTCATCCTGCACGGGCTTGGGCCGTACAGGCTGACCGGATTTTATGGGCATGGGTTGCTCCGGCTGATCGCACAATTCGACGAATTTCGCAAGTAACGGCCAGGCTTGCTTCTCAATATCCTCACTATTCGTTGCGAGGGCGACAAGCAGTTTGTTGGACTTCTCATCAATGAAAAAGCCCATTTTAATCTCACTCTCAATGAAATTCTGGCCCCAACAACGCAGGAAATGGCACAGGATTTCCGGGGAAGCGTTCTTCAGCGGGAAGCTGCGGGCCTTCGCGCCGGGGTATTTGGCGAGAAAATCGGCCAGGTTTTTATAGTCATATGGAGTTTTTCCCGGCTCGGTGTCATAAAGCGGCACGATTTTTTGAAGCATTTCCGACAACCACTCTTGCTGCCCGGCATATACGATGACCCGGGAGTAGGAGTCGAACATCAGGGACCCCCAAATTATTTTCTCGCCCTGACTTGCTTCGCTTGCCGCAAGGAATTGATTCACCAGGGAGAAAAATTGGCCCGGGTCACGATTCTGGAATTGGAACGCCCGGGCGATGATTTTGCCGTCCTGCGGGGGCTCGTTCCCGGAAGCTTCCGCCACCTTCTGTGGCACGTCGTATTTCGCGAGAAAATCTTTCATACCTTTACTGTCGACATTTGTATTATCAGCATTATCCCATGCGATAATGAGCGTCTTGCCCGATTCATCGACAAAATAGGCAAAAGACGGTTTTTCTTTCGAATTCAATTCTTTTGGTGTCTCAATACACACGGCCGCATGGAGACAAGTGAACATATGACGAATGTCCTCCGCCGAACGGTTATTAATCGGGAAAGTTTCCACTGTTGCCGATTTCGCCTGGGTCATGAACGCGTCCAAATCCGCGAAAGGATAGGACGGTTCCGGGTGGTCGAACAAAACGGCCGCTTCCCGTATTATGGGATTTGCGGTCCTTTCGATATCGGGAATCAACAGAATGAGCGTGTTGCTGCTTTCATCCGCAAAAGCTCCATTTGCAGGAGGAAACATATCCTCCATTGCGGTCAACATCTCCAGAAAATCCTTCGCCTTGCGGTTCTGGAACGGAATGGCAAGGACATTCTGCGACGTTGGTTCAATATAATGCGGCGCCGGCGGTGACGGCTGTAGCTGCGGCATTTGCGGGTATTGTTGCAACGGTGCCGCTTGCACGAATTCGGGAACGGGCCGGGCTTGCGGGTGATGATATTCCGACTCGTGTGTCAACTGCATTTCTTTGACAGGCAAGGAAAGGGCCTGCTGCTTTTCCGCCTCCGGAAACGCCTGAAACGTTGACGCCGGCACAGGAGGAATGTATTGCTGTGGTGCGGCGGGGTACGGGTGTGCAACGGGAGTCTGTGAGGCGGGGAGCGGCTTCGGCTGATCGTAGGCCTTGATGAAGGGGAGCAGAATTTCCAAAAAATCCGTTAGCATTTTCATATCGAGTTGGGAAACGACATAAAGCCTCTTTTCTTCGAAAAAAAACATGAGATCGCGAGTCACGGGCTCCTGTTCCGGCGGGGCCGTTGCAAGGTTATTGAACACGCTGTTCAGGAAATGGGCCAACGGTTCGACCGAGCGGTACTTGAGTGTGTAGATGCTAACTTGCGCCGAATCGTATTTTTCCATAAACTCGCTGAGAAGATTCGGCGAATGCGGCAAATCATAACTTGAGATGATGTTCCGCATCTGCTGCCCTAAATTGACCGGGCCATTATAAATGAGAATGCCGCTGGAACCGTCCATCCGGAGGATGTCTTTCAATTCCCCATGTTCGCCGGTGTGTGCATTGATAAACATCGTAAGTATTTCATAAAACTCCGCCGGGTCGCGATGCTGGAACTTGACCGCGAAACTTTCCATCGTCCCGCCGCCGTCATTCAAGCCTCGCATGAAACTGCTCTTTTCCCGCTCAAGCTCTTCGTGTGAGTAAGGCGAGGGAATGCCGTATTCCTTTTGTCCTTCAGGCGTCTCAACCACCGGATTTTCCGACACGATTCTTTCATTGGTAAATATCACCGGTTCCGGCGATTGAACGATTTTTCCGGACTGTTTGCAGGTCGTTTCCAGCTTTTCGAGAAAGGTTTCGATTTGCTTCTGGTGCCGGGCCGTTGCCATGACGATGAGAAGGTTGCCCTTGGCCTTGCATGTTTGAGGGTAACCGCTGTAGGCGTCGCTGGGTGCCGGCCAATGATCGCCCGTCATCGCATGTGATTGCAGGAGATATGCTTGAACGAGTTTCTCGATTTCCTCCACGTCAAACCCTCCGGTCGCCGACAGAATTTTTTCCAGCGGGTAAACTTCCAGAAGAATTTCCCTGTCGGAAGCGTCAGGCACGGCATCCGCGACGGGGGCGGGTTTCGCCTCCTTCCCGTCCAGGGGATCGGCCATCGCGACGGCCAGGGCGGGCGACGGTTGCCCGTGGGGCGAAAACACGGCCCAAAGCGGGAAAGCGGCCAGGATCAGGAGCAGGATCGCCCCGGCGAGGCAGTCGGCGCGGCGGTCGGGTTGCGTTTTCATGTTCATGATCCGCTTGACGCGGTTGAGCAGCGGCCGGGCCGCGGCGGCGGGGGTGGATAAAAAGCGTTTCATGTCGAGTCCTTCCTTTTGTCGAAAAGTTTCCAGATCGGTGAGCGTTTGTGCGTAAACGAGATTGGCGATTTTTCCCTGCGAGAGCACCATGTCGTCGCAGAGGTATTCCCGGTCGCGACGGACCGAGCGGGAAACCCACCAGAGCAGCGGGTGGTAAAACAGCAGGGTTTCGATGAGCAATTGAACCAGGTTGGCCAGATAATCGTGCCGCCGGACGTGGGCCAGCTCGTGCAGGAGGATGACCTCGACCTGTTCCGGGGCCAGTTGCGACAACATGCCCAGCGGGACGAGGATCATCGGTCGCAGCAGGCCGAGCATCAACGGCGAACGGATTTGATTCGAGCCGCGCAGTGCGACTTTCCGGCGGACGCCGAGCCGTGCGGCGGCGATTCGGAGCGTTTCCTCCCACCGGCCGTCGGCGAGCAGGAACGAGCGCCGGCGCAAGGTTCGGAGTTCGCCCAGCCCGAGGCACAGGCGGATGGCCATGAGGGCCACGCCGAAAAACCAGAAAAACGTGAGCGCCGGCAGCCAGGGCAGGCAGCCCGAGAGGAAGTCGGATATCGCGAATCGACGGGGAACGTCGAATCGCGAATCGGAAAGCGACAGCGGCGGCATGTCGGCTTCCGTTTCCAATGGGGCCGTTTGCATGGGCTCCAACGGCGTCATGTCAGTCAGCGGCGTTTCCAACGCGGCGGTTTGCAGCGGGAGATTTTCGTCGAAGGACGCGAATACCGCAAGGTGTTCCGCGTTTTCCGGTGAAACGAACTCCGGCTCCGCGTTTTCAAGCGGGGTTTCAACGACGGCAACCGGCACGGAAATCGCGGGGGTGCGAACGAGCGTCACGGGCCGCAGCGGCTCGACAAGGAACAGGGTCAACAGCGGCAACGCGAGCATGGTCAGCAAAACCGCGTAACCGAACACGTAACGCAATCGCGCATAACGCGACGTCAGCACGAGGGACACGACCCAATAAATGAAGGCCAAAAGCGCGATTTCCCAAATCGAATGCAGGAGCCCCCAGGCGATGCGAAGCGGGATTTCGTCCGCATGGAAAAACGCGGCGAATTCGGCGAACGGAAGCGGTGCGATGAAATGCGTGATCATGATTTCGCGCCTCCGTCGATGTTCCGCAGGATATGACGGATTTCGGCCAATTCGTCGGGCGTGGCGTCGGCGTTTTCAAGAATCTGCAAAACGAGTCGCTTTTTCGACCCGCCGAACGCGCTGCTGACCAGGTCGTCAACGAGCAGTTCCTGCACATCCACGCAGGCGATGGCCGCGGAATAAACATGGCTCCGCGAGCGTTCGTCCCGCTCGGCCAACCCCTTGTCGTGCATGATCTGCATCAGCTTGAGGATCGTCGTGTAGCCGACCTGCGTGACCGGCTCCAGTTGCTCGAAGACCTTGCGGACGGTCGAGGGGCCGTGCCGCCAAAGCACGTTCAAGATGCGGAGTTCCGCCTCGCTCGGTTTGGGGAAGGTCCGTTTTTTCGCCATGTTTTCCTCACTGGTTCGCCGATATTACGAACGACTTCGTAGAATGTTATACGAAAGCGTTCGTAATGTCAAGAGGAAAAAATACAATTCCGGGGCGGATTTTGGTGCCGGTCACATTACTACGGCACAATGATTTTCACCACGAAGGCACGAAAGGGCACGAAGAAATACGAGAAAACATGGAAGGAGGCGGGCACAAGAAATGTGGTGATTCCGAGCATTTTCTTTTTATCATAACTCCTAATACGACAGCGCAATGTCATAACGCCAAAACAAAAGATCATGGTCCCCAATTACCATTTTTTGTCCACAGATTTCGCAGATAGACACAGATAGGATTTTTTTTAAAAATCATCTGTGAAATCTGTGTGAATCTGTGGATAAAATGAGAATGGAAGTTGTTGATCTATAATTATTTGCGAATCATGGATTGCGCTGTAGTACTAATCCTTCGTACTCTTCGTGCCTTCGTGGTGATTAATAATTGCGATGCCGTGCGATATCATTGCCGTATCGCGAAGAAAAGAGTACAATGAATTCTCCGTTTCTTCTGTTCGAACTCCATGTTAAGTCAAAGGCTCAAAAATGAAAATCCGTCACCTTTTTGTCATGTTGCTGGCGTTGTCGTTCTGCTCGCATCTCTTTGCGCAGAATCAGGAAATCCGTGTTTTTTCTCACCGCGGCGGCCGGATGGAGCATGATGAAAACACCATTCAGGCCTTTAAGGCAAGTTATGAAGCAGGCTATCACGGTTTCGAAACCGACGTGCGAATGACGAAAGACGGCGAGTTGGTGATCCTCCACGACAGCACTCTGGAGCGGACAAGCGACGGGAAAGGAGCCGTCGAAGAACAAACCGCGGATGAACTGCGGCGATTGAAGACGAAAGGAGGAAACCACATCCTTTTTCTTGATGAATTGCTGGATTTTCTTCGGGACAAGCCGGGTTTGTACGTCGAGTTTGAGCTGAAAAGCAATCCTGAATCGCTCTATCCGGAAGATCGTCTGGCCGAATTTTGTGACAAACTTTACAAGGCGGTCATGGAAAAACGACCTGCGGATGCCGCCTACGTGTTCACTTCCGGCGATTATCGGGGGTTGCGATATCTGCAATCGCATTATCCGGGAGTTGACTTGCTGTTGATCACGGGCAAACCCTGCAATGACGAAACCATATCGCTGTGCAAGGCGATGGGAATCAAGCGATTGGGAGCGACCATGAACGGAACGAGTCGCGAAAGCGTTCAAAAAGCGCACAAGGAGGGCTTGACCGTGAGCCTGTGGCCGGGGCTTTCCGTCGATGATTTCATGCTGGGGGCCTACCTGGGGTGCGATTACATGTGCACCGACATCCCGATTGCATTGAAACAATGGATCGCTGAAAAAACGCCTTGGCTCAAGGTGAAATATTAGAAATGACTTTGAGTTTATCACCACCGTTATGTGTCGGCAATAAAATAACCTGCGACATCCGTGTTCGGCGTCTTGTTGTATTTCTTTCGATAATTCGGTATACTGGTTTGTGATAGATTTGCATCAATCAAGCGACTGCACATTGACAACCAATGCACACAATCCGGAAACGAGGTTTTTATGCACAAGAGGATGTTGTTCGCCCTGGTCGGCGTGTTCCTTTCTTTCACCTGCGCCGCCGCATGGGCGCAGGAACGTCCGCGGGATACGCCGGGTTTTTATCACACCGTGACGCCCGCCGATTCGCTTTCGCATGACGAACTGGTGAAACAGTTTGAAAATCCCGGCGTCGCTTGGCGCGGCAAGCCGTTTTGGAGTTGGAACGGTGACCTGAAAAAAGACGAACTGCTCCGTCAGATCGACGTCCTGAAAAAAATGGGGTTCGGCGGGTTTTTCATGCACTCTCGCACCGGGCTGGAGACGGAATATCTTGGCGACGAATGGTTCGAGCTGACGAACGCCTGCGCCGATTACGCCGAAAAACTCGGGCTTGAAGCGTGGTTGTATGACGAAGACCGTTGGCCCAGCGGGACGGGCGGCGGGATGGTCACCGCGAATCCCGAATTCAGCATGCGTTACATGCGCTGCACGATCGTCAAGCCGGCGGACTTCGATTGGAACGCCCCGGTCAAACTTGAAGGCGTGCGCGACGCGAAACTTGTCGCCGTGTTCGCCGCCGACGCGGACGGGATGAATTTCAAAAACGCCGTGCGAATCACGCCGGAAACGCCGCGCGATTCCTACGCCGCGAAGACGCTTTTCGTGTTCAACACCGAACGCCAGAACGACAGCAGCTTTTACAACGGCAACACCTACGTCGACACGATGAACCGCGACGCGACCGATTTTTACATTCAAATGACGCACGAGCAGTACAAAAAACGGCTCGGCGACCGGTTCGGGCGCACCGTCAAGGGTATTTTCACCGACGAACCGCATCGCGGGCCGCTCATGTCCGAGTTTTCGGCCTACGTGCCGGAGCCGCACTGGATTTTGCCCTGGACGGCGAAGCTGCCGGAGGAATTTCAAAAGCGGTTCGGTTACGACATCATTGAAAAACTGCCGGAACTGTTCCTGAAAAAGAACGGCGAGAAGGTTTCGCCCGTCAAATGGGCCTATGCGGAAATGACGCAAACGCTGTTCCTCGAAAATTTCATGAAACCGATGTACGACTGGTGCACGGCGAACAATTTCATCCTCACCGGGCACCTGCTGCACGAGGATTCGCTCGCCACGCAGGCGATCATGCAGGGTTCGCTGATGCGGTCGTATGAGTACATGCACTACCCCGGCGTCGATCACCTCACCGAAGGAAACCGCTGTTACTGGATCGTCAAGCAACTGCAATCGGCCGCGCGGCAGCTCGGGCAGAAATTCCTGCTCGACGAACTTTACGGCTGCACCGGCTGGCAGATGACGTTTGAAAATTACAAGGCGGTCGGCGACTGGCAGGCGTTGTTCGGCATCAATGTGCGTTGCCCGCACCTGTCGTGGTACACGATGCTCGGCGAATCGAAACGCGATTACCCGTCGAGCATTTTTTACCAGTCCGCCTGGTGGGAGGATTGGGAGAAACTCGAAACCTATTACGC
>JAVBQX010000322.1:0-7135 GCA_031548645.1 Thermoguttaceae bacterium
TTCGGCCTGTTTGGCCGTAAGCTGGGTCAGCTTGACGCCGATCTGGGCCAGGTGCAGCCGGGCGACCTCTTCGTCAAGCTTTTTGGGCAACACATGCACGCCGAGCGGGTATTTGTCCGACTCCGTCCAAAGGGCGATTTGCGCAAGAACCTGATTGGTGAACGAGTTCGACATGACGAACGAGGGGTGCCCCGTCGCACAGCCGAGATTGACCAGCCGCCCTTCGGCGAGCAGCAGAATCGAATTGCCGCCGGGGAAGGTGTAGCGGTCGACCAGCGGCTTGATGTTTGTCTTTTTCATGCCCTTGTACGTTTCGAGCCCGGCCACGTCGATTTCGCAGTCGAAGTGCCCGATATTGCAAACGATCGCATCATTCGGCATTTGGGCCATGTGCTCGGACATGATGATGTCGCAGCAGCCGGTCGTCGTGACAAAGATGTTGCCGAATTTGCACGCTTCGGCCATCGTCGTGACTTCGAAACCTTCCATCGCGGCCTGCAGGGCGCAAATCGGATCGATTTCCGTGACAACGACGCGAGCGCCGTAGGAACGCATCGAATGGGCACAACCCTTGCCGACGTCGCCATACCCCGCAACGACGACGACCTTTCCGGCGATCATGACGTCGGTGGCCCGTTTGATGCCGTCGGCCAGCGACTCGCGGCAGCCGTAGAGGTTGTCGAATTTGCTCTTGGTCACGGAGTCGTTGACGTTGATGGCGGGAATTTTCAACTCGCCTTTTTCGTGCATCTGGTAGAGGCGGTGCACACCCGTCGTCGTTTCTTCGGACAGGCCGCGAATGCCGCCGATGATGTCCGCATATTCTTTTTTGTGCACGATAATCGTCAAATCGCCGCCGTCGTCGACGATCATGTTCAGCGGTTTGCCGTCGGGGAACACGAGCGTCTGTTCGATGCACCAGCCATATTCCGCGTCCGTTTCGCCCTTCCAGGCGAAAACCGGCACGCCGGTCGCCGCGATGGCCGCCGCGGCGTGATCCTGCGTCGAAAACTTGTTGCAACTACTCCAAGTGACCTCGGCGCCCAGTTCGCGAAGCGTTTCGATCAGCACGGCCGTCTGAATCGTCATGTGCAGGCATCCGGCGATTCGGGCGCCTTTGAGCGGCTTGTCCTTGCCGTACTTCGCACGAAGGGCCATGAGGCCGGGCATTTCGTGTTCGGCAAGCTGGATTTCCTTGCGTCCCCACTCGGCGAGGGACATGTCGGCGACTTTGTAATTCTTTTTGTCGGCATTTGCCATGGTAAAAACTCCTTTGTTGTGAAGGAGACAGAACATGAGGACAGGTGAGTCAGTGGGCTGACATCGCTTCCATCTCAACAAGGCCTGTCGATGGTGATCATTGTTGCCCCCTCACGGCATTAACGCGAGGGGGCAAGATAAACATTCGCAATATCATAACATATTCCCCGGGTTAAGAAAGGGTGCGATCCTTCAGAAACGCCGGAATGTTGACCGACCTCCCGGGGGCAAGTCGCGGCGTTATTCCCGGACAACGACGAACCGGTCGACGTACACGGCGGTGACTTCGCCCGGACGTTTGGGCGGCGCGGCCCAGATGTACGCATTCGCGTTCAAGGGAAATTCGCCCAAATCGACGAGTTTGTATTCGCCGCCGGCGATTTCGTCGACTTGAATCGTCTTGTTCGAGCCCAGACCTTTGCGGGTGTCCTGGTCGTATACGCCGAGCGTCATGGCCGGGCCGTCCTTCGCGGTCGCTTCGCATCGCACGGCGGCGTACACGCGGAATTTGGCCGGTTCGGCGGCGTTTCCGGACGCCGAAGTCATGCGAGTGACCATCGCGTCAAGCGGCTGCGAAACGGCCCATTCGAAATGGTCGCCCGGCATCCGAATCGCGCGGCCGTTCGAAGCGGCGGCGTCGTCAACGTAAGCGGCCCAACCGTTGCCGGTGCTGACGTTGAATTCGTACTCCTGGTAGTCGAGCCAGCTTCCCGCGGGCATGTCGGCGCAAATGTCCGGCGCCGCGGCCGGTTTACCGAAGCGGTTCAACAGATTTTTGCAGAATTCATCGAACTGCTCCCTGTTGACGAATTCGCGATGCGCCGCATTGCCGAACCGATCGGACATGGCCAGAAACGCCTTGGCGCCTTCGACCGGGTCTTCCGGCCCCAAAAACGCCAGGTTGTCCACTGCGGCATGACGTTTCAGGGAATAATATTGTTGCAGCCAGACATAATCGATCGGCATTTTTTCGCGACGCAGACGCCAGGCTTCCGGCGAGTCGGCGCCAAGTTTTTGCGCGGTCACCGCGATCGCTCGATTCATCAATTCGGTCGCCTTGCAGAGCGTGTCGTAGTCGAGCCAGTCGGCGGTGTTGTTGCGGAAACAGCCGAGATACGCGCCGGATTCCTGCGCCCGGTTGACGAGCAGCGTCATGTATTCCCTGAGAATCGGGGCCGCGGCCTTGCCGTAATATCCGTTGAGGAACTCGTCGAGCAACAGGTTTTCGTCAAGCGTCGGGTCCCACATCAGGTGCGAGATGACCCAGTTTCGCGGACGGACGAAATCGCCGATCTTCGTATAAGCGTCACCCTGTTCGAACAGCCCGATCGTGCCGTGATCGACGAAAAAGCGGATATTTTCCGGCAAAACCGCGTAGTTCGGGTGCGGAATCAGGAACATTGAAAAGTTGGTCACATAGTCCCAGATGAAAAGCTGTTTCGCGATTTTGCTCCAGCCTTCGATGTCGGCACGCAGCGATTCGTTCTGTTCGCCCCGGCCGAGCGGCTGCACGAAGGAACATTCGATCGTACAGAGACGCACGATGACGTTGTCCCGCGGCTTGATTGTTTTCGGCGGTTTCCGCGTGTACTGGTAGGCGAGCGTTTCGACCCACACGTCGGGGAACTCCTTTTCAATGTCTGCGGCCACCTTGTTGACGAACTGGATCAGCGGCCCGGCTTCCGATTCCTCGGCCTTGGCGACGGCCTGGCATTTTTCGCACTGGCAGGGGTTGTACCAGTCGTTCTGGCTGATGGAAATGAACTTCGCGTCGGGATTTTTTCGCAGCGACGCAATCGCGTTTTTCGTCAATTCTGCCCGCATTTCGTCGTTGGTCAGGCAAAGCTGGGCGTGATCGTGCGTGCGTTTGCCGTTGATTTCGCTGAACCATTCCGGGTGCGCGTCGAAATACTTCTCCGGCGAAATCAGCGGGTAAAACGAGTGCACGAAGTACACGAACCGGTGATGCCCGCCGCGTTGGGCGGGAATATTTTCGTTGGCGCCGTTGCACTTCATCCGCGAGGCGAAGACCGGCTCGAAGGCGTCCAGGTAATACGCTTCGCGGTAGATGAGTTTCGGCGAGTAGTTCACATCAATCGCCGGGACGGCGATGTCACGCATGTTCGGGATCGTGCTTTCGGTCGAAGTCCACCAGCGGCAGCCGAGCGAGTTTTCGAGAAAACTGTCGACCGCGTACAAGGCCCCGCGAGTTTCGTGACCGGCCAGCAACAGTTTGCCGTCGCGCGTTTGCATGACGATGCCGTCGTAGGGAATCGCGTCGAAATCGACCGCCGGGAACAGTTCGCGCGCGAGTTTCGAATCGCCGACAAGCACCAGCGTCGCGTCTTTCGCGGCCTGCGATTCGGGGATGATTTTCCAGTCGTCCGCCCCGGTGATTTGGGACAGATACGACCGCAATTCCTCCGCCGCTGTTTTTTCGACGGTCGTCGCTGTGTCGGCCAGCACGATTTTCGCCGTTGCGCGGCCGTCTTTCGCGAGCGTCACGCTGCTGTCGGCGGCCAAAACGGCGGCGGACACGGTGCAATACGCGGCCACGCAAACAAACGCGGTCGCCAGTGTCAATATTACTCCTCTTCGTTTCATTGCTTTCTCCTGTTGGGGTGGGAATCGTGATTTGGGCGAGAATTGGCATTCGTCATCAATTATACCCGATTGCATACGATATTTCCGTACCCGACAAATATTTTTGTATGGAAATTCCGATACACGCTGTCAAATTCCCGGCGAATCAGGTACAATGTCGATGGGAGTCGTTCCCGAATGTGTCATTATCAAGCCACAAATTTGCATTGCAACCATGAACGTCGCCGAGTTGCTGGAAAAACATCGCCCCGACTGGCAGGAACTGGAGGATCACCTGGCGCGACTGGCCCGCGTGTTCGGGCGGAGACGCGTCACGGAAGAGGAGGTGGCCCGGTTCACCCAGTTGTACCGCGGGGCCTGCGCCGATCTCGCCTTGGCCGAATCCTACAAACTGCCGCCGGGAATCATCCGTTATCTCAACAATCTGGTGGGGCGGGCGCACAACCAGTTGTATTGCGACCAGGCGATCGGATGGTCGTCGTTGCCTGGGCTGCTTTTTGAGGAATTGCCGCGGCGGATCTTTTCCGACGGCACGTTCTGGTGCGGCATGTTGCTGTTCTGGGTCCCCTTCCTTACCTGCGCCTGGCTGGCCTACCAGTATCACGACACCGGTTTCGCCGAACAGGTCGTCGGCTCCGACACGCTGGAAAATCTTGAGGACATGTACTCGAATTCCTTCGATGACGTGACCTTCGAGGAACGCCTGCCCATGGTGGGATTTTATATTTTCAACAATGCCGGGATCGGGCTGCAATGCTTCGTCGCGGGCGCGTTTTTCATGGTCACGGGCGTCCTGATCACGCTGTTCAACGCGATTTACCTCGGCACGATATTCGGCCACATGGCGACGACGGAATACAGCGGCCACTTTTACGAATTCGTCGTCGCGCACGGACCGTTTGAACTGACGGCCATCGCGATGTCCGCAGGGGCGGGGCTGCGGATCGGGTTCGGCCTCATTTCGACGCGCGGTTACAACCGCTTCGACTCGATGAAGCGCGCGGCGAAGCACGCGTTCCCGATCATCATGTTCGCCGTGTTCCTGTTCTGCTGCGCCGCCTTTATCGAAGCCTTCATCTCGCCCAGTCCGCTCGAACCGCTCCGCGCGGCGGGCATCGACCCGGTGCATTTCAAGCGGGCCGTTTGCGTCCTGTCCGCCCTGCTTTTGTTCGGTTACATCGTCGTTTTGGGCGGCGTCCAATGGCTCCGCGTTCGGTCGGAACACGACGGGAAGTAGGATTTTGGGGACATGGCGCCAATTCCGTCTTTTTCCTTTTGAATGGACCAAAAAACCTTAAAATTCAGCAAAAAACTTATGTTTCTTAACATGCGACCGGGAAAAATACTATAATTGGTTGCAGTTTGTGGAAATAAATGTTTATTGAACAGATAATCAAACAGTGTGAAACTTCGTATGCCCGCAGCAAAAAAAACGAAACTGGCTTTCACCTTGGGCGATGCCGCCGGAATCGGTCCGGAGATTATTGTCGGCGGCTGGTCCCGCATCGTTCAGCAGGAAAACTGCGTCCCGATCGTTTACGGAAACAGGGGCGTGATCGAAAAAGCCGTCTCGCTTTTGGGGCTGGATTATACGGTCCAGACAATTGACAATCCGGCGGCCGCGGAACCGTCAACCAATGTCATTCCCTGTTTGAACTGCTGTTCCGACGACGTGATCAACGTTCGCCCGGGCATGATTTCCGCCATCGCGGGCGAGTCGGCCTATCACGCCATCGTCATGGCGACGATGCACGCCATGTTCAACAAGGTCGACGCCATCGTCACGACCCCGATCAACAAAAAGGCGCTCAACATGGCCGGGTGCCATTACCCGGGGCATACGGAATTGATCGCCTCGCGTTGCGGCGTCGAGAACTTCGCCATGATGCTGTACCTCGGCCCGTCGCCGGGGATCAAGGGCCGTGCCGGTCTCGCCGTCGTACATGTCACGTTGCACACGGCCATGCGGAATATTTTCGACGAAATCACGCCGGACGGCGTCATGTCGAAAATTCGCCTGGCCAACGATTTCATGTTGAAAATCAAGGGCGAACCGCCTTCGGTCGGCGTTTGTTCGCTCAATCCGCACGCCGGCGAAAACGGTCTCTTCGGCCGCGAGGAGCTGACGATCATCGAACCGACCGTCATGGTCGCCCGCGAGGAAGGGATCAACGTTCACGGCCCGTTTCCCGCCGACACGATCATGATTCGGGCACGTGACGGGGAGTTCGACGCGGTGGTTGCCATGTTCCACGATCAGGGGCATATCGCCCTCAAACTGATGGGCATGCACCAGGCGGTCAACATCACGCTCGGCCTGCCGATCATCCGCACGAGCGTCGCTCACGGAACCGCTTTCGATATCGCCTGGCAAGGCAAAGCGAAGCCGGACAGCCTCATCGAAGCCGCCCGCGTCGCCTGCTTGCTGGCGCGGTATCGTTGAACCGATATCGTTATGCGGTTCATATATCTGAAAAATTCCGCCAAAAAATGAATCTCGGCCTGCAAAAGGTCGAAATTCTTCGTCAAATTCTGTACAATCAAAATGGGCATGGGCGCAAAGTCCGCCGATGACCTGCGATTCCCCGACTTTTCCCACCATTTTGATTGAAAGGCAAGGACGAGAATGAAAAACAGAATTTCGCGTCGCGGTTTTTTGAAGGGCACGACCTTGGCAGGTGTCGGTTTCTGGGTCGCCGCCGGGACGACATCATCGGTACGGGCTTCGGCCAACGAGCGCGTGGCGGTTGCCGGGATTGGGATCGGCGGCAAGGGCGGCGGTGACATCGCCAACGCGGCCCGTTGGGCGGATGTCGTGGCCGTTTGCGACATTGACCGCGGTCGATTGACCGGGGCGCAAAAGCGTTACGAAGGGGCCAAAGGTTTCACCGATTTTCGCAAACTGTTCGACGAAATGGGCGACAGCATCGACGCCGTGACCGTCAGCGGGCCGGACCACATGCACACCGCCGCGTCACTCATGGCGATGCGTCGCGGGAAACACGTTTACACGCAAAAACCGCTCACACGAACCGTTTATGAAGCCCGGTTGATGGGGCAAATCGCACGCGAAAACAAGGTTTGCACACAAATGGGCAACCAGGGCAGCGCCGGCGCGGCCTTGCGAAGTACGGCCGCGCAACTGAAAGCCGGCGTTCTCGGGAAAGTCACGGAGATTCACATTTGGACCGACCGCCCGGTGAAATGGTGGCCGCAGGGAATCGACCGCCCGAAGCAAAGCGATTTTTCGAAAGAGGACATCGAAAAGGGA
>JAVBQX010000330.1:0-16925 GCA_031548645.1 Thermoguttaceae bacterium
AGATGCCATCAGTCGGGAGCACGCGGCGATTACGTCGACCGGTGCGCTCATGAACAGTTCCGGCGAGAAAACCGGCCGCAGCCCCAAGGATAAACGCGTCGTCGACAGCCCGGAAAGCACGAAAGACGTCTGGTGGGGGCCGGTCAACACGCCGCTCAAGGACGAGGTCTTCCTTTACAACCGCCAGCGCGCCATCGACTACCTCAACACGCGCAACCTGCTTTACGTCATCGACGGCTTCGCCGGTTGGGACCCGAAATACCGCATCAAGGTGCGCATCATCTGTGAACGCGCCTACCATGCGCTGTTCATGCACAACATGCTCGTGCGGCCGACCCCGGAGGAACTGCTGCACTTCGGCGACCCGGATTACGTCATTTACAACGCGGGCCAGTTCCCGGCCGACATGAACGCGGAAGGCATCGGCTCGCTAACCAGCGTGGCGCTGTCATTTGAACGTGGCGAATTCGTCATTCTCGGCACGCAATACGCCGGTGAAATGAAAAAGGGCGTCTTCACCATCATGAACTACCTCATGCCGAAGCAGGGGTTGCTTTCGATGCACTGCTCGGCCAACGAGGGCAAGGACGGCGACGTTTCGCTCTTCTTCGGGCTTTCCGGGACGGGCAAAACGACCCTTTCCGCCGAAGCGAACCGCCGCCTGATCGGCGATGACGAACATTACTGGACCGAAAACGGCGTCGTCAACATCGAGGGCGGCTGCTATGCCAAGTGCATCAACCTGCGGGCCGAAAGCGAGCCGGAAATCTGGCAGGCGATCCGTTTCGGCACCGTGCTCGAAAACACGGTCTTTGACGACCGCACCCGCGTGGTCGATTACGACGACGATTCGCTCACGGAGAACACACGGGCTTCGTATCCGATCGAGTACATCCCTAATATCAAGGTTCCCTGTCTCGGCGACCACCCGAAAAACATCATTTTGTTGACCTGCGACGCGTTCGGCGTTTTGCCGCCCGTCAGCCGCCTGACGCCGGAGCAGGCGATGTACCATTTCATGAGCGGTTACACGGCGAAAGTCGCGGGAACGGAGATGGGCGTCACCGAACCGGAAGCGACGTTTTCGGCCTGTTTCGGGGCCGCCTTCCTCGTGTGGCACCCGGCCAAATACGCCGAGATTCTCGCGGCCAACATGGCGAAATACGGCTCGAAGGTCTGGTTGGTCAACACCGGCTGGTCGGGCGGGCCCTACGGCGTCGGCAAGCGGCTGTCGATCAAGCACACCCGCGCGATCATCGACGCGATTCACTCCGGCGAACTGGCGAACATCACGACGGCGCACGACGACATTTTCAACCTCGACGTGCCGACCGCCTGTTCGAACGTGCCCGCCGAGGTGCTGATCCCGAAAAATCTCTGGAAGGACAAGGCCGCATTTGAAGCCTCGGCGAAAAAACTGGCCGGTCTCTTCCGCAAGAACTTCGCCAAATACGAAGACGTGGCCGACGAAAAAATCAAAAACGCCGGCCCCAAGGGCTAATTTCGCGGTTTCTCAATGCAGGGTGGTCTTTTGGCGATGCCGCCCGCATTATCACTGACTTTCGCATCAGGTTCTGATTTTGTTTGTAATTTTCCGACAATGTTTCAGGATTTCCGCAAAAGATCTCGCCGACAATTGATCGGGACCGTCATTTTGTGGTACAATGACGGTCTGTTCTTTTTGCAATTACGTCGCACAAAAATCATATTGTGATTCGCCCGAATATAAACCGCCGATGAATACCGAAGGTCGACACGATTCGCGATACCCGCTGCTTTCGCGGCTGTTTCAATTCATGAAACGCGTGCCGTGGTGGTGTCTGTTGACGATTGCGGTCGTTACGGCGATTTTCTTCTGGCGGATTTTATTCCTCGGGGAGCACATCGCCTTTCGCGACGGGGCGCACTTTTACCCGCCGCTGTTCGAGTACATTCAGTCGGAATGGCGTGCCGGACGCGTGCCGCTTTGGAACCCCTACGAAAATCTCGGGCAACCGCTGCTGGCCAACCCGGTTTCGTCCGTGTTTTATCCCGGTAAACTGATTTACTTTCTCCCGATTACGGCGTATCACGCCTATCACCTCTACGTGATCGGGCATTTCCTGCTCGCGGCGATGACCTGCTATCGCCTGACGCGACATTTTCGCGGCTCCCGACCCGCGGCGATGATCGCGACGCTGTCCTATGTTTTCGGCGGCAGTGTCCTGTTTCAATACAGCAACGTCGTGTTTCTCGTCGGGGCGGCCTGGCTCCCGGAAGCGATCCGCCAGGCGGACATCCTGATCACGACGCGGCGCATATCGGCGATGGTCGCTCTCGGCCTGGTTTTCGCCATGTTCGTTTTGGGCGGCGACCCCCAAATGGCCTATCATGCGTTCGTTTTGATTTTGCTGCTCCTGTTTTTTTACCGCAGAAACGGCAAAAAACCGCTGACCGACAGCCGGCTGAGCATCGAAACCAATTCCGTGCTGCATCTTTTTGAAACGAACAGTTCGACCGCATCGGGCAATTTCGTCACCAACGGGGGCGGTCGATTTTCCGGCCCTCGCCCGATTCTGCTGTTGGGCTGTTCGCTCCTGATCGGCGCCTTGCTTGCCGCGGTGCAATGGTTGCCGGCGCTCGAACTGGGAATCAACGGCGACCGCAATCTCGAAGACAAACCGGCTTCGCTTTGGAAAAGCCTCATCGTTTTGGAACGCGGCTACCGCGAGCACGAAAAGCACGAAGCGTGGGATCGCGTCAAAGACGGCTTGGCCGCCGACGAGACGCAACAGTCCGGCATGGCGAAGGCCCGTTACAATTTCAGCGTCGGCCCGTGGCGCTTGATCGAGTACGTCTGGCCCAACGCGAACGGACGCATGTTCCCGGTCAACACGAACTGGGGGACGGCCATCGCGAAAAAATGGCCCTGTTCCGGCATCTGGTCGCCCTCGCTCTACATGGGGATCATTCCCTTCCTGCTGGCGATCGTCGCGCTGCGGTTTCGCAAAACGTCGCCGTTGACGCTCTGGCTTTCGTGGTCGTTCCTGATTTTTCTGCTGGGAAGCCTCGGGTATTTCGGACTGGGCTGGGTGGTGAACCAGACGATTTCGCTCGTGACCGGAAACGGCGGCGCAACGGGACTCGGCAGCCCGTTCGGCGGAATTTACTGGCTGTTTTCGCTGGTTTTGCCCGGCTATGACCAGTTTCGTTATCCGGCCAAACTGTTGACGGTTTCCGCCCTGATGCTGTCGCTGCTTTCCGCGCGAAGTTTCGACGCGATGTTCGGCCTCCCGGACTTGTGCGAGCCGATGCACCTGACCGACATGCGGCAGAAGCAGCGGAAATACCGCAAATCCCTGCTCGGTCTGTCGCGATTGCTGATCATTTTCAGTTTCCTGCTCATTCCGGTGGTGCTGGTCTCCCGTTTCTGGGTCTTACTGGCCAAACAGGTGCCCGACGATCCCGTGTTCGGTCGTTTCGTCGTCGACCGCGCGATCGGGGAAGCGGCGTTTTCCCTCGTGCACGTGTTGAACATCCTGTTTCTATTTTTCGTCATCGTGCGGATTTTTTCGCGGCAACTGCTCCTGCTGGAACGCTCGGACAATCCGCTTCCCCTGCAGGAACAGTCGAAACGGCACCGGCAATATTTCGGTCGACTCGGGCTGGCCGTCGTCCTCCTGGTCGGTTGCGATCTGGCGGCATCCAATCTCTGGATGATCGGCACGGCCCAGCGGCATTTTTTTGAAGGCAAACCGCTCCTGGCCACTTTTCTGGATGTCCAGACCCATCCCTTACAGGAACAGCCCGGGCACGCGGCGGATTCAGCCGTCTTCCCGGTCAGGACCTGGCGTGCGCCGACCTATCTCGGGGGTGTCGCCCAAACCGAGGACGAGCCGCGCAACTGGCTGCCGAAGGAATTCCAGTTCCCCTCGTCGAACCGACTTGCCGAATGGGTCATCTGGGAACGCTCCTCGCTTTCACCGCGGTATCCGCTTTCGCAACATATCGCGGTCACCGACGTGCGGGGCACGATCGTCACGGCCGATTATTACGCCGTCTCCCAAATTTTGCGCGACGCCTGGCAACGTCCCGGGAACGGACATCGCAACGATCGCTTTTCTTTGCCCGAATATCTCGGAACGCTCGGCAATTCCTCCATGATCGTGCCGGCGCTGCGCGACAAGGAAATATTTGTTTCGGAGAACCAACTCCGCGACCCGATCATGGCCGACCCGATCGAATTGCTCGACCAGGCGACCCGGGAAGAGGCGGAAAGCTATCGCAATCAGATTCCCGTCGACGGAAATGAAAATGAAGCGGGCGAAAACGGCCAACTTTTCCAATGGGGGCGAAATCAAAAAAGCATCACGCAGCTTTTGCCCGCAGAAGTCCGCTATTGGCCCTTGAATGCGGCTCCGCATATCACGGTGGTCGACCGGTTTCGGCTGGAACAGCCGCTCGATTTCACCTCGCGGGAAAAATTCTTCGCGAAAAGCCGCCAAATTCTGGTGCAAGGGCAACAAACAGGCGTTCCCGTCGTCGAATGGGGCAAAGAGCATTTCGATCACCTTCCGGCCCGTTTCACGCGGTCTTTCATGAAACTTGCGGCCATGGGGGAATTTCCGCACCGCAATTCGCCGCCCGATTTCGATGAACGGCGTCCTGTCGGAGAGGCGGAACTGGTTTCCTACGAACCGCAAAAAGTCGTGATTCGAACCAGGATTCACCGGCCCGGACTTTTGATCCTGTCCGAGCAATACGACGCCAACTGGCGGGCGGAAGTACGCCACATTCCCGAAGGAACCTGGCATCCCGCCGTCGGAAAATCCGAATCGTCAAGGCCATTTCCCCCGGCCGGCCCGCCGGGACCGCACGATCCGCCGCACGGTTTTCCGCCGCCGTTCGGGATGCCACCGCACCCGGGCGAACCGCCGACTCTCGGCGAATTGCCGCCGGGCGATCATTCCCCCGCCTATCACGTGCCGGTTTTGCGGACCAATCGCGTGTTGCGCGGCGTCCCGCTCCCGGAGGGGGAATGGGAAGTCACCTTCGTGTACAACCCGCTTTCGTTCCGTCTCGGGGCGACCCTCAGCTTTTTCGCCTGGGTTTCGCTTGCCATGTTCCTGTTGGGTTTTATGGCGAGAAAAATCAAACAAAGGAAAAAAATATGAAGACCTTGTTTCCAACTTTTCTGCTTTTCGTGGCGGTCTCGTCGATGGCGGCGGCCGATGACATCGTGATTTGCGATTTCGAGTCCGACTCCTATGGCGAATGGCAGGTCGAGGGCGGGGCCTTCGGATCGGGACCGGCTCGCGGAACCCTGCCAGGACAGATGGCGGTCTCGGGATATGAGGGCGAACGGCTCGTCAATTCGTTTTTCAACGGCGACGGAACGACCGGCAAACTGACCTCGCCGGCATTCAAAATCAAACGGAATTATCTCGCCTTTCTCATCGGCGGGGGCGGTTACGAGGGCGAAACCTGCATGAGGCTGCTCATCGACGGCAAGGAAGTCCGCCAGGCGACCGGCGACAACGTCATGCCGGGCGGTTCCGAGGCCCTGCGATGGAAGTGCTGGGACGTGTCCGAATTTCGCGGCCAATCGGCCGTCATTGAAATCATCGACGCGGCCACCGGCGGCTGGGGGCACATCAACGTCGACCAGATCGTCATGACCAACGCCAAACGCGGCGAACTGGCCGTCATCGTTCCGACCGTGACCCTGACGAAAAACTTTACTGTGCAAAAACCGTTCCTGCTGTTGCCGGTCAAAACGGGCAACGCGAAAAAATGGCTGCAACTCCGCATCGGCGACCGCGTGGTGCGCGAATTCGACATCGAACTGGCCGATGACGCCGCTGACGTCGATTTTCATGCGACGCTCGAAATCGCCCCATGGCACGACAGTCCGGCAACGCTCGTCGCCGAACGCCTGCCCGAAGGTTCGCTGATCCTTGACGCCGTGACGCAATCCGACGCGATGGGCGATGTCGACGCGGCCTACCGCGAAACCTTGCGACCGCAATATCACTTTTCGGCACGTCGCGGCTGGATCAACGACCCGAACGGCCTGATGTATTATGACGGCGTCTATCACCTGTTCGCGCAGCACAATCCCTTCGGCACGGGCTGGGGGAACATGACCTGGCTGCACGCGACCAGCCCCGATTTGCTGCACTGGACGGAAACGGCCCCGGCGATTCACCCCGACGAACTGGGCACCATGTTCTCCGGCAGCGGCGTCGTTGATCGCGCCAACACGAGCGGTTTTCAATCGGGCGACGAAAAGCCGATGGTGCTCATTTACACCGCCGCCGGCGGCACGAACCGGCTCAGCAAAGACAAACCCTTCTCGCAGGGCATCGCCTTTTCGACCGACGCCGGAAAAACCTGGCAAAAATACGACGGCAATCCCGTCCTCGAACACGTCGAAGCGAGCAACCGCGACCCGAAGGTTTTCTGGCACGAACCGTCGAAACAGTGGGTCATGGCGCTTTACCTTGATCGGGAGGATTACGCTCTGTTCGGCTCGCCGAACCTGAAGGAATGGAAAAAGCTGTGCGACATCCGCAATCTCGGATGCAGCGAATGCCCGGACATGTTCGAACTGGCCGTCGACAACGACCCGGCCAATAAAAAATGGGTCTTTTGGGGCGCCAACGGCGTGTATTTGATCGGAAATTTCGACGGACGGACGTTTACGCCCGAATCGGAGCCGCTCAAGGCGAAATACGGCGGTTTCGATTACGCCGCGCAAACCTGGAGCAACCTTCCCGAAAAGGACGGCCGCCGCATTCAAATCAGTTGGATGAACAGGTGGTCGCCGAACAAAATTTTTCCCGGCATGCCCTTCAATCACCAGTTTTCGCTGCCGCGGGAACTGACGCTGCGCACGACGGCCGACGGCGTCCGGCTTTTCATGGAACCGGTTAAGGAAGTCGAGTCGTTGCGGGAAAAATTGCTGTTCGCTTCGAAGGAACGTTTCTCCATCTCCCCGTCGGAACCCCAATCGCTTGTCCCGTCGACACGTCTGCTCGAAATGGAAGTGACCTTCGAGCCGACGGATGATGCCGAACTGAATTTTTCGTGTTTCGGCAATACATTCCGCTACAGTGCCGCGAAAAAAACGTTTGGCGAACTACCCGTCGGAACCGTCGACGGAAAGGTCAAACTGCGGTTCTTTGTCGACACGGTTTCGTTTGAGGTTTTCGCCAACGACGGCGCGGCGGCCTTTGCCACATGCTTTGAGCCGGATTCCTACACGAGCGACGCGATTTCCGTTTCCGCCGAACGCGGCCGCGCGACAGTCACGTCCGTCAAAATCTGGTCGATCCGCCGCATTTGGCCGTAATGGGCGATTTATCCTTTCACAAAACGCCCATTCGGATTTCACGCAAAGTCGCCAGGAAGACTGAGTTCGCAAAGTTTCATTTTGAACCGCAAAGCACACAAGGTTTTTCACAAAGAGCATAAAGATAGGTTGAACTTTTGTGTTCATTGTGATAGCCTTTGTACCCCTTGTGGTAAAAATATTTTTGTTGTTCTTCGCGTTCTTTGTCTGCTTTGCGTCTCTGCGTGAAATATTCGTACTTTGCAGTTCTCCTGCGGGTGCCAACATGGAATCTTGTCCGATGGCAACTTGAGGTTATACTTGGGTGTTTGGGCAAGGTTCGATTTTTGCACATTAGGTTACTGAACAGGAATAAAATGACAAAAGTGGCGATTTTGGGGGCGACCGGCTATACGGCCCTTGAGTTGATCAAACTTCTGCTCCGGCATCCGGGCGTCGAAATCACGGCCTTGACCAGTCGGGAGGAAACCGCGCCGGTCGACCGTGTGCATCCCTCCCTGTCCGGGCGATTGTCGCTTCCGCTCGAAAATCTTTCGGCGAAAGAGGTTGCAAAACGCGCCGAATGCGTTTTCAGTTGCCTTCCCCACGCGGCCAGCGCGACGGTCATCCCGGAAATACTCGCCGGCGGGGCAAAAGTCGTTGATTTTAGTGCGGATTATCGCCTTGATTCGCCGGATATTTTCAAAAAATGGTACGAAATTGATCACCCGGACGCAAGCCGTTTGGGCAAAGTGCCTTACGGTATGCCGGAACTGTTCCGCGAACAAATCGTGCCCGCGCCGCTGGTGGCCAACCCCGGCTGTTACCCGACGACGGCCATTTTGCCGCTCACGCCGCTGCTCCGGGCGAAACTGATTGAGCCGGACGACATCATTCTCGATTCGAAAAGCGGCGTTTCGGGCGCCGGCCGCAAGCCGAAACTCGGCACGCTTTACCCCGAATGCAATGAAAGCATCTCAGCTTATAGCGTCGGGAAGCACCGGCACATGCCCGAGATCAACCAATACCTTTCGCTTGCGGCGGGGACGAAACTCGAAGTGATTTTCACCCCGCACCTGACGCCGATGGACCGCGGCATACTCACGACGGCCTACGCCCGACCGACGCGACCGGTTTCGCAGGCCGAACTGACGGAGGCGATTCGCGAATTTTACCGCAACGAACCTTTCGTGCAGGTCGTCGACCATTTGCCCGCGACCAAGGACGTGGCCTTTACCAACAGTTGCCACATCACCGCCCGGGTCGTCGGCCGGCGCGTGATGACCGTCGCCGTGATCGACAACCTGATCAAAGGCGCCTCCGGCAGCGCGGTGCAGAATTACAACCTCATGTTCGGCTACGACGAAACCCTTGCGTTGGTTTGAAAGGGCAAATGGCACAACCTTGGAAATCCTGCAAACGGTCGACCGGATTCCGAAAACCCTGCGTGGCGGGGCGCTTGCCATCGGCAAATTCGATGGCATGCACCGCGGGCACACGCTGATCGTTTCGCGCCTGCACGAACACGCGAAACAGCGAGGAATTCCGACGATCGCGATGACCTTCGATCCCCTGCCGGTGCAAATTCTCCGGCCCGATCTGGGCATCCTGCCGCTTTCGACGCTCGAACAGAAAACCGAACTGCTCGCCGGATTGGGCATCGACGCGATGATCGTGTGCCCGACGGACCGGTCGCTGCTCGCGCGGACGGCGGAGGATTTTTTTGAAAACGTCATCCGCAAGACCCTCGAAACGCAGGTCATCGTCGAGGGCCGCAATTTCAATTTCGGGCACAATCGCGCCGGCACGCCGGAAAAACTGCAAGCCTGGTGCCGCGAAACGGGCATCACCTTCGAGGCCGTTGACACGATCACGCACGATGGCGAACCGGTGTCGAGCAGCCGCATCCGGGCCCTGCTCGGCGAAGGCGACGTCACGCTCGCAAACGCATTGCTTTCGCGACCCTACCGCCTGACGGGCACGGTCGTTTCCGGCGAACGTCGCGGGCGCACGCTCGGTTTTCCGACGGCCAACCTGGTGGAGGTCGAAACCGTCGTGCCGCAACCGGGCCTGTACGCCGCGACGCTTCGGCATGACGGCCGGTCGCACATGGCCGCGGTGCACATCGGCGACAACCCGACCTTCGGACACACGCCGTTCAAAATCGAGGTCAATCTCATCGACTTTGAAGGCGATCTGTACGGCCAAACGCTCCGCGTCGATTTCCAGCAACGTTTGCGGGGCGTCATCAGATTTTCCGGCGCCGACGAACTGATCGCCCGCATGCACCGCGACATCGCCGAAATCCGTAAGATCGGCGAAAAGATGCCATGACGAATACCAGCCCCAAGCGTCAGCGCGGGGGGATTCCATGGGGTTGGGGTGATAAAAAAGAGACGGGGACGAAGCGTAGCGCAATCCGCGGACGAGCTGCACAAGGACGAGGACAATGAATTACCTGAAAATTGGTGCTCGATTATCATTCTGTATCATCGCATTTCTCCTGGCCCGACAGGCTGCGGCAAAAGATACGGAGTTTGACGTTCATGAAACGGAACATTTTATTCTCAATTTCGAGAGTACGGAAAGAATCCGAAATATGATTTCACCTGAAGACGCTGGAAAAATGCTGGAGGCTCTTTGGGCGGAACTGGATCGGGAAATCGGTATTCACTGTGCGGTAAGCGACATGAAAAAAGAGGAGATGGGAATTACATACCCGAAGTGCAACGCCTATCTTTTTGATGGAATGGACAGTTTCACTCAAGCCGTACAAAAAATTGAAGGTCGTCTACCTACTTTTAATGGGCGTCTTGCCAATTTCTATTCAAAAAATAAATACTCTATTTATGTTACTGCATTTTTTCATCAATACACAAAAGAATTATTGTTGCATGAAGCTACTCATTATTACTGCGATATCAGATTACCGGGAAAATTCAGTTATTACCCTGGATTCGAAGAATCAATAGCGTATTATTTTTCACGTTACTGTTGGAATGGAAGTCAATTGTTTTTAACCAAGGATCAAAAATGGTTTATTTGTGACCGTATTGACTTTATTAAGCAACTTGAAGATGATTTGAAAATGCTGTGTCAATCAAATCCTGACGAAGTTTTTAATCTGAATTTCATTGGGATGAACAACCTTTCCACATATGGGGGGCAATTTACGGAACTTGAGCGCGAAAGCGAGGAACGATTGGCATTGTATCATATACTGGGAAGCTACCTTTTTCAAAATCGAAAAGACATTATTCAGGATTTGATTCAAAAATTCTCCTCAAGCAAGCTTTCCAAATCTCCTTTGACGTCAAGGAATGCGGAGCGAACAGTTCACGAAATCATTCAACAGGTGATGGAAGAAAAACCTATCCTGATTGCAGATATTCATAAATGGGTCCAATCCATTCCCGTTCTTTGTGAAATAAAACATCGTAAGGCTGAGGATGGTATCTCGGTCATTAAAGAAACGGAAAACGGATTTATCGTTTCGGATGCGATTATTTTGATGCGGTTTGGCGACGGGTGTGCCGTTCACCCTAAAATCCATGTCAAATTTCGGCCCGTAAACCTCAGCACCCATAGAATAGGAATTATCATCAACTGGCTCAATCGAAAGAACCATGATTTGTTGGAAGTGTGCGAGGATGATAATATACGAATTTTTTCCCAAAAAGATGGGAGATGGTCAGATGGTAGTATTGTATGTCATTTAACCAACGAATCCAATTCCAAACCGGATCAGGACTACCTATGGCAAGTCAGGAGAAATGGGACGAATTTGGACATTTATGTCAATGACCAAAAAGCGTATGTTCAACACGAGCCGGACAAATACTTTATGGGAATGAACTGTATTCAGGGAACATTTTCAATCGATTTCATTGACTGAACTTGATGACGACGGAGCGGATTCAACCGCTCCATGACTGTCGCGGCTCTGACTGTCCCTCGCTTACGCTTCGGGCTCCGGTTGCGGGTTGCGAAAATTTTAGCCCGTCCGGAGATTGCGCTGCACATTTATCGTCGGGCAAGCCCGACGGCTAAGAATTAACTCCACACTCCACATTCCAAACTCATAATCACCCCGCGCTGACGCTTGGGGCTTGTGATTTTGGCAAATGCAAAGGAATTACGGCCAGCGGATGGCGACGCCTTGCGATTCAAGCAGATTCTGAAAATCGGCGAGCAGGGTTTCGCTTTCCCGAATCGCACGCGGGGCCGCTTTTTTCTCCCGTGCAAAGGACACGAGCGTGCCGACGGCGTCGCCGATGCCCCATTCGACCGGGTGCAGGCGGTAGCAGCCGTTGGTGATGTGCGTCGTGCCGATGTTCTTGTTCGCCGCGAGCAGGTTGACGACGCGTTTCGGGATGAGCGAGCCGAGCGGAATCTGGAACGGCAACGACGGGAAGTCGATGTAATTGTCGCCGCCGGTGCTCGGGTGCAGGTCGATGTGGTAATAGCCGATGCCGACCGAGTCGCGGAATTCCGCCGCGCGGGTTTCCGGTTTTCCCGTGACGCGTTCGCGGTTTTCCTTGCCGACGTGTTCTTCGAGCACGGTGAAAAGCGCCTCAATGCGTCGGCATTCGCGAACGTAGGGATATTTCGCCAGCCCGTCGTCGGTGCCGGCCAGGTCGCCGCGCAGTTTCAGGCCCGGCCAGCCCTGACCGCCGTCGGGCCGCGGAACTTCGGTTTGCAGCCAGTACAAAAGCGAGAGGCTCAACTGTTTCGCCCGGGCGACATGCGTTTCGAATTCCTCCCGCGAACCGTCGAGGTTGCCGAGCAGATAATCGTTTTGCGGCCAGTTGATGACGCTCGCCCCCCCGGCGTAAACGCCCGGTCGGAAATTGTTCGGGTTGATGATCCGCCGGTAGTTCCACATGTTCATGACGCTTCCGGTGGCAACGCCTTCCGGCTGAAAGCCGAGCGTCAGCGGTTTCAGCGTCGACGGCGTGCAGTAGGTCATGTCGAGCAGCTTCCCGGGCCAGGGCGGCGTCATTTTCGGCACGAAATCCCGCCAGAACCCGTACTCGGCCGGCTTGTCGATCGTGTTGTCGACGCCCGGTTCGTAACTTGCGATGAAGCACACGGTAAACGGCTGCTGATTTTCGGCGTCGGCCGTTTTGACGGCGTGCAATTCGCCGGTTTCGGCTTGGGATTCGGCCCCGCGGCGGAACTCCGTGCCGCTGAGCGGGAGCAGGTCGCCCAGTTCGGTCGCGTCGACGAAATACGGGGCCGTCAGCACGAAACGTCTGCCGCTTTGTTCGTTCGCGACATGCACCGCCTGTACCCGGTCGCCGGAAACCTCCGCCTGAACGGCCCGGGTTTCGAGCAGCAGGGTCAGTCGTCCCGCGCTGAGGTAGGGCAACATCATTTCCCACAGCACGGCCAGCGCGACGCGGGGTTCGCAGCACAATCGCGACACGGATCCGTCGCCGGGGTTGAGGTTCGGACGCTGTTTCGCCTCGTCGGTCAGCGGGTAGTTCCGCACGTAATAATTCCGGATGCCCGTCCGCAAATCGCGGTACGATTGCGTCGAGCCGTGCGTTTCGATCCAGGGATTTTCGTCCGGCGGCACGAGTTGCGAGGTCAATTGCCCGCCGATCCAGTCGGTTTCCTCCGTCAAAATGACCGACAATCCGTTGCGAAGCGCCGCAAGGGCCGCCGCGCAGCCGCCCAATCCGCCGCCGATCACCGCGACGTCGGCCGCGAGTTCCGAGCGGCCCTCACCGACCTGGCGGCGTTCGCGGGCCGCCGTTTCCCCGGCCATTCCGCGGGGCAGGACGAATGCCGATGTCGAGGCCAGTATTCCGCCCGCAAAACCGTATTTCATGAAATCCCGACGATCCATGTTGCACCTCCCAGTAATCATTCAATTGGTCATCATTGCGTAAACTGCCTTGACCTTCAGTATAACCGGTTTCCGTGAATTTTCCACCTGCGGATAAAAAACGGCGACTTGGTTGAAATCGACATTGAAAATCGTTATAAAGGACAATACAAATTGATCCATTCCGGCCTTACAGCATGATACGCAATGAGATTTGTTATTCGTGGCAAAGCGATTGCGTTGCATCATTTATTGAAAAGAGGGGAAACATGACAAAGAAACAAAGGCTTTCCGTCGACAGGCGGCAATTTTTGAAAGGGACGGCGCTCCTCGGGGCGGCGATGGTCCCGTTTTACGTGCCCGGGCGATTGCTCGGGAAAGACGGCGCGACGCCGCCCAGCGAGCAGATTGTGCTCGGGGCGCTCGGCATTGGCGGTCGCGGCGGGCACGTTTTGGGCGTGTTCCTGCAAAATCCGGACGTCCGCTTCGTGTCCATCTGCGACATCCGCAAGGTCCGCCGCGAACAGGTCAAAAACATGGCCGACGATTTTTACAAGAATAAAGATTGCACCATGTACCGCGACATGCACGAATTTTACGCGGAAAATCCCGCCATGGACGCCGTGCTGATCGCTACGGGCGACCGTTGGCACACGATGGCCTCGATCGTCGCGGCCAAGGCGGGCAAGGACATTTACTGCGAAAAACCGCTCTCGCTGACGATCCAGGAAAGCCGGGCCGTCGCCACGGCGGTTAACCGTTACGGCCGCATTTTCCAGGCCGGCACGCAACGCCGCAACATCGGCAATTTTCAACTGGCGGCAAAAATGGTTCACGAAGGCCGGCTCGGCAAACTGCTTGAAGTCCACGCCAACACGCTCAGCCCCGGTACGACGCACGACTGGCTCCCGGGCCAGCCGGAACCGCCGCGCGACGAAGTCGATTGGGACGCCTGGCTCGGTCCCTGCCCGTGGCGGCCGTATCACCCTTCGTATATCAGCGGCGGCTGGCGGGGATTCTACGATTTTCACGGCGGCGGCATCCTCGAATGGGGAACGCACACGGTCGACCTCTGCCAATGGGCCAACCAGTCCGATGACACCGTTCCGGTCGAGTATTGGCCGACGAAAAACGAGAACGGCGAAAAATCCGCCCGCGTCGAAGGCCGCTATGCCAACGGCGTCAAAATCGTCATGCGCAACGATGGCTGGCTCGGGCTCGGCACCTGTTCGGCGCGTTACGTCGGCGAAGAGGGCTGGGTGGAAACCGGCGACTCGGGCCGCATGGAAGTTTCGTCCGACGCCCTGCGCAAGGAACTGAAATATTTCGGCACGCCCGGCACCGATCCGGTCTTTCACGTGCGCGAATTTCTCGATTGCGTCAAATCCCGCAAAAAGACGGCTTCCAACGCCGACGTCGCCGCTTACGCGCACATCGCCTCGCACTGCGCGAAGATCGCCTGGGACACGAACAGCCCCTTGAAATTCGACCCCGTCAAGGAGGAATTCCTCGGCGAAGGCCCCGCGGTCGAAACCGCCAACCGCCTGCGAAGCCGCGCCATGCGCACCCCCTGGCGCGTGTGAAAAGTGTGGAGTGTGGAATGTGGAGTTAAAAATGAGCCGGGGATGAATCGCAGCAATCCCCGGACGATCACCATCAAATAAAACAATACCAAAATATTTTGGAGAACATAACTCATGACGAAAATTTCCTTGAAAATATTATGCGTTTCGCTGGCTCTCGCCCTGGGCGCGACGGCGTTTGCGCAGGACCCAGACTGGCACGTCGTGCCGAAAGACGATCTTTCCGGCAATCGCGGCGAGATCGCGAAACAGTTGCAAACCGATGCCGACGAGGCGACCTGCCTGCAAGTCCTGCAGCGGGAGGGAACGGACGAAGATACGCTTTATTTGAAAATGCTCGCCTGCAAGCGGCTCGGCACGACCGGCACCGCCGCTTCGATTCCGCAACTCGTTTCGATGCTCGACGAGGAACACGTCGGATTTTTCGCACGTTACGCATTGGAAACGATCCCCGGCGATGAAGTTGACGCGGCTCTTTGTGAAGCCTTGCCGAAGCTCAAAAACGCCGATGCCGTTGCCGGTGTCTTGACGACGCTGGGCGTTCGAGCGAATCCCGATTCGGCGGTGGCAGCTATTTTTGAATTACGGCACAACAACATCGAAGTCCGCAGAGCAGCGGCTTATGCGTTTGCGGCTTGCCTTGATGACGCGGCGTTTGACCAGGGCAGATTGCCGGCACCCAATGCCGAATTGGCCGATGCCGTGTTCCTGCTGGCGGAAAATTTTGCCGCGAAAGGCGACCGGAACATGGCCGTTGCCGTTTATCGTGCCCTTATAGAGGCTGATATTCAAGCCTATCAGAAAGAAAGCGCGATTTACCAAAAGATTCTGGCACACGGTAATGACGGAATCGAAGAACTCATAACGCAGATCAATTCGCCTGATGTGAAACTGTTCCTCGTTTCGCTCAAGGCCGGCCGCGAACTTCCCGCCGGTGACGCGGTCACGAAGGCCATGTTGAATCAGCTTCCCAACCAGACGAACGCGATTCGCAAAGCCCTGCTCGTTCGCGCGATTGGCGACAGAAAGGACGCGGCGTCGAAAGCCGTGTCGTTGCCGGTGATTTCGGAACTGGCCAAATCGGGCGAGGAACCCGTTCGCGTGGCGGCCATCGATTCGCTGCGAAACGTCGGCGATTCGTCGGTGCTGCCGATTTTGATCGCCGCGGCCAACCAATCGGATTCCGAAGCGATTGCCCAGGCGGCGCACAAGACGCTGGCCAATTTGCCCGGTGCGGAAGTCGACGCGGCGATTGTCGGGCTGCTCGAAAAAGGCGATACGACGGCGAAAATCGCGGCCATCGGGCTGATTGAGGAGCGTCGGATGATTTCGGCTTTCCCGCAACTGGAAAAAGGGCTGGACGATTCCGACGCCGCTGTGCGAAAAGCGGCCCTCGACGCGCTCGGACAGATCGCAAACATCGAAGAACTGCCGCTCTTGCTCGGTTTTCTCGGAAAAATGAAGAGCAAGGAGGATCAGGACGCGTTGCAACTCGTATTCAAATCGGCCTGCACGCGCATGCCGCAGGACGCCGCGACGGCCGAAGTCGTCAAGCGAATCGACGGCAGCCCGCAAGCGACGCAATTGGCCCTGCTGGAACTGCTGATGGAAATCGCCGGGCCGAAATCGCTGGCAACGGTCGAAACCTACGCCTGGGGTGACGACGCGGAACTGAAAAGCAAGGCGATTGAGCTGCTCGGGAAATGGCGCTCCCCGCAGGACGTCGACCTGATCGCCGCCGCCTGCTTGAAACTGGCCAAGGACGCGCCGGAACGCGGGCAACGCTACAACGCCGGTCGCGGTTACATTCGCCTGGCCCGACAGTTCGACATGCCGGAGGAACAGCGCATTGAAATGGCGAAACAAATGCTCATGTTGCCCAACCGGGTGGAAGACAAACTGCTCGTGTTCGACGTTTACAGCCGCTATCCGTCGGCGAACATGATGGCCACTGTGATGGAACTGATCGACAAGGAGCCCTTGCGCGAAAAGGCTTGCGAGTCGGCGGTCATCATCGGCGAAAAGACCCCGGACAAATCCGAGGCCGTCGCCGCCGCGATGAAGGCCGTGCTCGAAAAAAGCGCGAACGCCGACATCAAGGCCCGCGCCCAACGCGTGCTGGACAAGCAGTAAGGAATCGCGCAGGTAGGGCGGTCTCGCCGAGACCGCCGCGAATTGCGAGTTGATTGTGATTACC
>JAVBQX010000311.1:0-8046 GCA_031548645.1 Thermoguttaceae bacterium
GCGGTTTCTCAAGACCACGTCCACATATTGGTATCGAGTCCCCCGAACCTTTCGCCGAGCAAGATCATGCAGGCGATCAAGGGTAAAAGTTCGCGAAAACTGATGATGGAGTTCAAACATCTTCAAAAGCAGTATTGGGGATGGCATCTTTGGGCTCGTGGCTACTTCGTGGCCACGAGTGGAGTCGTGACCGACGAAGTGATCAAGGAGTACATCCGGCATCAGGAAGGGACCGAACCCAATGATGGCGGTGACAATTTTCAAGTTGCACACTAAACCACGAGCGTAAGGACTTCAGTCCGTAGCTCACGGTGCCGAGATTCCACCGGCTTCAGCCAAAAGTATCTACACAACTATTCCCTGAGGAACGGCAGGAATAATTTGAGTTGGTTTTGAATTTTGGCGATTTTTCCTGGGTCGAAGTCGACCTGATCCAAAAAATCGAAAATCCGCAGCAGGACGAACAGGCCCGAAAGTAACGCGCCGCTGGTGTGCGGTTTCGTTCGCTTGACTGTCTTGCCGCTGAGCTTGACAAGCAAATCCTTGAACTCCGTCGCCTCATCGCCCGTCGTGCGTTGCAAACTCCAAATCGTAGTCGCCGCCATCGACGCCACGAGCAGTCGATTCATGATCGCATAGCCCGACTCCTGCTGCCAGTGGTCGAGCTCCATTCCGGCACTCTTCATCAACTTGAAATACGACTCAATGTTCCAACGCCAGTAATACCACAACGCCAGCAGTTCCGCCGACGCCGAATCCGCATCCACATTGGTCAGCAAATACCACGTGCTCAACAATTCGTGCGTCGTGGCATCGCGAACATGCGTCACGACAAATCGCAACGCAATCGCTTCACCGGGATATTGTTTTTGTTTGCCGTCGATCTTGTGTCGGGCGGGTCGATCCAAAATCACCGTCGTTTCCGCAATTTCCTGATACGCCTGATGGCCGCGGATTTCCACGTCGATCATGCGTCGAAAACCGTTGTTTTGTTCCAACTCTTTGACAATTTCACCCATCATCATCGAACGGTTTTGATGCGTCACACGACGGTCGTTCGCACGCACAAGGAACAAGTGTCCCGACGCATGCCACTGTCTCATGTGTCCCACCGAATCCGCTTCGCGGTCAATGACATGCACGAGTTTCACCGGCAATTTCCAAGCCTTCGACGCATCCATCGTCGGTAACATCTGTTCCATGTGATTCACATCTTCGACCGGTTCGTTTCGCGTCGAATGAACTTTTTCCGATGTCCGCAAATGCATTCCCAACGGAGCGATGGGCTGACCGTTTTGGGCGTTGACGAGCAAATGCGTCGTCAGTTCATAACCGATGTTTGTTTCATGCGTCAACCGAACGACATCTTTTTTCGAGGCATGATCCCCGTATTTCAATTTGCTCCAATCGCTCACCAACAACGCGAAACCTTCGCCGGGAACTCCGGCTTCCGTCGTTGCCGCAAACTGCGTTTCGGCAAACTTCCGAAGCGGCTTGACCAACTCCTGCGGCGTCACCCGTTCGTTATTCAGGAATCGCCATGTCGCCTGTGTCGCCGCAAAACTCGACGCCACCTCGACCGGCGGTGCCGGCCCCGCCGCATTCGCTTGCGTGTGATTCATGTGAGCCTGAACCATTTCCAATAACGCCTGTTAAACCGCTCATCACCAAGCTCAACCGAAATAACCTCCTGTAATTTCTCGTTCCCATGCCGCGAATCTTACTCAATCCCCGTAACCAACGCAAGTTCATTTTCACTTGTGTAGATACTTTTGCCTTCAGCAGGTGGTAGTTTAGTTCGGATAGGAAAATCACCATTCATTTCAAAAATGAAACCGGTCGCGTGGTCGAGTTTTTTCAAATCTATCTTGTGGTGTCCGCCCCTGACCGCACCGTGCCGTATGGTGAGGGTGAAGTTTATATTTCGCCTAAAACGGGCATTGAAATCGGTGAAGAAATGGAGCACACCACCTATCTAACGGATGGTTGGGCGGGGCTCCCCGATGATATGGACAAGGCGAATATCACTTACCGCGTTTCATACATTCGCTTTCACGACGGGACTGTTGTTTCAGAATAATCACCCGTACTTTCGAGCCAGTTCTCTCGCTTTGGCGATGTCCTTTTCCGCGTAAATTTCCGTGACGGCGATGTTCTTGTGATTCGCCATGACCTGCGCGGCCTCGACGCCTTCCATCGCCCGGATCGCCGTCAGGGCCGTGTACCGCAACTGGTTCGGGAACCAATGGGGGACACCCGCTTTTTGGACGGCACGCCTAATTGCACGTCCATAACTATCGGCCATGTACTGATCACCTGGAGTACGTTTTGGCTTTGCTTTTCTGCGGTCACGTTGTGAGGGCTGTACCTTCGTTTTTCTGGCAGCCCGCTTTTTGGCTTGAATTTCTGTAGCAGAATCACGCGGGCTGAAAAGCCAGCGTTCCGGCTCCTGCTCGCGGTCAATCAACCAAGGCGTCAGAATCGCCTGGCATTGTGGGCCCAAGGCAATCAGCCGGGGGCAGTCGAGATGTTCTGTCTTGTGCTCCCAGGGGATGTAAATCCATTCCTCACGGCTTCGGTCGATGTCGCAGGCTCTCATTGACCGTACCTCTCCGGGGCGCATTCCTGTGAGCCGCTGTAAACGTATCATGGCAACAAGAGGCGATGCAAGAAATGGGAGGGTCTTTTCAACCACATCGTCGGATACCGGCTTGATAGGCGGCAGTTCAATCACTTTGGTTCGACCTTTTTTTAGCGGCGGGAGTTTGGTCAGCGCGTAATGGGTTTCCGGCTTCACCATCTCCCTGCCAACCCCCCATGACAACACTTGGCAAACGATGGATGTGTACTCATTGGCGGTATAGCGACTCAACGGTTTATCAATTTTGACTCCTTGGCTATTAAGTCGGGAATTAATAAAATGATTCCTCAACGCCTCAAGGGAAAGGGGGCCAAAATCATCAACGGACAAAGAGCCGTACAAGTCAATAAGAGCCCGGGGCACCCGTGCAAACGTACTGTACGACTTTGTTTGTCGTCCGTTTTTCACGTAGAAGGTTTCTGCGTGATCCATAAAGGCCACGACCAGTGTACGTATTGTAACGATAGTATTCTTCGATACGACCGGAACCTGCTTAGTCGTCAACCACTCCGCGATAAGCCGTTCGTACTTCTCTTTGGCTTCGGGAGTGCCCCAGATACCGCAATAGAAACGTTGGGTTTCGATTTCAACGAAAGCGAGATTTCGCCCTTTTTGGCGACAGAGTTTTGGAAGTCTCATGGCGTGCCTTTCCGCAAATCCTATACATGTATAGGATTTTTTGAGGGGTTTTTGCCATGTCAACTATTTTACTGTTTTCACAACTCTATGAAAAATAAGAACTTACAACAATGGGCGATACAGGGCTCGAACCTGTGACCTTCTGGGTGTAAACCAGACGCTCTAACCAACTGAGCTAATCGCCCGACAGTATTGAATTAACGGAAAGTATATAAAACAGAAAAAAAGTCACGAACGCCGATAATGTGAGAAATATTCAACCCAAAACTATTTATTAGCCCACAGGTCTTGTATCTGAGGAGTTTGAAAATTCTCGAACTCCGTGATACGGGAGTCCGTTTTCCCAAAAGGGTAAACGGACGGCTGCAAGGAAAATTTCAATTGGCTATGATATAACATTGCGGGTAGAGTCGTTTTATTTTGATTCTTTAACCTCCCCACGTCGGCACAGCAAGCAGGCATTGGAAGTGCGGTGTTTTTTTCGCCCACCACAATACTCAACTCAATCTCAACAACGTTCGGTCCACTGCCGTATTTTGGCGAGTGGGAATTTCGAGCCGCTGCGTCCCGGTTCGACGCTACGGCATCGGCGCGACTACCCGCTCGCGTTGCTCGCTGGTATCAACATGCAAATTAATGAAGCGGGGAAAATCAAGCGGGGCAATGACTCACAAACCATACGAGGCCGAAGGCAACCGAGATGCAACGCCCTTGCGTTGCCCGGACGTTTCGTATCATACGGTCGTTCGTAATCCTCCTTGCTCGTTCGCCAAAACACAAAACAAAGAGAATAACGAATACCCAAAATCGCATTTTAAGTCTGATAGAGTATTAGTATACTGAATCCCTCCACTCAGGGAAAGGGGCGTGGCGAACGTCCCGAAACAATGAGTAAAAAAACGGTTCATCGGAGAAATGTGTGCAATGAATTTGGAGGAATTCATTTGAAATCGTATTTTTCAGGCTCAAACCCGATTTTGCGAGAAAATAACATTTAACAAAAACGAACGAATACCAAACCTCGGCTCAGGGCCCCCATCAAAAAGGAAAAAACAACAGAAACGCCGGCAGTTCGTCCGCGACTACAATGCCGGGAAGCTCCGGCACTCCTGCTCTCCGGTGCCGGAGCCGAAGGTCCTGATTTGAAGGGGACCCGGGTGATGCAGTTGATTGAGCCGCACTGGAATCAGGCGAGGTAGGCCGCGGCACGGGCGATCCGACGGGGCGCGGTCACGCCCATCTGTCGCCCGAGAAGCGTAAGGTACTGGTCAAAACTCAGCACGACGCTGGACGAGTTCGCTGGCGCTTTGAAGTAGTGACTTGAATCGCCGCCCTTTTGATTGCGCAGAAAATCAGGATGTCGAAACCTCAATTCGCCATCTTACACATGCGCTCTATTTTTTCTTCTCATAAACCGCCTTGCCGACGTCGAAGGTTTCGTTCGCGCCGCCGCGATCGACTTCCAGCGTCAGGGGCGTCGTGATCGTGTCCGCGTATTGCGATTCCACCAGGCAATAAACGTCGTGCTTGATATTCATGCCTCTGAGAGTTTGAAGACGTTTTTGTTCAGCTATATTGGGCAGCGGTCCCTCAAATTCCCCCGGGACGATGTATTTTTTGGAAACCGTCACCATGTACTTCCCTTCGGGAACGCCGGGATAACGTGCCAACGTCCGCGGCGTCACCCCGCCGCATTCGTCCGTGACGCCTGATGCAAGCCATTTGCTGCCCTTCTCTTCGGGAATGATCATAACGACCGCATCGCGAAGCGGTTTCCCCTCTTGCGTTACCAGAATCTTCACGGGACGGAGGGCAGGCATGTCATCAGGCCGTTTTTCGCCGCCGCAACCGATGCCGAAGATCAGCAGAAAAACAGGCAACCCCACCCCGACGGCAAAATTGTAACGATTCATTTTTTCACCATAAAATCTGCGAACCTGAATGATCATCGGACGAAAGTCCCGAAAATCTTCGTTTTGGCCGTAAAATTTACAGACGTTAATTGATATTTTTGACATATATCACTAAACTTATGTCGGTATTATATGCGTTTCTATACGCATTTCAAGAATTACAGGAATTTTTTTCATTATCGTATTCTGACGATTGAAGTTCGCCTGGGTTAGAAAAGGACAACTTGCCATGCGTTCGCCAAGGTTGCACCGTTTGGAGAGCGGTTTCACGCTCATCGAATTGTTGGTGGTCATAGCCGTCATCGGCATCCTGGCGGCGCTGTTGATTCCCGCGGTCCAGGCGGCGAGGGAATCGGCCCGGCGGATGAAATGCTCCAACAACATGAAGCAGTTCTGTCTTGCCTTGCATTCCTATCATGACGCGCATCGCGCGTTTCCGTCCGGCGCGACGACCCTGTCCCATGCCAGGTCCGGGTATTGGGGGCCAACGGCCTCGCTGTTGCCGTTCATGGAACACCTGTCGCTTTGGGAACAGATGAGGAAATGTGATGCGGAATGGGCCGATGACGGCTGTGATTTTGGTCTGCCTCCAAACATAGATTATTCATTCGGGCCCGAAGGGCGGGTCTATCTCACTTTCCTGCGAGGGCCTTTCCCGCATCTGCTCTGCCCCTCCGACCCCCTCGGACCGACTCCGGGACTATACTCGAATCACATGGCTCGCACCAACTTGATGATCAGCTACGGTGATGGAATCGACGATCACTCCATAGAATGGCTTTCCACAAAGGTCCGATTCGGCTCCGTCATGGGGTACGACCCCCAATGCGACATGCGCCAACGCAGCCTGTTCGCCATGGGGGAAGTCTGGAAAAGTCTGGGATTATGTACGGACGGTGCGAGCCATACAATTGCCGTCAGTGAAGCCGCGACCGCTTCCCAACCGGCGGAGCCGAGTCTGCGCGGAGGACTCGTCCGCATTGACGAACCCCTGCTCGGCCGAACCGCCGCTTCCATTCGGAATTGTCTCGCCTCACGGGGAACCGACGGAAAGTACGCCCCTTCTTATTATATTGATACCCGTTCCTATCGCGGTCAACATCTTGGACACGGAAGACCCGACTGCGGCGGTTTCACCACCGTCCTGCCGCCGAACAGCCCTTCCTGCGTCCCTTTTATCAATCGCGGCATGTTCGGCATCTATAGTGCGACAAGCTACCACACCGACGGCGTGAACGCGGGGTTCGTGGACGGTTCGGTGCGGTTCATCCCGGACACCGTCGACTGCGGCAATCTCGTGACGGCGAAGCAGAAAAAGACCGGTGAAAGCGATTTCGGCGTTTGGGGCGCCATGGGAACGCCTTCCGGTGGCGAGAGCAGGGAATTGTAGCGACAAAGCTGTAAAAATTACTCCACAGGAAAATTTTTATCTGAGTTTTCGAAAATAATTCATTTTTTGTCCAAATTTTACGCCCTATTGCGGCTTGTTCTGCGTCGCGGCGGACAATTTTTTCGAATCACAAAGAACCAGGTTGTTGGATGGACACCCAGGAAACGCTCATCGTCTTATCGCACCACGATTTCGTCCGCGTGACGGCTTTTCGCGAGTCGCCCTATCCCGGCATGACGGAAGACATCGTGCAGCAGGTTTTCGTGGAATTTTTCGCCAAACGGGATCAATGGAATTACGACGACGATTTGAGACCACTTTTGAAAACCATGACGAAATACGTCGCCGCGAGGCTTTGGCGGGAAAAATCGCGTTATCTCTCCGCCGTTCGCAAAGCCATCGCGGAAGAGGTCAGGATTTCGGTCCATAACTCGGATTTTCCGTATGAAGAGGACATGGCGTCCCTCCACCAATGCCTGAACAAGCTTTCCGGACGGGCGCGAAAACTGATTGAACTTCGTTATTTCTCCGACATTCCAATTGCCGACATCGCGGAACGTCTCATGTTGAAACCGAACAGCGTCTACCGGACGATCTGCCGGCTCCGGGAAAAATTGAAGGCCTGCATCGAACGGCTGGGACGGGGAGGGGTGCGGCATGTCACCGACTGAGCCCGACGAATGCCTGATCGAACGCTTCCTCTCGGAAACGCTCACCGACGCACAGGAGCAAACGCTGCTGGAACGCCTGCACGCGAATCCGGAACTTTCCCGGCGTCTTGCGGAGCACCTTTACGTCGATATGTCGATACGACGTTTGGCACTCCTGGGCAGTGTCACCGAAATGTCGGAGGACGGAACGCCCGAATCCACTGGCGTCAAACCATCCTCATCTCACGGCATCATGAAAGCCGTCATTCCGGCACGTTCCACAGGGATGGACGCGTTCCGACGGAATCCCCGCCTGATCGCGACCTCCTGCGTTGTTTCGCTTTTTGCGGTCGTTTGTGTCGCGGTACAATTCACTTTTACGCGTCCCGACCCGGCGGGAATGCCGCCGCCCGATCCCTTGGGAAGAATCACGGCCGTCGCCTATCCGTCCTACACGGACAACGCGCGCAGTCTCCGGACGGGCCAGTTCGTCGACAAGGAAACGGTTCATCTTTCCTCCGGATTGCTGGAATTCCGTCTTCAAAACGGCGTCCGCGTCGTCATGGACGGGGAAACGTCGCTCGACCTCCTGTCCGCGTCGAGAATTTTTTGCCACAATGGACGGATCAGCGTTGAGGTTCCGAAAGGAGCCGAAGGTTTTGAAGTGCATACCCAGGACGAGCGCGCGTATTTAGGCAATGCTAACAATTTACACCGAGTTGCGCTCTTTCAAATTTTTGTTAGACTTTCGTTTTTGAAATTTTTCAAATGGGAGGTCTTGATGAGCGGTGCATTCAGTCAAAAAGAATTGAA
>JAVBQX010000085.1:0-22268 GCA_031548645.1 Thermoguttaceae bacterium
CGTTGCGACCTGTCGAACATTGAAAAAACAATTCCCATTGCATCGCGATTTATTGCGAGACTACGTGGTCCATCGACCTTTGACATCCAGGCGATCCCGCACGTCAAATTGCGTCCCCATCCATCCCTTCGTGAGTCACGGCCGCCGTTTCCTGCGAACCCTTGAACGCCGCAAGGCGTTCAACACGGATGATATTATTCAATCGTCTTGTCGTATCAGGTGCTCCATAATCAACGCGACGCTCCTCAAGGAGGTCCACTGGTCGCCGCGACCGCGTCGACCGCGCTGTCATTGAGCCGGGGATTTCGCTCATAGGGTGTGATCGAATCAATGTCGCGAAGTTCAATATTGAAAGCTGTTTCCATATTTTATTTTCTAAAAAAGTTTGAAACCGCTCCCATTTTCCGGCCCAAAACCGGGAAGAAACGGCGAAAAAACGGTCAGACCGCCCTACGGAATTTTTCTTTTAGTCGCTCGATGTAACTCCTTGTCATCAAAGGAATAAAAAGCGTCACCCCTGCAACAAACTGTGTCTAGCCGGGTGATTCCTTCCACCCCCAAATATGAAATTTGCATCGCCGGAAGGACTCGCGACACAAGGAGTTACGTCACTTGATCGCTGTTCTTTGAACGTGCATTAGTGAGCCAATAAACAGAAACGCCGTAAAATACGACTCAAAACACGAATGCGTTTGAACCCGTAAAATACGAGACTTGACGCATTTTGATCATTGGACATGGCATGATGTTTTCATCTAAAAAACACAACATTGACATATTCGACCGATAAAAGTAGACTGAAAGGAGAGGAGAAATGTCATGCAAACAATGAACGTCGCGCTGCCTGAACCGCTGGTCGAATACATCAAGCAACAGACCGCCGAGCATGGTTATACGAATGTCAGCGACTACATCCGCGAACTGGTACAGGCCGACCAATTGAAAAAAGAGCGAAAGGCTCTTGAAGCGGAAGTCATGCGCGGCCTCGAATGTCAGGAATTTATCAGAATGACCGATGAGGTCTGGAGTCAAATGCGCGAAACTCTCGATGAACGCTTGAGAGCCAAGCAAGAGACGCCATCATGACGCTTCCCTTTAATATTGCGCCACTTGCGCAGGCCGATATTCTTGATCATGCGTTTTATCTTTCCGATCAAAGCACGGAAGCCAGTATTCGGTTTTTTACCAATGTCTCTCTTTCGGTTCAGAGATTGTCTGAAATGCCCGAGTTGGGCAGTATTTTTGAACACACCGATGTTTACAACATCCGTATTTGGCCGGTCAAAGGATTTCGTAATTATCTATCTTCTACCGCATTAAGCCGGATTGCATTCAGATACTCCGCGTTCTGCACGGTTCGACCAATTACGAAACGCTCTTCCAAGAGTGAATGGTGAAAAGGAATTTCATTTGTCAATATCACACATGCAATCACTTTTTCGCATCGCTTTCGGACTGGCAATTTTCACCATCACTTACAACGTGATCGAAGGTTTGGTTTCAACGTTCTTCGGTTACGAGGACGAAAGCCTTGCCCTGTTCGGATTTGGCGTTGACAGTTTCATTGAGGTCATTTCGGGAATCGGCATCGTCCACATGATCACCCGCATCTGGCGAAATCCCGAAAGCCAGCGCACCCGATTCGAGACAACGGCACTCCGTATCACGGGAATCGCGTTTTATCTTTTAGTCATCGGTTTGAGTCTCACGGTGATTCATAATCTTTGGACGGGACAACAACCTGAAACAACATTTTGGGGAATCGTGATTTCAACACTTTCGATTCTCGTCATGTGGGCGTTGTACTGGTCAAAACGCGTCGTAGGTCGGAAACTGGATTCCGAAGCCATTTTAGCCGACGCCGAATGCACGATGGCTTGTATTTCCATGTCGGTCGTTTTGTTGGTTTCAAGCGTCCTTTACGAAACGCTGGGAATTCCCTACATTGACACCATTGGAGCCATCGGCATCATCTGGTATTCATGGCGGGAAGGCCGCGAATGTTTTGAAAAAGCCCGAGCTGGTAAAACATGCTGTTCGTGTCGTTCCTGTGGTGAGAAGAAATAATTCAACAAAGAAAAAATCCATTTACCAATAAACCTCAACGCCAAAACGCGAATATTCAAGAAAACGTGAGAGGCTAAAGTTAAATGAGGTTTATTAAAAATCCGTGTTTCATCCGTGCCAATCCGTGGCTAAAAAATTAACAAAGAAACAACATGTCATCACAAATATTCATTGACGGGTCGCAGGGGGAAGGGGGCGGGCAGGTGCTTCGGAGTTCGTTGGCGCTTTCGCTCGTGACGGGGAACCCGTTTTGCATCGAAAACATTCGGGCCGGTCGCAAAAAGCCGGGGCTCATGCGGCAACATCTCACGGCGGTCAACGCGGCGACGGAAATCGGCGCGGCGGACGTGACCGGCGACAGCATCGGTTCGACGCGACTCACGTTTCGACCGCATAAAATCAAGTCGGGCGATTATCGTTTCTGCATCGGCACGGCGGGCAGCACGACGCTTGTGATGCAAACGATTCTCCCGGCATTGATGCTCGCTGACAAACCGTCGACGCTGCGATTGACCGGCGGTACGCATAACCCGTTCGCACCGCCGCTTGATTTTCTGGTGAAAACGTATTTGCCATTGCTTGCAAAGATCGGCCCGCAGGTGGAAACGAAACTCGTGCGCCCCGGATTTTACCCGGCAGGCGGTGGCGAGTTCCACGTCAACATCACGCCGACGAAAAAACTCAAGCCATTGAAACTCATTGAGCGCGGCGAGATCACGCGACGGTGCGTGCGGTTGATGTTCGCGCATCTGCCGTTTCATATCGTGGAGCGCGAACGCCGCAAAATCATGGAAAAAACGAACTGGGACGAATCGACGTTCGAGATTCGCGAAATGCCGAACTCGCGCGGCCCGGGCAATCTCGTGATGATCGAAGCGGAATCGCGTGACGTTTGCGAATTGTTCACCGGCTTCGGCGAGGTGAACGTCGCGGCGGAAAAAGTCGCGATGGACGCGTTGGAACAGTACCGGCATTACATTGCCGCCGATGTCCCTGTCGGTGTTTACCTCGCCGACCAGTTACTGCTGCCGCTCGGTATCGCGACCCATCTCGGCGCGGAACCAAGCGAATTCCTCACGCATGACCTGTCACTCCACAGCACGACGCACATTGACATTTTGCATCGATTCCTCAATATCGACATCAACGTCACGAAACAGGATAACGGCCAATGCCATGTCAAGTTGTGATGTTGTGACAAACCAATCGCGCAATGTCAAGAAACCATTGCCAAATGAGGTCGGGAAAAGTACAATCATTATGTGCAGGCCAATATTTTCTCAACCACCGCATTTCTCCGATATCTGCAATAGTGCCAAAAAAACCCGATCAAACCGATCTTTTGTTGAAATGGCAGCTGCATGAATTGCGGCTTCCGTATTCGTATTCGGCAATCATTCCGTGCGTTATAGGTATCGCTGTCGGGGCGTTCTTTTTTTGGCCGTTGTCATTCGCTTGCTTATTCAACGCCGTTCAGGAAACATTCGATTTCGTTCCGCATCAATGTACCGTTCGTGAAACCCGAGTGACAAGCCGGCAATTTGGCAACGAACTGGGATTTCGCGGCGAAGCGTTCCTCGAATATGAGTGGAGCGGTCAAAAATTCGAATGTTGGACATTGAACCGTGACACGTTCCAAGGAAACGGCTATTACAAAACGAACAGCGCCGGTAAAGGAAGGGTCACCGCCGAGCAGGCCCGCCAAAAGGCTTATGCGGACATCGAAAAGGTGCAATGTGGTTCGAATATGCCCTGTTGGGTCAATGCGAAAAATCCGCGTCAGGCCATCTTGCGAAAAAGCATGTATTTCAGTAAAACGGCATTTGTGTTTTCGGCCGGTATTTTGCTGGTACTGGCAGGTTCGATGCCGTTTTATGATATGTATCGATGTTGGTCGCGACGACGCATTGTATTGAAACCTTTTCAAAACGACCCGGAACGTTGGAATTGCGGCGAAACATTGGCTTATCGCATTGAGCCGGTTTTTCCACGATCCGGCGTCAACTCCTTGATACGACGGTTTTGGCGTATTGCTATCATTTTGCTGGTTGGCGGTATCACGGTTTTCAGTTTTGAAGTGATGCCAATTCTTCTTTGGGGTGCCATTCCGCTCTTGCTGTTTGTCATCAAAAAACAGTTTGACGTTTTGATCGCATCGCAAATTCCGACACCGACCGTTGAAATCGACAAACAACCGCTGATTCCAGGCGATTCCTATCGCATCCATTTGATCCAATTCATTTCACATAGCTTGAAGACAATGACGGTTCATCTCCTTTGCGAAAACATAACGATTCGTGGGAGAGGGAAACGTCGTGAAACGAAAACGGCCGAACTTGTCCGCGATGAAATCGGCACGGCGGATTTTTCATCGGAAACCGATACCGGGCTTGTCGCGGGACAGCCTCATGCGTTGTCATTGAACTTTAAGCTTATCGACAACGCTTTGCCGACATCCTTCACTCACCCGTCGATGAACGCCATTGACGAAATCCGATGGCGAATAGAAATCACCCATCTTTCAAGGGCCGGCGTCAAACTCAAACATATATTCCCGCTAACGGTCATCGAACGCGATCACACCGTACATGCACAAGAGGAAAAGTAATCCATGTTGAAACGGCTTGTCATCTCGGCTATTGTGGCATGGTTGGCATTTTTGCTGATGCACGGGTACTATTATTTCTCGGGAAATGGGGGGACAATGCATCCGTCGTTTGTGCCGCTCTTGCTGTTCGTTCTCGTACAAGTGTCGGCCATCCTTTTTGCGTTTGGGTTGAGCATTTATTGTGCGATTCGTGGATCCAAACGGCTTAACTCGATGCCATCTGGTTGATCGTCACCTTTGGCATCATCGCATACCGTCATAACCGTCAAACCACATTGAAAAATGAGTGAATCTGTCAACGGTTGGTGCGGCCATTTTTCATGCAACAGTCAACAACAAGGAAAAAAATCCCATGTTTCAAAATAATTTTTGTAAAAATCAGATCAGTATTATCTTTCTTCTCTTGACGCCAGTGATTTTAAATCATGACATCAAAGCACAGGAACCAATTCACCGGGCAAAGAAATCACCTCAATATTACGAATCCAAAATCGGTTTGTGGTATACGGTCTGGTGGGATTCCGAGGAGCGTGATCCGGTTTATTACAACCATCATTGGGTCAAGGAAACCCGCGTCAAGCCGCTCAAACACGGTTATTATGCGACAGATGATCCGCAAAAACTGCAAGACGATTTTCGGTTTTTCCGTCGCATCGGCATTGATTACCTGATCCTTGACGACACCAATGACCATTATAACGACGGCGGCAATATCGCTTCGCATATCGAGGCGTGTTTTACAATGGCCCATGAATTGGGGCAGAACGCCCCGAAACTCTGCTTTGCGGGCGGGCGACCGTTGATTGGCGGCAACATCGACCGCATGCAGGCCGAACTCGATATTTTTTCCGGTTACGCGGAAAATTATCCAGACAACACGTTTTTCTGGGAAGGAAAGCCACTGTTTGTCAATTTCAACATTCCGGAAAATTACGGTTATCAGGACAAGCAAAACCGTTTCACGATGCGTCCGGCGGCGGGACATGTTTCAGAAGGTTTGCCCTATCGCGAAAGATTCAACCTCGATCAAACCGGCATGTACGGCTGGGTGTTCAACGTCCAATACGACACGTCGGAAATTTACGGTATCACGCCGGGCTTTTCACGAAGTCATAACGATCTGGGAACGACTGTGCCTCCTACCTCGCGGGAAAACGGCGAACGATACCGACGTGAATGGCTCAATGCCGTCAAACGCAAACCGGAAATGATCGTCATATCCAGTTGGAACGACCACGCCGAGGAAACCGGCATCGAAGCGGTGGAATTGCGGGAACCAATTCCCGGTCGTGGAGAGGAAGATGTTTTCTTTTACGAAAAGATCACCGAAGGTTACCTGGCCTTGAAAACGGGTTACCTTGAGAATTGGTACTATCGTGCTGAAAGCGATCCGCAGATTTTTCAATTTCGCGACGGCGGACTTCACAAGGTCGCTCGACCCAACGAGAAGGAAATCGTCATCATCGTGCCTGACGATTATTTCGATTGGGCCGGAGTGCCAAGAGGGTGAAAACCGGGGAAACCGCCTCGGGGTGATCACGAATTGTCAACGGCTTCGGCAATACGATTTCTTCAAAATCGTTCTCGATAGTTCAAGCTTGCCCTCACGTAAAATGTTTTTCTCATATTGACTTTTGAACCGCTCCGTTTATCGTGGGGTAACGGAGGTTGAAATGATCAAAATAGGCAATTGTTACGTCGCACGCTTGACAAAGACGGACATGCCGGTTCGGATCGAATCGCTTGATGCGAACGGTCAATGGAAAGCACGGTCATTGCTGCAAGGACGCGTTGTTTATGTGAAATTCGCGTCGGATATCACTCCCAACGACTCCATCTCGACATTCGCCGCATCACGTTGCGAAACGGCCGGGCTTACAGTGTGAGACCGTTGTTCGCGTTGCCGATGATGGTGGGCCGCGTCGGGGAGTTCGCAAACGCCCTGTTTTTGCGGAAGTTCGACGTGCCGCTTTGGGCTTTGGAACGTATTTTCGGGATCAATGCCACGAAATTGCGCCGCCTGGAATTGAGCATCGGCCGCAACAGCATCGTGGGGTGCGAAGCCGCACGGGCGGTTTGGCTCATGCTCACTTCGTTCGATTCGCCATGTGAGGCCGACCATGCGCAGCATCGGAAGGCAACCGGATGCAACGTCACGTTGCCCGATGAACATCATGAAAAACGGCGCGGCGAAAAAGTTTACATTGCGACCACCGTCGCCGAAGGCGTCGTGATCGGGGCGGAGGTTTCGGCCTCGGCGTCGAAGGACGATTTGAAGGAAGCGTACGGCGTGTTCAAGTCGGAAGCGGTGGAGGTTGAGCCGCGATACGTGCCGCAAACCGTGAACACCGACGGGCACGTTGCATCGCGGATGAGCTGCCGCTCATTGCCAATAACCCGCTCATGTTATTCGCTGGAGTCGATGAGCGGAACAACGTGGAGCGGACAAGTGGAGTGCGAAGTATTGGCCCTGGGGCCCGGAATCGGTCACCGAAAACGACGGTGCGAGTTGCTCCGCCGAACGATTCAACGGCAAACGATATTCCGACAACTGGCTCGAAAACCTGCGCGTCGCCGCATCCTTCGCTGGAACGAAAAAACTACCCCCCAAAGTATGAAACGATTAGTGATTTCATTTCACGGGGATGCGTTTTACGGAAACCGTTTCATCCTGTTTCGCCTGGTGGTTGACAAGGGCCTTGTCGAGAATCATTCGCATGGTTTCCGGCGATTGCGTCCCTTGAACCATGCCGACGAGCTTGCCGCCATCGAACACGAGAAAGGTCGGGAAACCGAACACCCGATATTTTTCGGTCATGATTGCGTTGCCGTTGTGCAATTTCGCGAAACGGATTTTCCCCTCATAAAGACGGGCCATTCCCTTAATAATGGGTTCCATGTCCTCGCAGGGGATGCAGCCGTCCATCCAGAAATCGACGACGAGCAGCCCGCCTTCGTTGACCGCTTCCATGAAATTCGAATCGGCCAGCACATACAAACCGTCTTCGGTTTTGACGATCGGTTCGTAGGGCAAAGCTGCGGCTTTGGCGTCGTATTCGGCGAACGCCGCTTCCATCGCCGCGATCCTGGCCGCGGTGTCGTCGCTTTCATCGGGCGCGGGTTTCTGGCGACAGCCTGTCGCAAGAAGCAGGCACAGGCAGCAAACGGAACATGGAAACAAGAGTCGTGCGAAGGTCATGGGTCAGGCTCCCGAAGGGTGATTTTTCAAAAACGTTTCAATCGTCGTCGCGACACGTTCGGGAATGTCTTCAACGATGTAATGAGCCGCGTCGTCAAAGCGATGCGTTTCGGCGTCGGGAAAAAATTGCAGAAACCGCTTCAAAAAATCGGGCGTAAAACACCAGTCCTGCATTCCCCAGAGCAGGGAAATCGGCTTTTCGCGGAACATCGGCAGTTTCATTTCGATATTGCGCAGCGTTTCGTAACTCGGGTGTTTCTGCGAAAGCGGAATATCCTGCACGAAACGGTAAACGCCCAAGCGGTGGGCCCAACTGTCATAAGGGGCAAGCAATCCGCTCCGCACCTCACGCGTCATGTTTTTCCGGTTGGCAATCGCCATTTTCGTCGCGGCGACCGCAAAGGCGTTGAGGCCCTGCACGGCGAATCGTCCGAGCCAGGGCGCACGGCACACGCGAATCCGTAACGGGCATCGCGGACTGAGAAAGGCGCCCGTGTTCATCAAAACGAAACGCGAGAAGCGGTCCGGCAGTTGACACGCGGCCCCCATGCCGATGGCACCGCCCCAATCGTGTGCCACGAGCGTGATGTTTTTCATGTTGAGGCGGTCGATCAGTTCGCAAAGATCGTCGATGCGCCGCTGCAAGGTGAAGGGGTACGCCTTTTCGTCCGGCTTGTCCGACAGTCCGCAACCGATGTGATCGACCGCGATGCAACGATAATTTTTGCGAAGCGGCGTGACGAGATTCCGCCAGTAAAACGACCAGGTCGGGTTGCCATGCACGAACAGGAGCGGCTCGCCCTTTCCCTCGTCAAGGTAGTGCAGGCGAAAAGCGTTGATATTATGATAATGCGACCGGAAGGGGTAAAGCGGTCGCCAGATTTCGTTGTTTTTTTTCTTCGCGGACATGAGCCACTCGTATAGCCGGAGGTGTGTGTTCGTCTCGCCGCTTATTGTAATCGAAGTCAGCATATTTTGAAAGGTCCAAAAATCGTGCCGAAATCGATTGTCATGCGACGACAGCTCGAATAACGATCACCTGTTTCATTCGAGCACAGTTTTACTGTCGTACAATTTGCCCTGATAAGAATGGCGTCGACCGAATTCGGCCTCAATTTTATTGAGAACCAGATTTTTGTTACGGAACCAGCTCGGGGCGATTGTGTACGCACCGTGCCCATCGGCGACGATGCGATCAATGACCGTTTCCGGCGGCAGGCGTTCAAGGAAATCAACGACGTAACTTGCGTATTGGTCAATAGTTGGAAGTCGTATCCGTTCGTCGTGGTACATTTCGGCCAAAAGTGTCCCTCGTGGCACATACAAATTGTGCAATTTGACACTGTGAGGGCGAAGCCGGGCCATCTCGCGAGCCGTATCAATCATGTCATCTCGCGACTCGTCCGGCAGCCCGAGTATCAAGTGTATGTTGACGTTGATCTTACGCTGTTTCAGTCGGCGAAATGCGTCAAGAAAAGTTTGATAATCATGGCCGCGATTCAAAAAACGAAGCGTTTTATCGTGTATCGATTGCAAACCCAACTCAAGCGTAAGTCGTGTTTCCCCGGCAAGACGTTCCAACAGATCAAGCACTTCATTCGGCAATACATCCGGCCGTGTCCCGATGGCCAAGCCGATGACATTTTTTTCGCCAAGTGCTGCACGATAAAGCAGTTCAAGTTCGCTGGCTGTTGCATAAGTGTTCGTTGACGGTTGAAAATAGGCAATGAATTTCGAACCCCACTCTCGAATTTCGTAATGTTTCGCCGAAGAAAGAATTTGGTCGTGAATTTCTAATATTTGATCATGATCTCTGGAGGAATAATTAATTTGGGGGTCAATAATTTGTGCATCATTCACCTTCGAACGGCGTCTTCTTGGACTGAAACTATAATTATTACAGAAGATACAACCTAAGTTACCAAACGTTCCGTCAATGTTCGGGCAAGAAAATCCGGCGTCTACCGTAATTTTTCGTACAGGAAAATCAAAAATCTGCGAATAATAGTATTTTAATGCGTAATATTTCAACCCAATTTGACGCCAAGTTGCCTGTTTTGAAGTTTGCATATATAATGAAAAAGTCCGCTTTTGGTTCAGTATTTGCATCCATGTATATTTTGCTGCAATTGGCAGTATGTTTTGACCACACTGAGTGTAAAATAAAACACTTGCGTGTTTTGGCGGTTTTGAAAACTTTATCATTTTCTGTTTTCAATTTCGCCCGATTGAACCGATTTGTTCTTGAATGTGTTGATTTGCCATGATTCCCGTTGCGTGATTTTCCCGGGAGAAAGCAAAATGCATAAACAGTTATCAGGATATAAAGTCATGTACGGTGAACTCGTGCCGACCGGCGGCGGTGACAATATTCCCTTGTTCAAGGAGGAACTGATCGTCGGTCGCCGCGAAGATTGCGACATTGTTTTGCGTTTCAGCAACGTCTCGTCGCGTCATTGCCGGCTTATTCTGTCGGACGGCTACTGGTATGTACAGGATATGCAAAGCACCAACGGCGTCAAGGTCAACGGTCTCCGGGTTGAAGACCGCCGGGTCGATCCAGGGGTGCGACTTTCGATTTCGAAACACGAATACCGCATCAATTACAACCCGCAAAAACTCGGCGCCACCGGCGCCATCCCGCCGGATTCGCTTGACCACGATATTTTCAGCAAATCCCTGCTTGAACGGGCCGGCCTGCAAAATTCGGGCGCCCATCGGCGGACGGTCGAACAGCGTGAAAAACGTCCCGTACAACAACCGAAGCAGATCGTCTTCAATTACGACGATCTGACCATCGACGACATCACCTTCGATTGATGCCCGTCGACCGGTGATACGCCCCTTTTATAGGATTTGGATAGGATAACGTCCATCCCGCCCTATATCTTTCGGCATTGATTTGGAGTATACTCCGTGGAATGTAATTTCCGGCATACCCAAATCGTTTTGTGAGGCGTTGCACGAGATGGCTCAATTTATCACAGAAAATTTCCTGTTGGGCTCCGCGGCGGCGGTTCGGTTGTATCATGAATACGCCGCCGAAATGCCGATTTTCGATTACCATTGCCATCTTTCGCCGCGGGAAGTGGCTGACGACCGGCGGTTCGAAAACCTGACGCAAATCTGGCTCGCGGGCGATCATTACAAATGGCGGGCCATGCGTGCCGCGGGCGTTGACGAAAAGTACGTCACCGGCGATGCGGGCGATTGGGAAAAATTCGAACGCTGGGCCACCGTCGCCCCGCTGACACTGCGGAATCCGCTTTATCATTGGACGCACCTGGAACTCAACCGCCCGTTCGGAATCAACGACCGCCTGCTCAGCGCCGAAACGGCCCGGTCGGTTTGGGACGAATGCAACGCCAAGTTGGCAACGCCCGAATTTTCCGCCCGGGGGATCATGCGACAGATGAACGTGCGGCTCGTCTGCACCACCGACGACCCGGTCGATTCGCTCGACGCACACCGCCAAATCGCCGCCGATGCGACCTTCGATACCAAGGTGCTCCCGACATTTCGGCCGGACAGGATTTTCAATTTCGCAACGCTGTCCGATTGGAACGCCTACGTCACCCGTTTGGGCGAAGTCGCGGGAATCGACATTACGAGCTTCGACTCGCTGCTCGAAGCGGTCAGAATCCGGCATGACTTTTTTCATGAAAACGGCTGTCGCCTGTCCGATCACGGGTTCGGGCTGTTCGAGTTTTCCGACTGGTCGGACCGTCAGGTCAAGGACGCGTTCGCCCAGCTTCGATTCGGCAACACGATTTCGCCGAAAGACCGCGTCGCGTTCCAATCGGCGGTTTTGTTCGAGATGGGCCGGCTCGACTGCGAGCGGAACTGGGCCCAGCAGTTGCATATCGGCGCCATGCGGAACAACCGCGCGAAACTGTTCGAGACGATCGGACCGGACGCGGGGACCGATTCGATGATCGACGGCGCGTTTGCCTTGCCGCTTTCGCGGTTTCTCGATTCGCTCGACCGTGTCGACAAACTGCCGCGCACAATCCTGTACAACCTGAATCCGACGGCCAACGACTTGCTGGCCACGATGATCGGCAATGTCCAGGACGGCAAAACGCCGGGAAAATTGCAGTTCGGCAGCGGCTGGTGGTTTCTCGACCAGAAACACGGCATGGAACAGCAGATCGAATCGCTGTCGAACCAGGGGCTGCTTGCCCTGTTCGTCGGCATGTTGACCGACAGCCGGTCTTTCCTGTCCTACACACGGCACGAATATTTCCGTCGCATCCTGTGCAACCTGCTCGGCCGCGAAATGACCGACGGCCTGCTTCCGAACGATTTCGAACTCGTCGGCGGCATGGTTCGCGACATCTGTTACAACAACGCCGAAAAGTATTTCGGTTTCGATTGTTGTGGTGGCGATAAAAAATGAACCTTGCTTCCGGCGCTGCTTGTTACGCCAATGTGGGGAAGTTACGCAAAAAACGATATTTTCCGCCATTGACGAAGCAAGCGATCCAACGGATGTGTTTAAATTTAATTACCGGCATAATAGACGACGGCGAAGAGATTTTCAGACCAGCTGTCGTGTTGACGCAGCAAGTCACATTACGTTTCGCGAGGCGAGGTAGGAGTCGAGGGCCTGCGACCAATCGGGCAGCTTCGGCACGCCTTCGAGGGCGTCGTATTTCGAGGTGTCAAGCACGGTGTATCTCGCCCGGGGCGCGACGAAACCGTAATCGGCCGCGGAGATCGGTTCATATTCGCGTTTGACGCCTGTTTGCCGAACGATTTCCCTCGCAACGTCAAACGGCGACGCGATTCCCGTGTTGGCCACGTGATACAATCCCATGCAGTGACGTTCGATCAGTGCGAACACCGCACGGGCCAGATCGTCGGCCCAGGTTTGGGATGCCCACATGTCGTTGACGATGCTCATTTTTTCCTGCCGTCGCAGGGAATGCAGCAGCGTTTCGACCAGATTACCGGCACTGTGCCCTCCGACCTTGCCGAAAAGCGGACCCGTTCGCACGACGAGATGTCGCGGCGCTTCCCGGGCGGCCCGTTCGCCGTCGAGCTTCGTTTTCGCGTACACGCTGACCGGTTCGGGCGTGATTTCTTCTGAAAATGGCGAAAAATCGCAAGATGACGGCGACGGGGTTTCGTCAGAGGAAATATCCGGCAACCGGGGCGGCTCGAACGCCTCCCGGAGTTTGTCGCCGTACAAGCGCCCGCCGAACGACGCAAAGGCCGAGTCGTCGACAAAATCGCCGCCATCATCTCCCGCCAGATCGGCCGTTTGCCCGAAAACTTCGGCACAGGAAATCTGCACGAGTAACGCATCGGTTCGTTTGGCTGCTTCCCGCAGGTTTGCCGTTCCCTGCACATGTACCGTTCGGGCCGTGTTCGGTTTTTTTTCCAGCCAGTCGATCAGGTTGACGCCCGATGCGTTGATGATCGTGTCCGGTTTGAGTTCCCCCAGCGTTTCAAGCACGAATCTGCGCGAAGTCACATCGAAATCCGGCAAATCAAGCGACACGAAATCGCGGCCTTCACGCATGTCGAGCGAAATCGCATGGCGGGTCAGGGCGCCGCCCAGCAAGCCGTTTTTACCGATAATGGCAATATTCATACGATTGTCCGGAAATGATGCGACGGTAGAAGGTCGGGAGATATCGGGCCGGAAGCCGAAAAGAACGATTTGAAAACCGCTTCGCCACAACCTGGAACTGTCCGGGATTGGGCGAAACGATATGAATCAGAAGCAATGCGGTTGAGACTCAAACCTGGTGAATAACCTGCTTGACGACTCCCCAGATGTTGAGTTCGGATTCGTCGCGAATGGCAATCGACGGGAATTTCGGGTTTTCCGCGGCCAGTTCGATCTTATCGCCTTTGCGAATCAGTCGTTTGACGGTGAATTCTCCGTCGACAACGGCCAAGACGATATTTTCGTGCGTCGGGTCAAGGCTCCGGTCGACGATGAGAATGTCATTGGGGAAAATTCCGGCCCCGGTCATGGATTCGCCCTGGACGCGAACAAGGAACGTGGCTTCCGTGTTTTGTATCAAGCGTTCGATCAGGTCGAAGGTTTCCGGCTGGGTATCTTCCGCCGGAGAAGGAAAACCGGCCTGAACCTGCGTCGTATAGATGGGCAGCAACAACCCTTTTTGGGAAATGAACTGCATGATCCTATCGATCATGGAAATCGGAAGCCGAATTGCCTTGGTCGGTTCACCAAATTTCCCTGTTCCCTTCGGACGACCTGCACCTTTGCGTTTACCACCTCTAGCCATTTGAGTAATCTCCCAGTATTTTGAATTTGATTTGATTAAAATCGGTTTGATGCGAAAAACAAACCGTTTCAAGGATTTGACGATCAGGATGGAGAGTCACATTCCCATGAAATTTATCAGGAATATTGTACTCTACAAGGATATTATACTCTAAAAAGTATTTTTTCTGATACAAAATTTATACTTTTTTCGAAAAAAATGAAACATCAATCATTAAGTCATTGGTAAATCAACAACTTGAGCATGTTAGCGTCTGACTAATCATACTGTTTATTGTAACACCGGATTCAAAGCTTGGTATCGCCCCCAAGACAAAATCAGTAAGATTGTCAAATATTAATGAAATATTTGCTTTTGTGTCAACATCTTGCAGCAAAAAAAAACTTATATGCCCAGGTAAAAAACAAACGCTATTACTCCTAAAACAATGATATTTGCTTCTATATTAGCAATTGTGATCCATTGGCAATGAAACTAAAATTCCACTCCTTGCTTTGCCCAAGAGAACTGCAAGGTTGAATTGGAGTAAAATTTATTCCCCCCTGACTGAAAAACATCATGAAATCCAGTTGATTTGTTAAAAAATAAAAGCCGCACGAAATCAAATCGTGCGGCTTATTGATGATAAAATCAAAATTATCGCGTCAAATCGCGGTCATTCGGACGGCGGTTCGAACTTGGGGGCCGAAGTTTCCTGCACTTCGGGCTTGGGCGTCGGGACGGGGTCTTCCTGGGCCGACTGGGACGAAGTTTCCTCGAAAATCGTCTTTTTGGCCTCGTTGCCCCATTCGTTCATGCCGCGCTGGAATTCGAGAATCCCTTTGCCGATATCGCGCGCCATCTCCGGGAGCTTACCGCCGAAAAGCAGCACGCCCAACAATAAAATCACGATCACCGTCACGGGGGACATGGCAATTCCTCAAAAAACCGGCAAAAAAAGAGATGGGATTTACTCTTGTTTCTCGGACGATTCGACCGGTTTTTCGGCTTTGGCGACGGCTTCATTCATGTCGTCTTCAATCCCGGCAACGCCCTTTTTGAATTCAGTAACACTGCGGCCCAGCGAACGCATGACGCTTGGCAGCCGGTTTCCGAACAAAAGGAACGCGATCGCAGCAATGATCACCAAGGTCATTGGGTTCATCGGGATGGCAAAAAGCGGGTTCATATTTTCAACCTCTCATATCAGGGGGAAACGGGGGAAATGTTTTCCAGAAAAAACGCGGCGGGAACAAAGTTGACCGAAAAGATCGTGTTTACACAATCCGATCACAGTGCCTGCTATCATTCTAAATGAGTTACCCGAAAGAGTCAAACCAATGCAGGAAAAAACAACATATTTTCTTGAAAAACGGGATCGCGCAACAAAATTGTTCGTTGGCTGCAATCGTTTGTTCCCATAGTAACCAAGGAGGACACAAAGTAATCAAAATAACGTACGTATCAACGTTGGGTTGTTTACCGAAATCACCTGAAATAAGGGTTCGGAGAAGTGTGCACCTTGGCAATTTGTGAAATTCGTTTGAAATCGTATTTTTTGGTGGCAAAGCCATTTTTTGATAGGTGGTTTCCGAATTGCAGGAGCGACATGCCGCCGTTTACGACAGGCGTTTCGACCGGGCGAAGGCCGAAAATCGGCTTTCGATTGCTCAAACCGGACGTAAATGTTTTGCGATGGAAATTGACCGCTGGTATTCGGACGTCATCGTCCAACGTCGGCAGGAATTCACGGGCTGATCGTCGCGATGGCTTTGATGCGGGGGGGCGATCTTGGCGGCACCGATGACGAAACTGCCGCTGCCGCAGATGCCACCAATGTGATCCGGCAAATCGCCCGGACGGTGCCGTCGCCGGTCGCCACATTCCTGCTGACCAGCGAAACATCAGCGGAAAAGATCGTTGCCCATCATCGGCGAACCTTCACCAGTACGCTCCAACTTGTCGAGCTTTGGGATGCCGGGAACGAGGCGAGGCGACTTTTGACGAAATGGATCACCGATGCCGAATAGTCGAAAGTCCCTGAAATGCCGGCCTTTGCGAAGACCTTGTGAAATCACTGCGTGGGGATATTGAACTGCCATTATTGCGAATGGACCTCGGGCTCCCTGGAAGGATTGAACAACAAGATCAAAACCCTGAAGAGACAATCCTACGGATTCCGAGATCAGCGATACTTCAAACTCAAAATACTCGCATACACTGGGCAAGGTACGCATTTGTCGGATGAACCAAAAACATGCTGTTTTATGCAAATAGTAGAATTAATAATTGCGCCGTCATGATCCTTAAAAACATCGTCAGCGGATAAACCGTCGCGTAACCGACGGACGGCCGGTCATTGCCCGCCACTCCCACCGAGTAGGAGAGCGCCGGCGGGTCCGTCGTGCTGCCCGCGATCATTCCCATCAGGGTGAAATAGTCGACCTTGAAAATCGCATAAGCCAGGATTCCCACGGTCAACAGCGGAACCATGGTAATGATCACGCCAAGTCCTACCCACAATAAACCGTCGCCGTTGGTAACCGTCTCAACGAACGTTTCTCCGGCAATGAGACCGACACACGCTAAAAACAAACATATCCCCACTTCGCGCAGAATCAAAATGGCGCTGGGCGTAATCGGAGTCGGAAATTTGATTTTCTGCCCGAATGCCCCCATCAATATCGCGACGACCAAAGGGCCGCCCGCCAAACCGAGCTTGACCGGTTGAGGCATGCCCGGAATATAAACCGGGATACTGCCCAAAACGACGCCTAAAAGTATCCCGACGAAGATCGGAATTACAGGTTCGCCGTGTACCTGTCTCTCCGGCTCGACGGATTTCGCGGGAGATTGTTTTTCCTTTTTGGCGGCACGTGCAAGTTCTTTTTCTTTCTCAATGTCGACCCTGAAAATGAACCGAACCGCGATGATCGACGAAATGATGCCGACCACGCCCAAAGGATAGGACATCGCATAGGCCGTCCCGAGAATGGCCGAATCATGCCCCATGTTCGCGTAAGTCTGTTGCGCCGCACCCAGGCCGGGCGTATTCGTAATGGCGCCCGAAAGAATCCCAACCATGACCGGTATCGAAATTCCCGTCATGTAATGAATCGCAACCGTAATGAAGACCGCCAGGCATACGGCGGTCACGGCAAGCAAATTCAACTTCAAGCCGCCCGACTTGAATGCCGTGAAAAAACCGGGGCCGGCCTGGAGCCCCACTGCGTAAACGAAAAGGATCAGCCCGAACTCTCTCACGAAATGCAAAACTTCGGGGTCGACAAAATGTTTGACACCCTCCTTGTCGACGCACAAGAGGTCGGGAAATTGCATGCCGCAATGACTGACGGCGATTCCGACCAACAACACGAAAGTGGCGCCCAAAGATATGCCGCATATTTTGATGCGGCCCAGGGCCATGCCAGATGCAATCACGAAAGCGAATATCAACACGATGTGGCCGACGCTGTGCCCAACCAAAAGTTCGTTCAACCAATTCATTTTTTTATAGTATTAAATTTTTGCGGATACGGAAAAAAGTGTCACATGCTTTAAATTGATCCTTGGCGGTTTTCAATCTTTCAATTTTGCGCAAAGGAATTCCCTGTTGAGTCGCGCGATGTGCGCGATGGTAATTCCTTTCGGGCATTCGGCCTGGCAGGCTTGCGTGTTCGTACAGCACCCGAACCCCAGTTCGTCCATTTTTTTCACCATGGCCTTCGCCCGTTTCGCCGCTTCGACCCTGCCTTGCGGCAACCTCGCCAATGCGGAAACTCTCGCCGCGACGAATAACATCGCAGACCCGTTTTTACACGTCGCGACGCATGCGCCGCACCCGATACACGACGATGCGTCCATGGATTCATCCACTTTGTGTTTTGCGATCGGAATCGCGTTGCCGTCGGGAACGCCGCCGGTGTTGACGGAAATGAAACCGCCCGCCTGTAATATTTGGTCGAACGCATTGCGATTGACGACCAAATCCTTGATCACCGGAAACGCCGCCGAACGCCAGGGCTCGACGGTGATCGTGTCGCCGTCGTTGAATTTGCGGGCATGCAACTGGCACGTCGTGATGTCGTCATCGGGACCGTGCGCCCTGCCGTTGATGTACAAGGAACACATGCCGCAAATGCCTTCGCGGCAATCGTGGTCGAAAGCGACCGGTTCTTTTCCTTCGCGGATGAGATTGTTATTCAAAATATCCAACATCTCAAGAAACGAAGTGTCCGGCGAGATGTTATCAATCTCGTAAGTTTCAAATCGGCCTTTCGATTTCGCGTTTTTTTGCCGCCATATTTTCAGTGTGAATTTCATCGTTATTGCAATATTATTAAATGAGGAGTTGGGTATTTATTGGTATTCATAGTAGGGCGGTCACGCCGTGACCGCCGAATTTGCGGCTCGCACGGCGTGCGAGCCCTACCTTTCGAGGACTCGGCGAAAACATTCAGGTTTTGTAATTCCGTGTTGAGACTTTGACGGTTTCATAATTCAACGGTTCTTTGTGGAGCGACGGGTCTTGATTTTCACCGTGATATTCCCACGCCGAAACGAACATGTAATTTTTGTCGTCACGTTTCGTTTCGCCGTCTTCGGTCTGCATTTCTTCGCGGAAGTGTCCGCCGCATGATTCCCTGCGGTCGAGTGCGTCGATGGCCATCAGTTTTCCGATTTCGATAAAATCCACCAATCGCAAGGCTTTTTCCAGTTCCTGATTGAACTCGGCATTCTCACCCGGTATCAAAACATCCGACCAAAATTCCTTGCGGACTTCTTCAATCAACTGGATCGCTTTTTTCAACCCTTTTTCGTTCCTCGCCATCCCGACATATTTCCACAGGATTTGTCCCAATTTTTGGTGGATGACGTCAACGGGCTGTTTGCCTTTGATGTTGAAAATTCTGTCGATTTTTTCCTTGATCCGTTTTTCCGCTTCCACGAACGCCTCGTGATTCGTATCGGTTTTCGGCGTTTGGATTTCGTAGGACAGGTAATCGCCGATGGTGTACGGTAGGATGAAATATCCGTCCGCGAGACCTTGCATCAGGGCCGAGGCCCCCAATCGGTTTCCGCCGTGGTCGCTGAAGTTCGCCTCGCCGATGGCGTACAACCCGGGAATCGTCGTCATCAAATTGTAATCCACCCAGATGCCGCCCATAACATAATGGATGGCCGGATAAATTTGCATCGGTTCCTTGTACGGATTGACGTCAGTGATCTTTTCATACATCTGGAAAAGGTTGCCATAACGTTCGTCGATGACTTTCCGGCCGAACCGTTCCAAGGCCGTTGAGAAATCGAGAAAGACGGCAAGTCCGGTTTCGTTCACGCCGAATCCGGCATCGCAACGTTCCTTTGCCGCACGCGAAGCCACATCGCGAGGCACGAGATTTCCAAACGCCGGATAACGCCGTTCCAGATAATAATCCCGATCCGCTTCCGGAATCTGCGACGGTTTGATTTGGTTTTTTCGCAATTTTTCAACGTCATCGAGTTTTTTCGGCGTCCAGATTCTGCCGTCGTTGCGAAGCGATTCGGACATCAACGTCAGTTTCGATTGTTGTTCGCCGTGAATCGGAATACATGTCGGGTGGATTTGCGCGAAACACGGATTGGCGAAAAAGGCGCCTTTCTTATAACATTGAATGATCGCCGAACCGTTGCAGTTCATCGCGTTCGTCGACAGGAAAAACGCGTTGCCGTATCCGCCGCTTGCAATCACGACCGCGTGTGCGCCGTGACGTTCGATTTCGCCCGTTTCCAAATTGCGGACAATGACGCCTTTGGCTTTGCCGTCGATGAGAACCAAATCCAGCATTTCCCGCCGGTTATACGATTTGACGCTGCCGGCGGCAATCTGGCGATTCAGGGCGGCGTAAGCGCCGAGCAATAATTGCTGGCCGGTTTGCCCGCGTGCGTAAAATGTCCGCGAAACCTGCGAGCCGCCGAACGAACGATTCGACAGCAAACCGTCGTAATCACGCGCAAAAGGAACGCCCTGGGCCACGCATTGGTCGATGATCAACGAACTCACTTCGGCCAACCGATAAACGTTCGCTTCGCGCGAGCGGTAGTCGCCCCCTTTGATAGTATCGTAAAACAGGCGATAGATCGAATCGTTGTCGTTTTGATAATTTTTCGCGGCGTTGATTCCGCCTTGGGCCGCGATGGAGTGTGCGCGTCTCGGGCTGTCGGAGATGCAAAACACTTTCACGTTGTAACCCAACTCGCCAAGCGATGCCGCGGCAGACGCACCGGCCAACCCCGTGCCGATGACGATAATTTCCAGTTTGCGTTTATTCGCCGGACTGATGACTCTGATTTCCGCTTTATGGCGTGTCCATTTCTCGGACAACATCCCTTCAGGAGTTTTCGATTGCAATTTGGTTTCAGGCATATCTTTTGAATTGTTCGAATGATTATTTTTATTTTGTTGTGGCGTAAAAAATGATTCCTATGTTTCGCAAAATATCGTTTGCAAGCCAAAGAAAAAATAAATCGGTATGGAAATAAACGCCACGGTAACAATGGCTGCATAGATTTTTGCAAGAAATTGCAGACGCGGGATCCATCTTGCGTTGCTCATGCCGATGGATTGGAACGCACTCCAAAAACCATGCGAAATATGAAAATACAAGGCGAATATCCAAACGATGTATATAACGCAATAGTACCATTTGCTGAATAACTCAACCAGCAAGTCATAGGCGTTCGCAGGGTCGTTGCCTAAAAAACTTTGCAATTGCATTTTCGACCAGAAATGAAAAAAATGCAAACCGAGAAAACCGAGCACGATCAGACCCAAAACAAACATGTTTTTCGACGCCCAGGACGCGGCCTTCGCTTTGTTAGTGGCCAAATATTTCACCGGGCGCGCGGTCTGATTTTGCAGCTCGATAATAATTGAGCAAATGATATGAACGATGAACCCCAACGCCAGCACGGGAACCAGGATTTGCACGAAAAAATTCGTGTCCATGAATTCGCACGCCAGTTCATAAAGTTCCCGCGAAACCAGGGCCGCCAAATTGAGCAAGACATGAACCACGAGAAAAACCACCAAAAACAAGCCACTCAGGCTCATGATGAGTTTTTTACCGATTGATGAACAAAGAAAGGCTATCATATTATTGAAATTTAAAAAATTTTCCTGATATTTTTATGCGAGCCGCAACTCCGGCGGTCACGGCGTGACCGCCCTACCTGAAACGTTACGGATTATTTTTGTTTGGCCATTTGTTTTGGGTCGAGCGCTTTTTGCAAATCGTCCGGTTTCAGAATATTTTGTTCCATGCAAATGTCGCGAACCGTTTTACCCGTTTTGAACGCTTCCTTGGCGATCGCGGCGGCTTTTTCGTATCCGATATACGAATTCAAACCCGTCGCCATGGCCAAACTTCGTTCGATGGCGTCGGTACAATTCGTTTCGTTCGCTTCCATCTCTTTCAACGCTTTTTCAGTGAAAATTTTGGTCGCGGCGGCAAGGATTCGTATCGACTCAATCGCGGTGTCCGCCATTACGGGCATCATGATGTTGAGCTGAAATTGTCCGCCGGTCACGCCCGCGGTTGTGATTGTTTGATCGTTTCCCGCGACTCTTGCGGCGACCTGCATCAGGCTTTCGCACAAAACCGGATTGACTTTCCCCGGCATGATCGAACTGCCCGGCTGCAAGTCGGGGAGAATGACTTCATAGTAACCGCATCGGGGCCCGCTGGATAAAAAGCGAATGTTGTTTGCGACGTTCATCAGCACGACGGAAACCGATTTGATCAACGCATGGGCGGTCACCAGACCGTCACGCTGTGCATTCGCTTCGAAATGGTCTTTCGCTTCGACGAACGGAATCGACGTCAATGCCGCCAATTCTTCCGCGACTTGTTTTCCGTATTCCGGATGAGTGTTGAGCCCCGTCCCGACCGCCGTTCCGCCGGCGGGCAATTCCAAAACCTGTTGCAAAGCGGCTTGCGTGCGTTCTTTCGCCAATTCCAATTGCCGCGCGAACGCGCCGAATTCCTGACCGAGCGTCATCGGCACCGCGTCGGCGAGATGCGTTCGACCGATTTTCAATACGTCTTTCCACTGTCGGGCTTTTTGCGTCAGCGTTTCACAGCAGTCGGACAGCACCGGAATCAGCGTGTTT
>JAVBQX010000193.1:0-14394 GCA_031548645.1 Thermoguttaceae bacterium
ATTGAAACATCTCGCCTGTTTTACCAGTATAAAGGAGAACGACGTGTCAAAGCGACTTTTTACAAGTGAAGCGGTGAGTATGGGCCACCCGGACAAACTGGCCGACCAGATTTCCGACGCCGTACTCGACGCACTGATCGCTCAGGACCCGATGAGCCGCGTTGCCTGCGAAACCATGGTCACCACGGGGATTGCCATTATCGCGGGCGAAATCACGACCCACGCGCGAATCGACTATCAAGAGGTCGTCCGAAAGGCCATTTGCAGCGCGGGTTACGTTGACGACCATTGGGGAATCAGCGCCGAAACCTGTGCCGTCATGATCTCACTCGACCGCCAGAGCCCGGACATCGCCCAAGGCGTTGACGAAAATTCCGCCTCGCACAAGGAAATTGGCGCCGGCGATCAGGGCCTCATGTTTGGTTATGCCTGCAATCATACGCCCGAATTGATGCCGCTCCCAATCGCCCTGTCTCACCAGATTACCAATAAATTGTCCGAAGCCCGTATTCGAGGCGAAGTTCCGTGGCTGCGGCCGGACAGCAAAAGCCAGGTCACGGTCGAATTCGACGGCGCCACGCCAGTCCGGATCGACACCGTAGTCGTTTCCACGCAACATGATCCGTCGATCGACCAAAATGGCATCGCCGAATACATCATCCCGAACGTGATCGAACCGCTGCTGCCCAAGGCTCTGGTCAAAGGCGACATCAAGTATTACGTCAATCCGACTGGAAAATTCGTCGTCGGCGGCCCGCACGGCGACTGCGGCCTGACCGGTCGCAAAATCATCGTCGACACCTACGGCGGCTGGGCCCGTCACGGCGGTGGCGCTTTCAGCGGCAAAGATCCGACGAAAGTCGACCGAAGCGCAGCCTATATGGCTCGTTACGTTGCAAAGAATATCGTCGCGGCCGGTATTGCGGACCGTTGCGAAGTGCAATTGGCCTACGCCATCGGCGTCACCGACCCGGTCAGCGTGCTGATCGATACCGATGGCACGTCGAAAATTGACGAAGCGAAACTCGGGAAAATCGTGCAGGAACTGTTCCCGCTCAGTCCCGGCGGCATCATTAAGTACCTTGATTTGCGCCGGCCGATTTTCCAGAAAACCGCTCACGGCGGGCACTTCGGGCGAAACGACTCCGATTTCACCTGGGAAAAAACCGACCGCGTCGATGAATTGAAAAAAGCCGCAGGATTATAGCACCAATATTGATTATTGTAATACTGTCTGTAGAAAATTGAAATTTAGGGACGAGAGTTTTCTTTCGTCCCTTTTTGTGTATACTAAAGTGGTAATAGTGTTTTTACTTTCGGATAATTCACGATATTTTAGTATATACAAAATTTCTCTTCCCGCCCCATGACGTACCCTCGCGCAAACCGGGAAACGAAAAGAAAATAGGCTGACAGAATGGCGAATGCGGATTTTTCCCATCAGACAACAACTGAGGTGACGCGGGTCAAGTACGACCAATTGCACCGATTTATTCTGTTTTTTCGCTACACGGCGTTGACCGCCCTCTGGGCGACGTTTTGTATTTTCTTCGTCCGAGTCGTTTTTTTGGGAGTTCCGGAAGATCAGGGCGGCCTTTCGCTGGAATACACAGTCATCTGTTCGAGTATTTTGTTCCTTTCGGCGATTTTTTCGCACCATATTCTTGAGTGGGACCACCTCATTACGTCCCTGCGTTATCCGACGGGCCGCTGGCGCTGCCATTGCAGCCGCTGCCTGGCGCGAAGACGTCACGGAAATATCTCAAAGCTGACGCCCCGCGGACTGCATGGCATTCTTGCCAACCGCCATACTTGGACTTTTTTGCCGGCGGGCACGACGTTTTTCCTCATGCTGCTGTTGACTGACGCAAGCTGGGCGTTTTTGATTGTGCTGGTCTTCTGGTTCGAAGTCGGAGAAATCGCGTTTTTTCGTATTTCGCGTTCGGCCGTCGCCGCCTGCCGGGCGAGTCTCAATGAGCCGCTGCAATTGCCGTCGACGCTTAAGCCGTTCACCGCCGATTCCCCCGCTTTTTATCACCAGGCGTCCCCGTTGCCGTTTCGCGCGATCGTGGCCGGCGCCGGCGAAAACGAGTCGGCGGAATCGGACAACGAACGCGGCGACGTCCGATTTTCCATGCAGCGCACGGTTTCGCCCGACGATAATCGCCAGCGCATCGACGGTTGGTTGAAAATGACCTTCCGGCCCGACCAGATGCAGGTGACGCAGCATGTCCCGTTCACTCCCGCATTCGATAATGTGCCGCAGGTGACGCTTGAACCGGAAAGCGAAATCGACGTCGTCGTCGACGAACCCGTCGTCATGCCGCACGGAATGCGTTTCGACATCAAACGCCGTACACACGACGAAGAAGCCGACAACACGGTCGTCGTCCATTTTGCCGTTGAATCATCCAAAGAGTGATAAAAGTGCGGTGTTTTTGAACTCCACACTCCACACTCCACACTCCACACTCCACACTCCCAACTCCATGCCAAACAATCCGGCGAACATCGGGCCGTATCAATGCGGCGAAGACCGCCCGCTGCTTTTGATCGCGGGGCCTTGCGTTTTGGAAGAATCCGTCCTGCCCGTCATCGCGGAAACGTTGCTCGACCTCATGACGCGTTTTCCGGTCAACGTGGTCTTCAAAGGCTCTTTCGACAAGGCCAATCGCACAAGTCTTGCGGCCGATCGCGGACCGGGCCTTGAACGCGGCCTGCAATGGCTGGCGGAAATCAAAAAAAACTACGGCCTGCCCGTCACGACGGACATTCACGAATCGCACCAGGCCGAAGCGGTCGGCGAAGTGTGCGACCTGGTGCAGATTCCGGCCTTCCTCGCACGGCAAACCGACCTGCTCGTCGCCGCGGCCAAAACCGGGAAGGCGGTACACGTCAAGAAGGGCCAGTTCCTTGCGCCGTGGGACATGCGGCACGTCGTCGGCAAACTCGAAGGCGGCGGCTGCTCCGACATCCTGCTGGGCGAACGCGGCACGTTTTTCGGCTACGGTCGGCTGGTCAACGATATGCGGAGTCTCGTCGAGATGCGGAAACTCGGCACGCCCGTCGTCTTCGACGCGACGCACAGCGTGCAGGAGCCGGGCGGACTCGGCCATGCGACCGGCGGCAACCGCGAAATGATTTTCCCGCTCGCCCGCGCCGCGACCGCCGTCGGCATCGACGCTCTGTTCGTCGAAACGCACCCGACGCCGGAAACCTCGCCCAGCGATGGGCCGAACATGCTCCCGCTCGACCGTTGGGACGAATTTCTCGAACCGATCATCGCGATTCGCGATTGCTTGCGGAAAAGATAGTGCAATCCCGCGCAAGGTTGTCCCGGGATTGCGAAATGGCATCACCCCGCGCTGACGCTTGGGGCTGGTGCCGCATATGCGTTCATCATTCCACACTCCGCATTTTACACTTCCCAGCCTTTGCGGTAAGCGCGGCTGAGGTATTTGTCGGCTTCGGGGCAGTTGGTCGCCTTCATGTTTTCGGCGTCCCATTCGAGTTTTTTGCCCGTCCGGAAGGCGACCGAGCCGAGCAGCACGGTTTCGGCCAAAACGCCGGAATAACCGAAATTGCAGGTCGTCGGCGAGCCGGTTTTGCAGGCGTTGATCCATTCCTGGTGATGCCCGACCGAATCGGCAATCGTTTTTGCCGGTGCTTCGTAATTCGCGAATTTTTCTTCCGGGAACAGGACGCGTTGCCCATAATCGGCCATGAGCTGTCCTTCCTCGCCGACAAACACGACGCCGTTACCCCACTCGGGCAAACCCTTTTCCTTGAGGATCGCCGGCTTCAACCCGCCATCATACCAGTTGAGCGTCACGGCCGGACGTCGCCGCGTTTCGGCGAAGGTGTATTCGACGCGCAGTTGTTTCGGCGCGACTTCCGCAGTCGGTTTTTCCTCGCTGAAGGCTTCGATCGTCTTGGGACGTCGCAGGCGAAGAGCCCAGAATGGCAGATCCATATAGTGACACGCCATATCGCCGAGCGTTCCGTTGCCGAAAGCCCAGAAGCAACGCCAAGCGCCTTTGAAATACTGCGGATTATAGGGCCGTTCCTCCGCCGGGCCGAGCCAGAGATCCCAATCAATGTTGGCCGGCACCTCGGGCGTTTCAGTAGAAAACGGTCTTCCTCCCCAGCCTGATCCGCACCAGACGTGCACCTCCTTGATCGCGCCGACGGCGCCGGCCCGCACCAGTTCGACGACGCGGCGGTAGTTGTCCTCTGCGTGAATTTGCGTCCCCATTTGCGTGGCGAGACCTTTTTCACGTGCAATGGCCATCATGTCCCGCACTTCCTTGACGTTGTGGGCCAGCGGTTTTTCGCAATAGCAGTGCTTGCCGAGCTTCATGCCGAGAATCGCGGCCGCAGCGTGCGTGTGGTCCGGCGTACTGACCGCCACCGCGTCGATCTCCTTTTCGATTTCGTCGTACATCTTACGATAATCGCGGAAAAGTTTCGCATTGGGAAATCGTTTTTTGCCGGCTTCAAGATAGTTTTCGTCAATATCGCACAGGGCGACCATATTCTCGCCGCTGACGCCGGATACATTGGCCCCGCCGCGGTTGGCGATGCCGATACAGGCGACGTTCAGTTTCGAGTTGGCCTTTTGCGTCCGGGCGACCGCCGGGGCGGGGACCGCGGAAATCAGACCGCCGACGGCAACGGTCGTCGCACCGGCGGCTTTAAGGAAATCACGTCGTTTCATGAGGTGGGACATGGAAAGGCCTTTCAATTTACATTGGTTAATCACATCACAATGAATCGTTTGTCTCATTGGCAATCCCTCCATTTTACCAATGGCAAGAATCAAACGCAATAATGCCGTTGTATGGCCAGGGGGGAATGCAAAATCATCTGTGCCATACACAATTAACAACTCCTTTGGCAATTTCAAAACAAGTCCGGTGAATTACGGCGTCAGGACGACCTTGATGAAAATCCTGCCGTCTTTGGGAACCGCCACGGCACCCAGCATCGAATAATTCAAATTTTGATCTTCGTAATCAAAGACCGGTTTGGTCGAGAACGTTTCAAATTTTTCGACCTCATCGGATTCGATCACGGCGTTGACTTTTTTGTCGTCCTGAACGAGCGTCGCGGTTTTCCCATCAATTTCGACAGTCGCCGGGGTGATCATCCCCCAACGAACCGGTGCGACGGCCCCTTCGATTTTATCCTCAACGATCAACGTCCCATCTTTCTTGAGCGTCACGGTGCGAATCGCCGAAGTGACCTGTTCCGCGTAAGCGGCGGTGATGTCCGCGACCGCACGCCCGATGTTGTCGCCTTGGCCGGCTTCGTATTCGGTGAATTGACAATCCGCCTTGATGTTTTGCAGCTTGTCGTCAATCAGCAGGGTATTGTGTCCCCGGTTGTTCGTCCGGTAAATCCGCCACCGGTCACCCGGAACGCGATAACTGGCCATGTCCCTCCCCAGGTCGACGGCCCAGCGATAGCCATGTACGTCGTAAACGAAAGTGCCGATGTCGAGGTGGCAATGCCCGGCGCTGTTGGAGCCCGCTTTGAAGCCGGCATACGCGGCGTTCTGATCTTTCCAAGCGGTTCGCATCACGACGATGGCCTGTTTGCCGGAGCAGATTTTTGCAAGCGGCGTGTCGGAAAAATCGGCCCCCACCGCCTGCGGATCGTACCACACCGCCCGCAGGACGGCATAGCGATCATAATGACGGAAGGATTCGTCCTCTTGACGGCTGTCTTCGACGCGAACCTGGTAGAAATTTTTCGTCGTCACGAAGTCACGAAGCCATGCGGCGTAGTCCGGTCGGTTGAACGTTTTGGAAAGCCAGAACATCGCCGGATTCGGGAGCGCTTCGTCGGGGCAGTCGGAATAATTGAAATACCAGAAATCGGGGCGGATGATTCCCATGAAATAGTCGCCGGTTTTTTCGAACCCCGGCGATTTGAGGAAACCGTAATCCGTTTTGCAGACATCATGGAACGCGGCGATGGTCATGCAACTGGCCAGCGTGCCGTAATTCCAGTAGTTTCCACCTTCCGGATAGGTTCCTTCCGGCGCGTAAACCGAAAGCCCGAACGGAATGCTTTTCATGGCGTAATCGAATACCTCGTCGACGGTTTTCCGGTCTTCGTCGCCGACGGCCAATGCGGCGAGGATCATGCCGTTATTGCAAACCTCGTTCCAGTTGCTGGCCGAGGGAACCCAATGCCGGTCGTTTTTATAAAAATCCAACCCCGCATTCAAGCCGAGCTTGATCAAGCCTTCGCGAATTTCATTGCGCTGTTCGACCGGGATGTCGTCATACAGCCAGTCGTAACCGAGTGCGACCCCGGCGGCCATTTCCGCGGTGTCCAGAAAATGGACGGGATGCCAATCCTTGAACCGGCACACGGCCAGCATCTCCGCAATCGCGGCGTCGGCGTATTCCTGATTGCCGGTCATGCGATAAACAAACGCGAACGATGTGACGCGCTCGATCAATTGCCAGCTTTGCCCCAACAGTCGGATATTGTCCGGCAGCACATAGATCGTCGTGCCGTTTTCCCGTTGATCCTCCAGGAATGTCGCCGCTTTTTGATACAACCCCTCCACCTGCCGGGCGAGGAACTCATCCGTCTTCATCAGTTCCTTGATCTCCGCTTCACACTGCTTGGTGAAGTAAATCCGCGGATGTTCCGGCAGCTTATCAGGCAGAATGAAATCATTTGCGAAAAGCCGCGTTGGAACGAACAGGAAAATTAACAGGACGCCGCCAAAAAATTTTCCGGTCATGATTGATTCTCCGTCATGAAAGGTTGAATATTTCCGGTTATTCCGTGAGATACCAGTTTAATTCATTTTCCCGCCCATGTCTCGCAAGTAACGACTTTTTTGAAAAAAAGAGTAGTGCTTTGGAAACATTAGAAATTGGGGTCAAGGTAGGGCGGTCACGCCGTGACCGCCGCCGAATTGCGAAAACGTCATCCCATTTTTAAAGATTTCCAAAGCAGTAGGGATAAACAAATATTGTCTGTCTCATAAAAAATTAGACCTCACGCAAAGTCGCCAGGAACACAAGCTTTGCGAACTTGGTTTTCTTTGCGTCTCTTCGTGAAATATTAATATTCAATTGTTATGTGGATGCACCATTTTCAACGGCCGTTTTTTGACAAAGCAATCCGGAAACGGTAAAATCGGCGGAATAACGCAATAGCCCAAGTCCACCATCGGTTTCAACTTTCTCAGGAAGGATGTGTTTATGAGACGACCCCATTTCGCTTTATTCGCTTTGCCCCTCTTTTTTTCCCTGTTGAACGTCATTTACGCCCAGGAATGCCCGGGCGATTCCATTTCGTTGAAATACGGCGGCCAAAGCGTCGATATGTCGGCATTCGGAGAAAAATTCGACGAGGATAAAAGCTCCGAAGCGTTCGACCGCTGGCAAAAGGTTTATACCGCCCCGGACGGCAAACTGCAAATCACGGTTAACGGCAGGAATTACAAAAAATTTCCCGTGACGGAATACGCCGTTTCGCTGACCAATCTTTCCAAAACGGAAGAGACCGAAACCATCAGCGATTTTCAGACGCTTGACCTCACGCTCCCGATTCCTTCGGACGCTGACAAAATCACGCTGAATACCCTGCGCGGCTCCAATTGCATCGCGGAGGATTTTTCGCCGATCGCCGTCGGGCTTGCCGCCGGTGAAAGCCGCGAATTCTCCACGCCGAGCGGTCGTTCGTCCAACGAATACATGCCGTTTGTCGACTTGGGATTCGGCGACGTTTCCGGCCGGCTTTTCGCGATCGGCTGGACGGGTTCCTGGGCCGCCCGATTCGCGAACGACTCGAAGAATGTCAACGTCAAAATCGGCATGGACCACACGCATTTCAAATTGCTCCCCGCTGAAACGGTGATACAGCCGTCGGTGACGGTTTTCACGCGGGAAGGTCAAACCCGCCGGGAATTCCAAACGCTTGTCCACCGTTTCATGCTGGAAAACAAGGTTCCGCGTGATTCGCAGGGAAAAATCATCCCGCCGATTCTCGCAATCGCTTGCGGCGGCGGAAACAAAACGCCGCAGATGATGCTCGACATCCTGAAATATGTCGTCGACAACGAATTCCCCTTCGACACCTATTGGATTGACGCCGGGTGGTACGGCGCGCCGCACGAGGACGAACTTTATTCCAACTGCGGACCGAACTGGTACAAGTACGTCGGCGACTGGCGGGTCAACACGACGACGCACCCGAGCGGGACGCTGCTCCCCATCGCGGAGGCCGTCCATAAAAACGGCATGAAACTGCTGCTCTGGTTCGAGCCGGAACGGATTTTCGAGGAAACCCCCGTTTACACGGAACATCCCGAATTCCGCAACGGGGCCTTGCTCGACCTCGGCAACCCGGAAGCCCGCCGCTGGATCAAGGACATCGTTTACGAAATGATCGCCAAGCACGGCATCAATATTTACCGCCAGGATTTCAACATCGACCCGGGCCCGATCTGGGAGAGTGTCGACAAAGAAAATCCGGATCGGGTCGGCATCGCCGAAGCAAAACACATCGCCGGGCTTTATGAAATGATGGACGAAATGCGCCGACGTTTCCCGGATATTCTGCAAGAAAACTGTGCCAGCGGCGGGCGACGCCTCGATATCGAAATGGCGACGCGGGCCCACGCCTATTGCCGGAGCGATTATTTCATCGGGCAGAAACCGAACGACACGGCGTTCATTCTCGGGCAAAACGCCACACTGAACACGGTGCCCTACCTTCCGTTCCAGGGCTGCGAGTTCAATTGCGTTCCGATCAACGACGACTACGCCGCGTTCAGCATCATTTCCACCGGCACGGTGATCACGTTCTCCGATTTCGACGGCGGGATTTTGCGGCGTGAGTTTTCGGCGGACGAAACGAAGTGGTTTCAAAAGATTTTCGCGACCGCGGCACGGATGAAAGAGTTTTACACCGGCGATTTTTATCCGCTGTGCGACGAAACGCCCGCGACGGACGACGTGTGGTGCGGCTGGCAGTTCGACCGCCCCGATTTGAACGCCGGTTTCGCTCTCGTGTTCCGCCGCGGCCATGCGACCGAGGAATCGAAAACATTTTCATTGGGGCATATCGAACCGAACGCCGATTACGAGGTGGAATATTTCGACGGATCCCGGGCGCCCCTTTCGGGCAATGACTTGAATCAACTCAAAGTCACCCTGCCGCCGCGATCCTTCCAATTGATTTTTTATAAAAAATGTAATTGAGTGGAAGTCAAATTGGATTTTGTACCTAACGACGGTCTCAAGTACGCTCACATTCATTTTGTGTATGACAACAACTCAACGGACGTCAACGCCGATACGAGAGAACTGCGAGGATGAATTGTGGAAATTTGTTTCTCGCAGAGACGCGGAGAACGCATGCGAGAAATATTCGGTTTTTGCAGAGTTCCCCTGAACGCCCATCCTCAAACAATCAAGCGGCAGCCGGTGTCGGCACCGGTGCCGCTTTCATATTCATGCGGTCAATTCGTCAGGGAGATATCGAAAGCTCGCGGCTGTCGTATTCACGAACACTTTGCGACAGGCAAATATCCCATCAGGGATAATTCTTGGGGTGCGGTTCCAAAACGATATCGTATCTGTTTTTCGGAGCGGGAACCGTGCAGGTGAGGCCGGAACTCTTCGGGCTGTAAAACTTGTCGGCGCAGATATTGGCATAAGTCGTCATTCCGCCCGGTTTGGGCGGCGGAACCGGCTTATCGACCCCGGCGACGTAGACGTTGTAGGTTCCGGGAGGAAGCCCGTCTTTGGCCTTGAGCGTTCCCATCGTATAGGCACCGTCTTTAATCTCGCCTCTCGCCAGAAAAGTATCGGTGGCGAATATCACGGTTCCGTGTGTCACCGGTTTGCCGTCACTGAACTTGATATCCCCCCGCAGTTGCTGGTTTTCGCCGCATCCCAAAGAAAAAAACAGCCCTGCCACGCATAAAACCATCAGTAATCTGTTCATGGGTTGATCTTTTTTGCAAAAGTTAATGTGATCATGACAATGACGCCACTTGACTTCGAACAATGAAACTTTCAGCATTGTGCAGGGAGCGGCGTCAAACCGAACAGGCAAACCCGGCCCATCGTCGGCGAGTTCGCCTGTTTCGTTTTCGACCCGATGCAACACTACGGAATGGAATAAGCCTTTCCGTCGTTGGTCATGGAGAGTGCCGCAAGGATCGGGAACGGCGGCGTCGTGGAACTGACGGATTGCACGGACCCGTCGCCCATCAGGAAATTGCAGGTGCCCGTGTGGGAACTTCCGAATCCGTAGTGGAACATCGGGACGTACGTCACCGTGGTGGACACGTAGTCATTGGGACGAGCCAAAGGAAATGCCTGGATGCCCGTATTGGGATTGGCAGGGTCTCCTGATTTGAAAAGGTGGCAAACGGAACGGCCGTAAGCGGAAGACCCGTGGGCCCCGTTGCGCAAATAGCTGCAATCGCCCGCATTGGTGCCTGTGTCGCAAACTCCCAGGCGATCGACGGGAATATGCTTTTCACCGATAATGAACTGGTTGCTTGTTCCGTCCGACCAGAGGGCAAACGTGTCTTTGGGCATCCAACTCGCCGCTCTTGCATTCAACAGGTCCCTGTTGCCGTAATCCCTCGCACCCGCACTCAGACGGGGGCCGCGGAACGGTCCGCGATGATACGGTTCCTGTTCCCCCGACCGGTCGGCGACCCACCACCAACCGTCATTTTCTATTCCAGCGGGAAGGGCCCCAACCGGAGCACAATACAGATGGACGACGGCGTAATCGGTTCGCGGACCGGACGCCGTATCGGCGGCAAAGTGTTCCTGATCCTGGGAATCCGGTGCGGTTGCCATGCCGGCGCCGCTTCCGCGACGGCTTGGGCAAATGTAACCGGAAATGGACGCCAGGCCGGTACGGTCCGGATCCGTCATTTGATCCGCCGTGGCAAGTCCGGGATAAGTTCCTTTCCACCAAAGATTGTTTCGTTCGATCCCGATACTTGGAGTGCAAAGGCGTTGATAATTTGCCTGCTGTTCAATGTAAGGGTAGAGCAACCCGAAAAGCGTCGTTCGAAAATCATAAATAGCGGACGGCGGGACCCCTTTTTGCGCATCATGAAAATTATGTATCGCGAGGCCCATTTGTTTCAAATTGTTCGTGCACTGCATACGACGAGCTGCTTCACGAGCAGCCTGAACGGCCGGTAGCAAAAGGGCAATCAAGATTCCGATGATTGCGATGACGACAAGAAGTTCGACGAGTGTAAAGGCTCGCAGATTACTCCTCCCCATTTTATTGCGGACGAAGTTTCTCATAACATACCCTTTCAATCAATGATAGAAACGCCAACTATTGATAAACGTCACAAATGCACAATAACTTATCATCCTTTCTGTTAATTCTATTATTAATAAATAAAAATTGATTTTGTTGACTAAAATACTAATGTAAATGGCATTTTAGCAAGAAACGACAGTATTGTCAATATTTTATTTACTGTGGTGACATATTTGAAACAATAGTTGCTCTGTGTCGAAGTCGATTTTTCGTTTTTTGTCGCCCACACAGAAAGCGCAATGCCTGATATACCGAGAGCAAAAATCAGCCGCCAAATCCGTGTTGCCCGGATTTGAAAAATCGCGTAAAATACGCATATTGTCGCGCCGTTACGAAATTTATGCCGAAAGTTCACGAAATGAAGCGTGTCCTTGATTATCTGGTTTACCTGCTCGTGCGGGTCATGGTCTGTCTCGCGCAGGCGATGTCGCTTGAGGCGGGCGTTTCGCTCGGGCGATGTTTTGCGTGGTGTTTTACGTATCTCGTGCCGATCCGGCGGCGGCTGATTCGCGAAAACTTGGTCATCGCATTCCCCGAGATGACGCCCCGGCAGCGAAACGAACTCATTTACCGCATGTGGGAACACCTCTTCCTGCTTGTCGTCGAGGTCGCACACATCCCCCGGCGCATCCACCCGACAAACTGGCGCGATTACATCACGCTGGTCGACACGGAAACGATCGGCAAAATCCTGCACAACGACCGACCGGTGGTCATGGTCACGGGGCATTTCGGCAATTTCGAGGCCGGCGGCTATTTTCTCGGCATTCTCGGCTATCCGTCCTATTCCGTGGCCCGGACGCTCGACAACCCTTATCTCGACCGTTACGTCAAATCGTTCCGCGAAGCGTCGGGGCAGTTCCTCGTCCCGAAAAACGAGGGCTACGACCAGATTCTCGAAGTGCTCGAACGCCGCGACGTCATGGCCTTTCTCGCGGACCAGTCGGCGGGTCCGAAAGGCTGCTGGGTCGACTTTTTCGGCAAAAAAGCGTCCACCTACAAGGCGATCGCCCTGTTGAGCCTGCAATACGACGCGCCGGTGGTCGTGTGCTATGCGACGCGTCGCGATGACCGGCCGTTGCACTTCAACATCACCATTGCCGGGGTGCTCGACCCGCGCGACCATCCCGACGGCATTACGGTCAAGGAAATCACGCAGTGGTACACGCACGTCCTCGAAGAGGGCATCCGCCGGAATCCGGAACAATACTGGTGGCTGCACCGCCGCTGGAAGGAATACGAAAAAAAACCGAAAAACCGCGCTGCAGAAGGCAAGGCGATCACGCCGTAACCGCCGCGGCGGGGCCATGAGATTATTGCCGATTTGGTAATAATAACAGAAAAAACTTGCAAAAATTTACGGCGGCATTTGTCATTCTTTGCGAAGCCGTGTATAATTTGTGATCGATGCTTCGACTTATTCGATTTACGCTCTTTTTTCTTTTCTCGTTGCGAACCTCATATCAGGAGCCTTTGCCTTGGAACGCGATTTTGACCAGGTGAGTTGGGACGAACAGCTCGCCGATGATGTACGTAAATTAATCGCCCTGGCCATTTCGGAAGACCTCGGCACCCCGGGCGACATCACGACGCTGGCTCTTGTGCCGGAACATGCGATGGGAAAAGCGGTTATGCACGCGAGACAGGCGGGCGTCGCCGCCGGACTGGTCGCCGTTCCCATGATCGCGTCGATGGTCGATTCGCGTTTGCACTGGGAGCCGGCCCTTCGCGACGGCGAGGCCATCGGCCCGGGTCGCACGCCGCTGGGGACGGTCACAGGCCCGGTCGCATCGATTTTGACCGCCGAGCGGATGATTCTTAATCTGGTCGGTCGTCTTTGCGGCATCGCGATGCTGACGAAAAGCTATATTAATGAAATCGCCGGGACGAAAGCCCGGATTTACGACACGCGGAAAACGACCCTCGGCTGGCGTCGGCTCGAAAAATACGCCGTGCGTTGCGGCGGCGGCACGACGCACCGAACCGGGCTGTTCGACGCGATTTTGATCAAGGACAACCACCTCGCGTTCGGAATTTCAAGCGACGCCGGAACGGGCGACCGCTACACCCCGGGCCAGGCGGTGCGAAAAGCCCGCGAATGGTCCGCGCGTTACGTGCAGGAACTGACCGAGCAAAGCCAACAGGCGGATCACGCCTCGGCGATGAAAATGCTGCGGCGCTGCGGAATCCAGGTCGTGCTGAAAGGCTCGGTGCCGAACAAATACAAATCGTGCGGCATCGACGTGGCGCAAAAATCGGTGCAAAACCTGGTGCCGCCGCTGATCGAAATCGAAGTCGATTCGCTCGAACAGCTCGCCGAAGTGTTGCCCGAGTCGCCGGACATCGCGATGCTCGACAACATGACGCCGGAGAAGATTCGCGAAGCGGTGGAAATGCGGAACCGGCTGGGCGTGCCGACCGAACTGGAGGCCTCGGGCGGGGTCAACCTGCAAACCGTCCGTGCGATCGCCGAAACGGGCGTCGAACGCATCAGCGTCGGAGCCCTGACCCACTCGGCCGTGTCGCTCGACGTCGGGCTGGATTATTGACGAATTTGTTCGTATAACGTTCAAGGTGAAATAACATGTATTATCCGTGGTGGTACGTTCCGGGGCTGACGGCCCCGATGCTGATCGCGTTTGTGGCCATCATTCACGTGGTCGTTTCGCATTACGCCGTGGGCGGCGGAATCCTGTTGGCGCTGGAAAACCAACACGCGATCCGGAAGGGCGATCTCCGCTATCGCGAATACTGGAAAAGCCACGCGAAGTTTTTCATCCTGTTGACCGTCGTGTTCGGCGCGATCACGGGCGTCGGCATCTGGTGGACGATCGGGCTGGCCTCGCCGCTGGCGACTGAAACGCTGATCCGCACCTTCGTTTTCGGCTGGGCCATGGAATGGGTGTTCTTCATCATCGAACTCGTCGCGGCGTTCGCGTTTTATTATTATTGGGACCGGTTGCCGCTGAAAACGCACGCCATTATCGGCTGGATTTACGCCTTCGCCGCGTGGGTGAGTCTCGTGCTGATCACCGGCATCACGGCCTTCATGCTCAA
>JAVBQX010000230.1:0-30260 GCA_031548645.1 Thermoguttaceae bacterium
TGGTCGAAACGAAAGACCGCATGAAGCGACTCGACAAGACCCGTTTTTACCAGGTCAAGCCGATCCAGGTCGTCGCCCCGAAGATGCCGCACGCCGTCGCGTTCATCGTTAACAAGGCCATGTCGCTCGACGTCGAGAAACGTTACCAGTCGATGGCTGAATTGCATGCCGACCTCCTCGTCGCCGCGCGCCGTCTCGAAGAAGGGGGCGAAGACGACATCGCGCCGACGCATATCGAAACGGGACTCGCGGCCAAGGAAAATCTCAGCGGCCCGAAGAAGGCGGAACAGCAGGCCATCATGGTCGTCGAATCCGACGTCGAAATGCAGAACGTTTTCCGCGAGGCCCTCAAAAAGGCGGGCTATCGCGTGCTGGTCATCTCCGACCCGGAACGGGCCCTCGAACGCATCAAGGACGACGCCCCGGCGGATCTGGTGATCTTCAACGCCCAGTTCATCGGTCCGCAGGCCCTGACCAGCTTCAATGAACTGGTCGAGGATAAACGCATCAACGAAATGCCCGCCCTGCTATTGCTCGACGAGCCGCAAATCAAATGGGGCGCCATGGCAAAACGCGACCGCATCCACCTCACCGTCGGCATGCCGATCAGCCTGAAACGCATCCGCGAAGTCATCGCCAAGCTCCTCGAAAAGTGATTTTCCGGCGTTGATTCCTGCCGGATGATGCTCACGCGCTTTTTCTGGTTTCCTGCTGGCTGAGTTTGTTGTAAAGCGTTTTCAGGCTGATGCCGAGTTCTTCGGCGGCCTTGATTTTGTTGCCCTTGTTGCGATCGAGCGCGCCGTTGATGGCTTCGATTTCAAGATCGCGCAGGCTTTTCGATTCCCCGCCGCCGCTTGGCGAAGTGCCGCCGGACGCTTCAACGGCGTCGCCCGAATCGTTGACGACGTGCAATCGCGGCGTGTCCGCCTGGGGAGCGTGGTGCGGTCGCATGCGCAAAAACGGCTGCGGCAGGGCCTCGGGCCCGATCGGCACCTTGTCCGAAAGAATGAGCGCGTGTTCGATCACGTTGGCCAACTGTCGGACGTTGCCCGGCCACGGATGCCGCTGCATGATTTCGTAGGCTTCCCGCGTGAACAGGTCGCGGCCCGAACGCAGTTTCGCCGGCACGCTTCCCGCGTAACGCTTGGCCAGGTGCTGGATCAGTTCCGGCAAATCTTCCAGCCGCTCGCGCAACGCAGGCAGGTGAATTTCAAACGTGTTGATGCGGAACCAGAGGTCTTCGCGGAAATCGCCGGCCCGCACCATGTCTTCGAGGTTGCGCAGCGTTGCGCAGACGACCCGCACGTCGCGCACGGTCGACTCGTTTTCGCCGATGCGACGCACTTCGCCGCTTTCGAGAAAACGCAGCAGTTTCGACTGCACGCCCTTGGGCAGTTCGCCGATTTCATCAAGGAACAACGTTCCCTTGTCGGCCACTTCGATCAAGCCGGTACGATGTTCGTCCGCGCCGGTGAAACTGCCTTTGCGATGGCCGAACAGTTCGCTTTCGATCAGGTTTTCGGGCAGGGCCCCGCAGTTGATCGCCACGAAGGGCTTGTCCGAACGCAAGCTCTGGTCATGCACCGCCCGCGCGACGAGTTCCTTCCCGGTGCCCGTTTCGCCGAGGATCACGACGGTCGATTCCGTCGGCGCGATCTTGCCGATCATGTGATACACGCGCTGCATGGCGAGCGACGTGCCGATCAGGCGGCTGTCCCCTTCGATGCGTTCGAGCTGGTTTTTGATCGCGAGGTATTTCTTGTTCAATTCCCGCCGCTGGGCCACGCGGTTGAGCACGGCCTCGATGTCGGCCAGCCGGCACGGTTTGGTCAGGAAGTCGAAAGCTCCGTTCCGCAGCGCCGAGATGGCCGTTTCCATCGTGCCTTTGCCCGTCATGATGATCGCGTCGACGTGCGGGTCGAGTTCGCGGGCCGCTTCGATGACCTCCAGACCGCTGGCGCCAGGCATGTCAAGGTCGACCAGCAGGCAGTCGTAACCGTTCCGTTCCAACGCCGCCAGCGCCGTCGAACCATCGGGACAGACCGTCACCTGGTGTCCCATGCCCGGCAGTTCCAGCCGCATCAATTCCTGGAGGGATAATTCGTCATCCGCAAACAATATTTTCAAGGATTGTGTCATATTTTTGAAAACAGACGGCTTCTTTTTCGTATTCTGCCCAATTTTTCATTGATAAACCAAAAGCAGCGAAGTTTATCAAGATTTGCCCTCCGAGACAAGGCGGTTTTCATGAGAGGCTGTCCGCAATTTCCGGACGCAAATAACGCAGGGAATCAGAACCCAAATCGCGGACAAAGGGACAAAGAAATGAAGGATTCTTTGTGCCGAAAAGCTGTTCGGTACGTATATTTCCACCAATTGAGATTCTGACAACCGTGACCGCTTCGTGACCGTCACGGCTCGGATTGCCCCTTGCTCTGGCTTCGCAATGCCCTGCCGTCACATAACGGCGATGTCGTTGACGATTTCCTCGTCGGCGACCATGCCCATGACCGCCTGCTGGGCCAACTGCTTGATGTAATAACTCTCGCAAATACCGCTCAACGTCACGCGATCCGGCTCCGTATCGATTTTCAACGCCTGTACGCCGTCATAGGTTCGTTTTACGACGTTCCGCGTGATCAGGGTCGCCAGTTCGTTCAGGGCCAACTCCTCTTGGAGCTGCATCATCTCATTTCGGCGGTGACGCCGCGGTTTCGATTCATATCGGACTGCAGTTTGCATGACAGTTTCCTTTGTACTTCATTGGCCGAACGAAAAAGAATTCGGCCTGTCTTCCTTTTGTAAAGCAAAAATTAGTGCGAGAATTTTGGACGCTTTGTAAAAAATAAACATCCGAATAAGAAGCTCAGGTAAAAAATTTATCTTATAGCGATTATTACGTATTAATTTTACACTCGGACCTCAAAAAATAATATTATTTTTCTGACAGTAGCGAAAATCATTGGGGATTTGAGTTAATTACACAAAAATACAATAGTCGGCAATATATATAGAATATGTCAGGTGATTGAAGAAAAAATTGCAACCTGTTTGATTTCAAAGAATTAGAAGACAATTATGTATTATCAATAGGTGAAATATTTAACCTGTCATTCAATAAATGGTGATCAATAAACCAGTTGCGACACCGGAAAATAATGCTGGACACTTGTGCAACAAGATTCCCGCTTGTATTACGGACTCGCTTTCAGTTCGTATTTCAACACGCGTTGGCTGCCGATTTCCTTGCCCACCACGCGAAGCGTTTTGCCGATCAGCGACCGCCCGTTGGGAATCGTGTACGTGTAATCGGCTCGCCCGAATCCCTGCTTTTGCACCTGCATCTTCTGCAATGGTCGGTTCGGGATGTAAAGTGTGCAGGTAAAATTGACCGGCGTTTGTCCGTCGTTGAGAAAAGCCTGGTGTACTTCCAGTTCCCCGTTCCGGTTCAAACGCGTCGAAAGATCGATGGAAACGTCGCCGCCGCCGATGTTGATCGGCTGGAAAATGCTGAACAGGCGGGCGTCCGTCAACCCGGTTTGCACGTCGACTCGCAGCATCTGTTCGCCGCTCACCGCTCGGGCGTTTAGCCGAAAGGTCAAGGCCTGTTCTGCCGTTTCGCCGGCCATGAGATGCACGGAAATCACGTCCGGATCGACGGTTACGCCATCAGGTGGCACGATGGTCAATTGGCCGTCCATCGCATCGCCGCTTGTATTCATAAAATACAGCCGATTCGGGATCGGCGCGCCGTATCGGCTCGGAATGTCCGCGTTTTCAAGCCGAAAGTTCTGCCGGATCATCGCCACGTCATGATACAGGTTCGTCACGAAAATCGGCACCGGTCCGACGGGGATCGTTTGCCGGTGATTTTCGGATGTCGGGCGAATCTTGCGACCCCAAACGTCGACGATCATGCTGTCTTTTCCGAGAAAAAGCACCTCGTCGCACGGCGTTTCGTTCCAGAGGGCCATGACCGTGCCGCCCGCGCCGCGGAACAGGTGGTTTTCGCTCCCACGCGGCATGGAAAAACCGCCGACAGGCAGTTTCCCCGAAATCATCAGGGCTGTCGTCCGCCAGGGCAGGAACAGTTCCCGCGGCTCGCCGACGGGGTCGAACAGACCGAAATCCGGGTCGAACGGCCGGGCCAGAAAGACGGCTTCGGCCCCGTGTTCCTTCACCGCGATCATGCGCCGCACCAGATCAATGACGCGTCCGTCGAGCGGATAACGACGCCGGTCGATCAGGTCGAGCATGACATGACGCGCAACGCCGTTGCCGTCCGCCGCGTCGAGATAATAAGCCAGATCATCGACCGTCAAGGGCCATTCGTTATCAAGCGACAGGAACCCCCGGTACGTTTGCTCGTTGTTTTCCGGCGGAAATTGCGGGAACGGATACACCCAGTCCCACGGCAGGCCGAACGATGCGTCGAGCCCCTGTCGCTGGAACCGCGAATCCATTTCACCCAGCAAGGATTCGAGCCCCTCGAACCCCATGAGCGAGCGGTCATCGTCCCGGCCGAGTTGCCAGTCGGGCACGACCATTCCCAACCGGAAAACCGTCGCTTCAATCGACGGGAGCCAGTGTTCCGACGGCAGAAGGAAAATATTCCCCGCGAACCCGATGTCGAGCGTTGGGCGACTTCCCTGCGATCCGTTCGTTTCGGCGGCATTCGTAGCCGGCACGTTGACGGCGTTCGCCGTCGGCGCTTTTTGCAGTTGTGGAATGGGCACGTCGTTGCGGACGATGTTCATCCGCCTTTGCCAGGCGGCGAGCAACTCGGCGGGCGGAGTCGCCAGTACGCCGACTGCCCGAATGCGGCGTGCGGCCAGCCATTCGCAAAACAGCGTGTATTGCTGCCAGGTCGATTCCGGGCTGGTTTCCGACAACCAGGCGGGAAATTTGAGCCGCGAAATAGCGGCCGCTTCCAGCAGGGGAACCAATTCGCGGCATTGATCAATCGTCGTATCGCCGGGAAGCGACCAACCGAAATCGCCGTTGACGATCGTTCCACAGGGTTCAAGCAACGCGAACGAAATGCTCTGTGAAGCGCCTTTCGGTTCCAGCGTGTAGGGGTCGATTCCCGGCATGGGCAACGACAAAATCACCGTGTAATAGCCCGGCTCCGTAATTTCCGGTTGCCATCGAAAGCCGTATTGCCCCACATTGCCCGTCGACCATTCGTCACCGGAATCGGCGTTGCCGTCATTTTCGCGCCCCCGTTCGGCCAACGGACGCGAGTCGAGCACCTGACCGCGCGCATCGCGGATTTCAAGTTTCGCCCCATACCAGCTTGCCGACGATGCCGTGATGCGACCGCTGATTTCGATTTCATCGGCTCTTGTATAAAGCTGCCAGGGCGATTTTCGATCAAATTGAATCGTCGGCTGTTGCGTGATATCGATCTGGCCGAATTCCACCAATCCGGCAAGGTCCTGCCGCACTAGCGGAACGACATGCAGCCCGACGGAAACGCTGTGCGCCGCGGGATGATCCGCCGTGATCGGGGCGGTGGCAAGCGGAATCCAGCCTTCCGTATTGACGACGAATTCCGAAACGGTCGTTTTGAGAATCCGTCCGTCGGAGTCGAGCAGCGAGAGGGAAATGAAAACGCGGTCGTGCTGCAACCCCCGTGAAAACACTTGGGCGTTGCCCACATACGTCAGACCATGCGATATTTCGACCCGCGGTGAAAAAAGGGTCACGCCGCCCCGTTGCACCGGAATTTGCAGGCAACCGCTGCCGAAGGGTGTACGTCGTGCTGCGATACGCGCCTGTCCGTAACGGGGAAAACCTTCGCCGAAGAATTGGGTCCAACCGTCCGGCCAAAGGTCTTCGTCGAGGTCGGATGTTGTTCCGAAATTCGTACTGTAAGCAACATCAAGGCCTTGTCCACGACGGATCATCTGCGAATTGATCACCGAAGCCGGAAAACGCACCGTTTCGCCTTGCGAACTTCGAAATTCAGTCTGCCCGAACAATGGCGGATAATGCGCACAAAATACCACACACAGGCATAATATACCAATTATTGCCCGTTGTGATGAATTTTTGTGATTTTCTTTACCGTTTTTTTGTCGCACGGATTTGCACACCATTTCGCGGAAAAACTTTCTACGTGATGTTACAAAAAAGTGCACAATTGTTCAATGGCAATTCTTTTTCAGCAGCAGAGCTCGAAACAATGCAAGGTTGCGTGTCAACCGCTTGTTCGCATTAAACAGATACTGCGGGAACCGTCATCGCACGAAGTTGGTCATGATTTTATCTTCCGGCTCCGGCGGAAGGACGGCCGTTTTGCCGTGTTCGATGGTTTTCAGGAGCCAGGCCATGTTGCGGCCCAGCGTTTGCATGATCTGCACGCCTTCCGCATCCTGGTTCGCTTCGCCGGGCATGAGGCCGTGAATGATGTTCCAGTAGTTCGAGCCGACGGTCAGCATTTGCGAAATCAGGAAATACTTGTTCAACTGGTCGAACGACGCCGTTCCGCCGGAACGACGCACGGCGATGACCGCGGCCCCGACCTTGAGACGCATCCCTCCCCCGGCGGCGAAAAACGCCCGATCAAGGAAGGATTTCATCGTCCCGTTGACGCCGGAGTAATAGACCGGCGAGCCGAGCAGCAGCCCGTCCGCCGCAACCATTCGTGGAATCACCGCGTTGACTTCGTCACCGTCGAATACGCAACGTCCGTCCTCCCGTTCGCGGCACGTATTGCAGGCGACGCAGCCGCGAATCGTTTTGTGCCCGATGGTGACGAGCTCCGTTTCGATTCCCTGGCTTTCCAGTTCTCCCAAAACGATGCGCAAAGCCGTCGCCGTGTTGCCGTTCGGCTTCGGACTGCCGTTGATTGCAAGGACTTTCATGGTCGTGCTCCTTCGGTAAAAGAAATATGGTGACAAATATGTGCCGGAAAAATTGATTTATTGCTGTCCAATGTCATTTTGGCAGGCCGCAAAGACAATTTGCTGCACGAAAATTCATTTTACGAAATTACTATCTCTTGCACAACATTACTTTTCATGCGACAATAGGTTAGGCTATTTTTTCTTCCGGCACAACGGTTTGGCACAAAGATTGCACTAAACGGGGGGAAAACATTTTTGGAATGTCAAAAACGGTGTTTCGCACCGAAAGCCCATTGGTGAATAGAAATTTGTTGACCCAAATAACAACTTTTTTGAAAAAACTCAAAATAATTCCAACACTCAGGAGAAATCAACAGTCATGGCGAAGAAAAAAGACAGCTGCGGTTGTGAAAAATCGGATAGCAAATGCTGCGGCATGAAAATTCAACCGCTCGGTGACCGTGTCGTCATCCGCCGCGAAGAATCGGAAGAACGAACCGCCGGCGGACTTTACCTCCCGGATTCGGCCAAGAACAAGCCGGCCCGCGGCGTGGTCGTCAGCATCGGCGACGGTCGCGTCCTTGACGACGGCAGCCGCAGCAAGTTCCAGGTCCAGGAAGGCGACCGCGTCATTTTCCTGTCCTACGCCGGCGAGGAATTCCGGGTCGGCGACAACGAATTCCTGCTCATGCGCGAAAGCGACATCCTCGCGGTGATTCAATAATAAAGGGATGAGGGGCGAGGGATTAGGGACGAGGGTTTTTGATATCAACAACCCCCAAGCTCTAGCCCCTAACCCCTAGTCCCTAACCCCTCAAAATTTTAGAGCACTAACATCATATTCAGGAGAAATACAATGGCAAAGATGATTGCATTTGATCAGGAAGCCCGTGAGGCCCTGCGTCGCGGCGTTTCGAAACTTGCGAAGGCCGTCAAGGTCACACTCGGCCCGCGCGGGCGGAACGTGATTATCCAGAAGAGCTTCGGTTCCCCGACCGTGACCAAGGACGGCGTGACCGTCGCGAAGGAAGTCGACCTGGAAGACACCTACGAAAACATGGGCGCCCGCATGGTGCGTGAAGTCGCTTCGAAGACGGGCGACATCGCCGGGGACGGCACGACCACCGCCACGATCCTGGCCGAGGCGATTTTCACCGAAGGCATGAAAGCCGTCGTCGCGGGGGTCAACCCCTTGCAGATGAAATTGGGCATCGACCGCGCCGTGGCCGACATCACAGCCCAACTCAAGAAAATGTCGACATCGGTGAAGAACAGCAAGACGGAAATCGCCCAGGTGGGGGCCATCGCGGCCAACAACGACATGGAAATCGGCAACCTTTTGGCCGACGCCATGGAAAAGGTCGGCAAGGACGGTGTCATCACCGTCGATGAAGGCAAGAGCCTGGCCACCGAAGTCGAATGGGTCGAAGGCATGCAGTTCGACCGCGGCTATCTTTCGCCCTACTTCGTCACGGACGCGCAGAAAATGGAATGCGTGCTGGAAGACGCCTACGTGTTGCTGAGCGAAAAGAAGGTTTCGAGCATCAAGGAAATGATCCCGATTCTCGAAAAGGTCGTCAACACGGGCAAGCCGCTCCTCATCGTGGCCGAAGATGTCGATGGCGAAGCGCTGGCCACGCTGGTCATCAACCGGCTGCGCGGCATCATGAAGGTCTGTGCGATCAAGGCGCCCGGCTACGGCGACCGCCGCAAGGCGATCCTGGAAGACATCGGCATTTTGACCGGCGGGGAAGTGATGTTCGAAAGTCTCGGTCGCAAAATCGAGAACATGGAACTGACCGACCTCGGTCGTGCGAAGCGGATCGTCATCGACAAGGACAACACGACGATCATCGAAGGCGCCGGCAAGAACGACGAAATCAAGGGCCGCATCGAGCAGCTTCGGCGCGAAATCGACAACGTGAGCAGCGATTACGACCGTGAAAAACTTGAGGAACGGCTCGCGAAGCTGTCCGGCGGCGTGGCCAAGCTGAACGTCGGCGCCGCGACCGAAAGCGAAATGAAGGAAAAGAAAGCCCGCGTCGAGGACGCTTTGCACGCGACCCGTGCGGCGGTCGAGGAAGGCATTCTGCCCGGTGGCGGCGTGGCCCTCATCCGTGCCGCGAAATCCTGCGGACAGCCGGAAGACCTGACAGCCGCTGAACTGACCGGCTACAACATCATCCTCAAGGCCTGCCGTTACCCGCTGATGCAAATCGCGATCAACGCCGGCAAGGACGGCGGCATCGTTTGCGAAAAAGTCGCCGACGGCAAGGGCGGTTTCGGATACAACGCCGCGACCGACACCTACGAAGACCTGGTCAAGTCCGGCGTCATCGACCCGACCAAGGTGACCCGCAGCGCGCTGCAGAACGCGGCCAGCGTTTCGAGCCTCATGCTGACCAGCGAAGCGCTCGTGGCCGAAATCCCGAAAGAGGACAAAGCCGGCCCGGCCATGCCGAGCCCCGACATGTATTAATCGACTGAAACCGACGGACACGGCGGCGTTGCAATCGCGGCGCTGTTCCTGATCCTGAAAGGCGACCTTGTGTCGCCTTTTTTTGTGCAGATTTCGCCGAAAAATGATCCGCAAGAACAGCAGCCGGGAACGCAGTGAGTGCAACGAGCGGAGTGACCGGGGAACACGTCTACCATTTTGTGTAATATTTCAATTCCTGCGATGTTCCGTGTATGAGCAGGGGAAATGAGCATTTCCCCGGTTAGAAAACTCTCTCCCCGGTCACTCCGCTGCGCTGCGTTTCCGGCTGTCATTGCGGCGGTCACGCCGTGACCGCCGTGGTAGCGGGGATATTGCGTTTGTCCCAATGCAACCGCTCCATGCTGTCGCGGCTCTGATTTCCTTGTCCCGTCGCTTACGCTCCGGGCTCTGTGTTGGGGTTGGCCAGAAAATCATCAATCACCCGAAGCAGCCAGTCGCGTTCTTCGACGTTATGGTACGGAAACGGTGTCTGCGGACGGGTGGTCAGCACGAAATGATGGCCGCCCCAGGCCGGTTCGGTGTCGAACCAATAGCTTGGCCGCAGCCATTTCCGCCAATGAAAGCCGAAATGTTCCCGGACCGTTTCGGCATGCACTTCGTCGGTCAACTCCCGTTCCCGACGCCGGGTCGTGAAAAATCCCCGCGTCGTCAGGCAGACGTTGCGATGGTCGATGCGGAGCGTCCAGCTTGTGAAGGCGAGATTCGCCACGCCCCAGTACATGGCAATATACGCAATCGCGCCGCCCGAAGTACAACCGACCAACGCGATCGTCCAAAGTACGGCCTTGACCGGGCCGAACACTTGGAAAAAGACCTGGGCTTCGAGCCAGGCCTTGTAGCCCAGGCAAACGCCGAAAATGCCGAACCCAAGGAACATCGCCCAAAAGAACAGCCGGGCGGTCAATGCGCCCCGCGCACCGTATTGGGTTCCGCTCCGCGCGGGATAATGGAGGATCAGTTCCGCTTCGCCGCGTTCGACGGTCGCCCGGGCATTGCGGGGACGCTGAAGCGGATCGGGCCGGCGCGATTCCGGCGGGAGGTCGAGGCAATCCGCAAGCGGCGACATTCGACCGCAAGCCGGACAGGAAAGCGTTTCCGCCACGCCACTGCGAAACGCCCGAACAGAAATATCGGTGCGACACGCGGGGTATTTCAAACGGCGGAGCGGCCCGCCTTCCCGCGTGCGGTACAGGAAGCGGTTGACCACGCCGAGCAGCCAGGCGATTTCCTCGGCGCTGCGCCGCTTGATTTGAATGTGTTTTTCCCCGCCGTGGTGCAACGGATCGAATGGGCCATCTGTTCCATTGCGCCGGTCGGTTCCGCCAGTGCGTCCGTCGCACGTTCGACATGGTATTCCCGCGGTTTGAGCAGCGGATGTCTCCTCGTGATGAAAATCTCATCCCGCGTGATGCGAAGCCGGGCCGTTTCCCAAAACAGGGTCAGCACAACCCAACCGAACAGGCCGAAAAGCAGGACGCTGCATGCCAACAATCCCCCGGCGGTCGTTTTGACTTCATCCACGGGGTGGAACAGGAAAAAGACTTCCGGCACGATGCTCAACCCCAGCAGCAGGACGATCAAAATGCCGAGTTTTTCCCAGATGTTTTGCACGCCGCGCGGGCCGAAAACGGCGACCAGTTCGTCGTCCGTCTGTTCGACGCGGGTCGGCGAATCCAGCGGTCGCAGGAGATCGTAGGCCGAACGCCACGGGCTGTCGATTTCCTCAATCCCGATCCGGGCCGCGTCCTCGCGTTCGAACGTCGCCCCGCACCACGGGCAGCGTCGCGCGTTCAGGTTGAGGCGGTCGCTTGCCTCATCCGGCACGCCGCGATTGCAGGCGGGGCAGCAAAGCCGTTCCCCGGCCGTCGCGTCGAGATAGCCGTTGATTTCCGACGTGGCCCAAAGCTGTTCCTCCTGCGAGCGGGATGGAAATTCCAGCGACGTTTTGTCATACGCGAGTTGCAGATTGTAAACGTTGCCGATCTGCGTCGGGCCCCAGTCGCTGCGCAATCCCCAGAGACGCGAACGCGGAATCGTTTTTTGGGAACGAAGAAAAAAAAGCCGCCCTTCGATTTGCACTTGTTCCGCGCCGAACACGATCCTGCGATGGTGGGCCCAATATCGCAGGGTGCAGTACAGCATCAGCAAATCAAAAAACGCAAGGATGCTCCCGAGAATGAGCCTTGCCGTGAGGGGCATTTCCGGAATCAGAAAAATGACCGCGACAAACGCGCTCATGAAGCAGGAACAAAAGAGAAACAGTCCGCCGAGTTTTCCCCGGACGGGCGGAATTTGCACGACGAGATCGTCGCCGTTGCGTACGATTTCCATGCGTGTGACGCGCTCCGGTCGCGGTTGCGATTTTGGAATCGCCGCCGATTCAAACAGCGGGAAAACGCCGTCGCAATTCCGGCAGACGCCCCAGTTTCCGTCGGCGGAAACGGCATCGACCGGAATCTCCGCAAAACACACGGGACACACGCCGCCCCATTCTTCGCTCATGATCCGTCGCCTTCTTTCCAAGATGACCGTTTTGAATTTCGCTTTCCCGTGCCCCTTCATTTGTCATTATATTTGCTTTTTTCCGGGATTACGACTTCGCCAGTAAATTGGCAGCCGCGAACGCAGAGAGCGTAGCGAACGGAGTGACCGGTGTGAGGCGTGTCCGTTGGGGTGAGCGTATTTCGTGTTTTCAGTTTGCCGTTCGAGATATTTCGGGTATCGACGTGCTTTCTGTCTTGCGGCTCCTCCACCCGGTCACTCCGTGATCACAGATCACGGCTCGTACGCTGCGTTCGCGGCTGTCACGGCGTGACCGCCCTACCTCGTTTCGTTGTCGTACTCAAGCATGGCATGACTTGGGGCGGCGGCGTTTCCGGGTATAATGGGGGGATTGTCTATTCGCCTTTGATCTTCGTATTGATTCCCGCGTGAGTCCGCCCATGTCCCTGGAACAGATCGTCCCCTATTTATTCGGTTTTACGGCCGCGGTGCTCATCGGCATGTCGAAGACGGGCGTGCCCGGCGTTTCGATGCCCGGCGTGTTGCTGATGACCTTCGCCTTTCCGGGCCAGGAACGTTTTTCGACCGGCGCGATCCTGCCCGTCCTGATCGTCGGCGACATGGTCGGCATTTCGCTGTATCGCCGAAAGATTCAATGGCCCATCATCCGCAAGCTGCTCCTGCCGGCGCTGGCGGGAATCGCACTCGGGGCCTGGGCCCTGGCCCGGACGCCGCATCAATATTTTCAAATCACGCTCGCGCTGGTCGTGCTGGCGCTCATGCTGTTCGACCTGGGGCGGAAGTATTTCCGCTGGGAATCGATCGGGCGGAACGCGGTGTTCGGCCCCGCGCTCGGCGCGGCGACCGGTTTTACGACGATGTACGCCAACGCGGGCGTGCCGCCGATGTACGTTTACATGTCGGCGCAGAATCTCGACAAGGAACAGTACATGGCCACCTGGGTCTGGCTGTTCTGCATTTTGAACCTGATCAAGCTGCCGATCAGTTGCGGGCTCGGCATGGTCAACGCGACGACGCTCTGGTTCATCGCCTACAATCTTCTGCCCGGGTTGTTGATCGGCGTGTTTTTGGGGCGACGGCTCTTTCTTTGGATTTCTGAAAAGCATTTCCTCGCCGTGACCTTCGCCGGAACGTTGCTCGCCGTGATCGGAATGATCCTCCCGCTGTTTCGACATGCGGGATGACGTGAAAGTGTGGAATTTGGAGTGTGGAGTTGAAAATGAGCCGGGGATGGAGCATAGCGCAAATCCCCGGACCGGTTCAAACAAGGAGAAAAAATGTCAATTTGGAATCACCTTGCCGTCAAAGCGCTGAGCGTTTTGCTCCTTCTGTCATGCGGTTGGGGAAGTGCGACCGCGGCGGACCCTTCGCAATATATCCTGGTCAACCTTCACCGTCACGAGATGACGCGGGAAGGGCTTTCGGACATCAAGCAAAAACTGTCGGCTTCGACGAATGGCGAAATCCGAATCGGCGTCAGCATGATTTATTCGTATCTCCAGATTCCCGCGGGGGATTCGGACGCGGAATCGCGGTTCCTCCGGCAACTCCGCGACGATCTCGATTTGGTCGCGGAAATGGAACTGCCGATTCTCGTGCAACTGGACGGCGAACAATGGTGGAATGCGCGTCCCGACCTTTGGAACTGGTGGGACGCCTCCAAGCCGGGTTATGATCCTAAAAACGCGGAAAACGTCGAATGGACGGACTGGAGCCCGGAACACGCCGTCAAGATCGCCTGGCGGAATTGGGGGCGCCAGCTTCGCGTTTTGCCGCCGCCGAATCTGATGAGCCCGAAATACGTCGCCGCGTGGGAGGAAAAGATGGAGAAAATCGTTCCCGTCATTCTTGATTGGGAAAAATCCCTGCCGGAAAACAAAAAACACCTCTTCGTCGGCCTCAAAGTCGGTTGGGAATCCTCGGTCGGCGTCAACGCCTGGCATTATCCGAATGGAAACGACCTGCTCGACAAGCCGGAAAAAGACGATCCGCAAACGGGCCTCGACGGAAAACGGCTTCCCGGACGCGGCGTGCAAACGATCGGATACGCGGCCGTCAAAACCGCCGGAATCCGGGACCACGGGCAGATCACGGAAGCGGATTTGGCGGAAGTGGCAAGGCGGCATCTCGAAAATCTTGCCAAAAAAGCGGCGGAACTCGGCGTCCCGCGGGAAAGGCTTTTCACGCACGGCGCCGCATGGAAAGCGGAGGAATTGCTCTACGACGCCCCGGTCAACAAGTACAGTTGTCCCGGTTGGAGTTTTTACGATCACGCCCCAGACCTACGGCAGGATCAAGGCGTCCAACGCGCGTTGGCATCTTCGGACGCCCCCTATTGGGCCGCGACCGAATGGCTGCTGTTTCACGACGACCAGGCCAAATGGACATCCGCGTTGGAAAACGCGTTGTCGTCGCGCCGTTGCCGTTATCTTTGCATTTTCAACTGGAGCAGCATCAAAAGCAAAAACACGGTCCACAACGCGATCAGGAACGTGGTCGCTGAAAAATGAACCGCCTTACAAAAAATACGGCGTTGAATTCCGCGGGAAGCCCGACGTAATTCCGGGTTGTTGCGCATCGTCTTCTTCCGGGTCTTCCAGCCAGGTATTGGCGGAACTTGTGCGCCCCGTGTCGTCTGTTTCAACGGTACGGTCCCTGTCATTCGTCCCGTGATGTTGATTCGCGTGATGATTCGCCTCGTGGCGGGGCTCGGCGCTTCGGCTCATCGTGCTGGTTTCGGTCGCGGTGATGTATATGTCGCCGGATTCCGGATTCGCGCTGATTTCGACGCTTTCCTCGTGCGACTGTTTCGTGTAACCCAGTCCGCGAAAAACTTCGAGAATTTCGCTGCACGTCGGGAACATGCGTCCGCTGTTGCGTTTGTATTCGTCCAGCGCGTTCATGAACTCGATTTCCTCCTGCGAATAATCCCGCTCACAGGTTGTCGGGTCGATCTGCCGGCGACGTTGTACTTTCGGGCGGCGTTCCTTGGCCGACGCGTTCTCCGTTGTCCCGGCGGCGGGTTTCCCGGCATTCTGCACAGTGTTCGAGGGTTTGGCGCCACGGCGGTCCACAGTCACCAGTTCCTCCGGCGACACGTTTTCCTTTTTGGCCGCCTTGACCACAAAGGCGTCGTATTCGGCCCCGGACAGCTCACGACTCTTTCGCTTGTTTGCGGATTGTTTCGCGACACTTTCCTTGACTTTGACGGGAGCTTTCGTGGGCTGTGACGGCTTGGTCGTTTCTTTCCTGTCCGCCTTTTTGGTCGTCTTGTTCGATATTTTTGCGTTCAACGCCTTGGAATCACCGCTTTTCACCCCGGTTTTCTTTTTTGACGAAGACGTTTTGGCTTTTTCCGTACTTTTTTTCTTGACTTTGGCGGCGGACACCGTCTTTGCGCGCACTTTTTTCGGCGATTTCATGTTTCGTTTGTCTCCCAGGGGGTGATTTTCTCTCTCAATAGAAAAATCGCGTCGCCGGTCAGCGGGGGGGGCAATACACGGACGACCTTTTTCACCAACATTGATTATTTTGCGCAAATTGCGTAATGACAGCAATCAATGTTAATTAACTTGATACAAATATACACTATTTTTTGCGCAAAGATAAAAATTTATGTTTTTTGCGTTATTTTACACAACACTATTGATCTGAACGAAATAGGCATTATAATTAAATTACATAACTTCATTGCGTATCATAATATAGAATTTATTTTATCATTTTGGGTCACTTTGAAGAATTTGCATCCTATAATAAATCATTAGCTCCCCTCCCAGTTTTTCATGCCCTCCAAAAGCCATGAGGATGACCCATTATGTTTCACCAATTTGCCAAGGCCATTATTGTACTTATTTTTGCGGCTCATACGGTGACGACAAACGGAAACGTGTTCGCTCAAAAGTGGGCCGATGATATGTTCAAGGTAAAGGAGTACAATTTCGGAAATGTTTCCCGTAACGCAAAAGCGGAGTACGAGTTCGAAGTATATAACCCCTACGTCGAGGACATTCATATACGGTCTGTTTCTGCAAGTTGTTCATGTACTTCGGTTTCCGTTGATAAGGGGACGATCAAAACCTATGAGACGGGCAAGGTCAAGGCCCACCTCAATACGGATCGCTTTTCCGGGGACAGGCGGGCAACGCTCACCGTCGTCATTGACAAACCGTTTTACGCGACCGTTCAGCTTCACGTCAAAGGGAATATTCGAAGCGATATCAACTTCCAGCCCGGCGAAGTGAATTTCGGCACGGTATCTTCCGGCAAGGCGGTCGAAAAGCAGGTGGATTTCACCTATCAGGGCAGAAGCGACTGGAAGGTCACGGCCATGAAGAGCACGAATGAGGACGTCACAGCCGAATTGACTGAAATTTCAAGAAATTATGGTCAGATTCGATACAAGCTGGTCGTCAAGCTTGCGTCCGACGCCCAACCCGGCTTTATCAACGATCGCATCGTCCTGGTTTCAAACGAAGGCGCGAATCGGGAAATCCCCATCATGGTGCAAGGCAAAGTCAATCCCGGAGTTACGGTTAGTCCTTCGACACTTTTCGTCGGCAATCTCGAACCGGGGCAGGAAGTGACAAAAAAGATTATTGTCCGTGCCGAGGCACCATTTGCCATCAAGGAAGTGACCTGCCCAAACGAACACTATTCATTTGAGCTGGCTCCGGTGGCCAATGACGAGGTACAATCTCGCAATATTCATTTCATCACGGTTTCCTACAAGGCGCCGGAAAGTGATTCGGAAGAACAGTTTACCGACACGATTCGCATCGTGACCGATGCCCAGTCGACACCCTTGGAATTGCAGGTACACGCAAAAGTGCTGGGGGATTCTCAAGTCGATACGAAACCGCCGGCTGAAACCGCCACGCCGGGCGATAAAACGCAGAACAAGCCATTGCGGGATTTCAGTTTGACCAATAATCTGATTCAATGACGGCAAAAAACATTCAAATTACGCCGCTTTACGCCGCGGCTTGGGATTGAAAATGCGCTCCGGTACGGGCGCGGCTTCCTGTGTCGTTCCTGCGCCCCACTCGCTCAGCGTCTCCGAGATTCTTGCGTCAAGTTGGGCAAGTTGTTCAAGCAATTCGTCGTGTTTTTCATCAAGTTCCAATAATTTTTCCAATGTGTCCATTTGATCTTTCCTGCGGAGCCGGGATGAATGCGGAAAAGCCGGAAATCCCTCTGCGAAAATGATCGTCACGGAACCGTCGATGCAACCAGAGATATACCTCCTTGCACTACAATGGTAATTACCCCTGAAATCGACAAAACACGAAACCGCTCTCTGTTTTTCCTCTTTTCACTTGACTGGACGGTAATTTTGACCTATTGATTAGCATGGGAATTTGTGATATTCCCGCACAGCGGTCGTGAAAACGGCATCGATATACCGTGGCGATCGTCCCCGAAAAACGATTTTTTGAGAAAAGACAGAGATTATGACAAGAGTACTCGTTGCCGACGATTCCAGCACCATGCGTAAAATCATCCTTCGTTCGCTCCAGGCGGTCGGCGTGACCGAAGTCACGGAAGCCGCGGACGGCGCGGAGGCCCTTTCACTGTTCAAGCCCGGAGATTATGACCTCGTGTTGACCGACTGGAACATGCCCGGCATGACCGGATTGGAAGTTTTGCAGGGAATCCGCAAGTTGGACACCAACATCCCGGTGATCATGGTGACGACCGAGGCGGAAAAGACCCGCGTCCTGGAAGCGATTCAGGCCGGCGTCAGCGACTATCTCGTCAAGCCGTTTACGGCGGACACCTTGCGGGAAAAACTTGAGAAACACGGCTGTTAGAACCGGAGCCCGAAGCGTCAGCGAGGGATTAGGTAAGAGTGGAATTAAAATGAGCCGGGGATGAAGCATAGCGTAATCCCCGGAATAGCTGTTGCATCGACCAAGGAAATCAGTTTTCCATGACTTCCTTTTCGCGGTTTTTGGCCAGTTCCGACGTTTCGTCCTCGTATTTTTTCGTCAGCGTCTGAATTTCCTCTTTCGTGGCGTCGCGATCGTCTTCCGACATTTCCTTGTTTTTTTCGGCGGTGTCGGTCATCTTGTTACCGTCGCGACGCACGTTGCGGATCGCGATTTTCGCTTCTTCGGCCAGTTCCTTGATTCGCGCGACCATTTTTTGACGCACCTGGGTCGAAAGCGGCGGAATGTTGATCCGCACGACGCGCCCGTCGCTGTTGGGCGTGTATCCCAAATCGGACGCGATGATCGCCTTTTCGATGTCCTTCAACGTTCCGAGGTCGAACGGACGAATCACGATTTGCGTCGGTTCCGGACATGCGACCGTGGCCACCTGTTTCATCGGCATACTCGACCCGTATACGTCGACTTTGACCGAATCGACCAATCCGGGATTCGCCCGCCCGGTCCGAATTCCGGTCAGGTCCTTTTTCAGTTTCGCAACCGCCTTCTGCATTCGGTCTTCCACGTCCAGCAAAATGTCATCCGCTTGCATGACCTTTTATCCCCTTTTTCAATATATTGTATGACATTTCATGAGAAACGGCTTCATTATACTCCAAAGCCGTGTTTTTGGACAGTATGCGGGTGTAAATACCGCGTATGACGGCAAAACCATCCTCTGCCGCACGTATTTTTCAATGAACCGAATCCGGGTCGACCGTCGTGCGGATGGCGAGTTCTTCAAGCTGTTTTGCCGCCACGGGGCTGGGGGCGTTGGTCATCAGGCAGGAAGCCCGGGCGGTTTTCGGGAAGGCGATGCAGTCGCGGATGTTGTCGAGGCCCGCGAAGAGCATGACCAGCCGGTCGAGACCGAGCGCGATGCCGCCGTGCGGCGGGGCGCCCATTTTCAAAGCTTCGAGCAGGAAGCCGAACTGCGATTGCGCCGTTTCGAGCGAAAGCCCGATCAGCGAAAAGACCTCGCTTTGCAAGCTTGTGTCGTGGATTCGGATCGTCCCGCCGCCGGCCTCGAAGCCGTTGATGACCAGGTCATAGGCCTGGGCCCGCACCGCGGCGGTGTCCGTTTTCAGTTTCGGCAGGTCTTCGACCAGCGGGGCGGTGAACGGGTGGTGCATCGCGGTCCAGCCGCCGGTTTCCTCGTCCGGGGCGAACATCGGGAACTTGACGATCCAGGAAATATTGAGTTTCGCGGGATCGTACAGTTTCAGTTCCGCCGCGAGTTTCCGCCGCAGTGCGTTCAAAACCTTGCAGGTGACGTCGAAGGTGTCGCAACTGAACAATAGCAGGTCGTTCGCTTCCGCGTCAAGCCGCTCGCCGATCTTTTGCAACAGGCTTTCGTCAAAGTTTTTCGCGCTGGGACCGCCCAGCTTGCCGTCGGCTTCGACCTTGAACCAGACCAACCCCTTCGCGCCGTAGGATTTCGCGAATTCGGTCAGTTCGTCGATCGCTTTTCGCGAATAGCGGTCGGCGACGTTTTTCGCGTTGATGCCCCGGACGCGACCGCCGGAAACGGCCGGCTCCTTGAACACGCGGAACTCGCATTCCTTCGCAAGGTCGGTCACGTCGACCAGTTCCATGCCGAAGCGAAGGTCGGGCGCGTCATGCCCGAAACGCTCCATCGCCTCGTCGTAAGTCATCCGCGGAATCGGCAGCGACAGCTCTTCGCCTCGCAATTCCCGGCAGAGCCGCGCCATGAGCCCGTCGATGGTCGAAATGATGTCCTCCATTTCGACGAAGGCCATTTCGACGTCGAGTTGTGTGAATTCCGGCTGGCGGTCGGCCCGCAGGTCTTCGTCGCGGAAGCAGCGGGCGATTTGAAAATAGCGGTCCATCCCGGCGATCATGAGAATCTGCTTGTAAAGTTGCGGCGACTGCGGCAGTGCGTAAAAACAGCCCTGCGAGACGCGGCTCGGCACGAGATAATCGCGGGCGCCTTCCGGGGTGCTTTTGCCCAGCATGGGGGTTTCGACCTCGACGAAGTCGATTTCGTCGAAATAATCGCGCATGACCTTCGTGATTTTGTGCCGGAGGACCAACGTGCGTTGCATTTCGGGGCGGCGCAGATCAAGGTAGCGGTATTTCAGCCGCGTTTCCTCCGAGGGCATGTCGAATCCCGAAGGCACGAAGGGGACCGGAACCGACTTGTTCAGCAGCGTCAGGGCGACGGCCTGCACTTCAATTTCGCCGGTACCCATTTTCGGGTTGACCATGCCGTCCGGTCGCGGGTTGACTTTGCCGGTGATTTGAATGACGTCTTCCAGCCGGAGAGCCTGTGCCACTTCGAAATATTTGTCGCCAATGGCCGGGGTGAAAACGACCTGCGTTTTACCGTATCTGTCCCGCAAATCAATGAAAAGAAAGCCGCCGTGATTGCGGTAGGAATCGACCCAACCGCTGAGTGTGACTTCGTTTCCGATGTTTTTCGCCCGCAATTCGCCGCATGTTTTCGTCCGGAACATGGCCCGATCTCCTCAGTACTCACAAAATTATTATCATCCATAGATAACACAGATTGTCGCAGATGTTTTTTGATTCATATATCTGTGTCATCTGCGACATCTGTGGAGAATCATAAAAACGCACTTTAACCCCCGTATTGTAAATCACCGCAACGGCGTGCAAAGGGCGGCAAAGTAAAAACGTTTGACAAAATCGCCGGAAAAGACTTCCCAGCGCAAAAGTCGCTATTACAATGGTGAGGTTGTTTCATTCCCGTTTCGTTTGACCGTATTGGCCCCGTGACCGAAGGCGGGCGAAAAGCCCCGGTTTCTGTTTCGCAAACACCGTCCATTGTGCTCTTTTTGTGCTTATGATTTCCTCCGATATGACGCCCGGAACACCGACATTTCCCGCCCCCGCGACGACGACCGTTGCCGCGGCGAAAAAAGTCCGAATGATTGCGCCGGAAAGAGCCGTGCCATTGTTTGCGAGTTGGGAAGATGATTATGATGACGATTTCGATATCAATGACGAGGATTTTGATGACGATTTCGACGAGGACTTCGAGGAATTGCCGGACGATGAATTTGAGGATTTCGGCGATGCGGACGACGACGGCATCGACAGTTGCGATCCGGACGAAATCGAAGACCCGGACGATGACGCCGCCGCAGATGATGATTTTGACGACTTCGACGACATGGCCACCGACGAAGACACCTTCGACGATTCGGAGGAGAATGAGGAATAAGGCGATTTGTTAGCATAAACATGTGAATCAAGGTAGGGCGGTCTCGCCGAGACCGCCGCCGGATTGCCGATCAACATGCCATAAAAAGTCGGAATGAAGATTCCATTGCGGCGGTCACGGCGTGACCGCCCTACCTCGGACAATATTTAATAAGAGGAGGCTCTGATGTTTTCAGGAATCGTTGAAGCTTTGGGACGGGTCGCCGAACTGATCCCGGAACCGCCGGGCTGCCGACGTGTCATTGAGGAACCGACCATTCGCGCGACCACGAAGGTGGCCGACAGCGTTTCGGTCAACGGCTGCTGCCTGACCGTCGTGGAAACGGGCAAACGCACGATGACCTTTCAGGCCGGTCCGGAAACGCTGGCCCGGACGAATCTCGGCGAGTTGGAGGCCGGTTCGCCGGTCAATCTGGAACGGGCCCTGGCCATCGGCGACCGGCTGGGCGGTCATTTCGTCAGCGGCCACATCGACGGACAGGGCGAACTGGTCGAAATCAAGGATTACGGCGATTGGGCCGATTACTGGTTTGCCGTTCCGCAGGAACTGGCCTCGCAAATGGCCTCGAAAGGCTCCGTCGCCGTCGACGGCATCAGCCTGACGCTCGTCGCCTGCGAGCAAAACCGCTTCAGCGTCGCGCTTATTCCCTACACGCTCAAGGTGACGACCCTCGGAAGCCGTAAAATCGGCGACAAGGTCAATATCGAAACCGACATTCTCTCGAAATACGTCCAGCGGCTGCTCGAAGCGAAGGAATGGTAAGCATTGTTTTTTCCGCAGATGACACAGATGTCACAGATTTTTTGATCAAAAAAATACATCTGCGTCATCTGTGGACAAATATCATCACAGGAGATTGACATTATGCTCAATTTGCAGGATTACGTTAGGGAAATACCTGATTTTCCGGTCAAGGGAATACTTTTCCGTGACATCACGACGCTTATCGAAAACGGCGAAGCCTATCGCCAGGCGGTGGAGCAACTGGTCGAAAGAATCCGCGAACTCGGTCCGATCGACGTCATCGCCGCGCCCGAGGCCCGCGGTTTCATTTTTGCCGCGCCGGTCGCCTACGCCCTCAAGCTGCCGCTGATCCCGATCCGCAAGCCGGGCAAGTTGCCGTACAAAACCGTAACCTATACCTACGAATTGGAATACGGCAGCGATTCGTTGCAAATCCACGCCGACACCGTCACGCCGGGCATGAAGGTTTTGCTCATCGACGACCTGCTCGCAACCGGCGGCACGATCAAGGCTTGCAAAGACCTCGTCGAACAGGAAGGCGGCACGATCGTCGCCGCGGCCTTCGTCATGGAACTGGCCGGTTTGAAAGGACGCGAAAAAATCAACGACATCCCCGTCTGCACGCTGATCACCTACCCCGGCGCATAGTGAGTGTGGAGTTGGGAGTTTGGCCGTTACAGATGGTTACGGTTATTTTGATAATATATGGCACCTATGCAACCGGAACCGGTCGAATGTCAACTGCCCGATGCGAAATGGTTGCGGTCGTTTCGACGCAGGGTGACGGTTTGGTACGCGAAACATGCCCGCGAGCTTCCGTGGCGGGGAACTCTTGACCCTTACAAGGTTTGGGTCAGCGAAATCATGTTGCAGCAGACGACCACCGTTACCGTCGAGGGCTATTACCGTCGATTTTTGGAACGCTTTCCCGATGTACAAACGCTGGCCGCAGCAACGGACGCCGAGGTGCTGCGTTACTGGGAAGGTTTGGGCTATTACCGCCGGGCCACGCAACTGCACCGCGCCGCGCAATTGATCGTTTCCGAACACGGCGGCACGTTCCCGAACACATTCGACGCCGTGCTGGCCTTGCCGGGCGTGGGACGTTACACAGCCGGGGCCGTTTGCTCGATTGCGTATCATCAACGCAGGCCGATTCTTGAAGCGAATACGATCCGACTGCACGTCCGCCTGTTGGCCTATCCCGATAATCCCGCGAAATCCGCCGGAAACAAATTGCTCTGGCAAATGGCCGAACTCGTGTTGCCCGAACGGGAGCGAATGACGAAATCCCATGCGGAAGATGCGAACCCATCCCGCTTCGGCCTGTTCAACCAAGCCTTGATGGACCTCGGCAGTATGATTTGTACGCCGAAAACGCCAAAATGTGTCGACTGCCCTGTTGTCTCAATTTGTCGCACGGCGCAACAGGGGTTGCAGCACCTCCTGCCGGCGTTGAAAACGGAAATAAATATCGAAGAGCGTACCGAGGTGGCACTCGTCATCGAAAATAATGGGAAATATCTCATGATGCGATATCCCGAAGGCGTTCGTTGGGCGGGACTTTGGGATTTTCCGCGTCATTATGTATCGCCTGACATGAGGCCGGACGATTTTGCGGAATTTTGTGAGAATATCAAACGTATGACAGGTTATTCCATCGTTTTGCACGATCAATTGGCCGAATTCCGTCACGCGGTTACACGTTACAAAATCACACTCAAAGTTTTTTCCGCAAAATCCACCGGACGGAAAACTAATGCCGAATATCAAACGGAATGGGTCTCCCGCACAAAACTTGCCGACTTGGCCCTCAATACCACCGGGCGAAAAATTACTGAACAGATTATTAGCCAGTTTGTAAAATGATCCGGTTGTGCGGAACAGTGCCTGTGGAGGGATTTTGTGCAGGAAATATGATATCGAATTCCCTGTTTTTTCCGAATATTTCGTACTTTATGATGCGATTCAGAAACCGTGCATTTTCTTTTCTTATTTTACAAAACCTCTCTGGTTTACCAAAAGAAAAAAAAAGTCTCTTCCGATATTCCCTCTAACTGAAAGTTACTTATTTTAGCTGCTTTAGTTATTTTCGCAGTATTCAATGAAGTGATTTTCTTCTTTTCGTGCAACATCGATAGCATCCGTTCTTGCAGCAACTCCATATCGAATCAGGACTTGAGGTCTTGACGCGGCAAGGCGGAAACCCAATACATATTACATCAGGTAGCAGGTCATATCCCCATGGTCACAGCGAGCGTTAAAACGATTAAAACGTTTTCCGATTTGCGTCATTTTGTATATCAAACCCTATGTGAACATCACGAACTCCTGATCAATTCCTTTCCGACATCCGAATCGCTACTCAAGAGAGGCGAACGGGATGCGTGCGGCGTGATGTTTTGCCTGCACGGGCCGCGTGCGGTCAAAATGACGGCCATATGGGAAAAGGACCACAATCGCGTGTTGTTTTACGGGCCGAGCGGAAAGCGCTATTGCCAGGTCGAATTGAACATGCTGGTCGTTCCGGAACAGGAATTGCTGGGCATTCTCAGCAATTGAGCGGATGCGGCATGATGATTACCATTCGGGATTACGTCCCCGGCGACAAAGATGCGGTGCTGGAAATTTGGCTGCATGCGTCCCGGGTCGGGCACCCGTTTTTAGGCGAAGCCGCCCTGAGCGAGCAAAATATTCAGGTGCGGGACAAATATCTTGAGGTTTCGAAGATTATTGTCGCCGAACGTGCCGGGGACGTTGCGGGGGTTATCGGCCTGCCGGGTGGGGGTGATGGCCGGATATGACTAATGTCCAATCGTAGCGATTATCGCTTCATGAAAAAAGAAGATGAAATTTTTCCCGCCGGTGTTCGATAACTGAACTATTGGACACGACCAACATCAGGATTCATAATCATTATAGCAGGGTAACAGAATGCTAGTGCTCTCAAGACGCGAAGGCGAAAAAATCATCATTGGCGATTCGATTACCGTCACGGTTGTGCGGATGAGCGGTGATAAGGTGCGAGTCGGCATTGAGGCCCCGGATGATATGCTGATCCTGCGGGGCGAACTGGAGGCGTTTCACGAAGGCCGTCGCGTTCTTCCGAAACCCGACTCGATCAATCAACACGTCTCAAAGCCGGCCGCATAGACGGCGTATTTTACGTCATCGCAAACCGCCCATGTTCCACCGGGAGCATCGGGCGGTTTGTCGGTTCTTGGGGGAAGTAGGGTTGTTTCGCTTATAAAAATCATGTAAAAACAAAAGCGAGTCAATCAGAGGAGCGGTCGCACAAAATCAACACCTTGTCGAAATATCAAGGCGGTGACCATGAAATCATCAATCGTACTTTTGTTCTTTATTTTAGCGGTTTCCCTGCCGGAATTATCTTGGGCGTTTTCCAATTCCCCTACTGTGGTCGATGTGGGAAACGGTTTTCAGATTCTTGGTGCACATGGTGGTCATGGTTACTATAACCGTAATCAAAATGGATCGCGGGTTTTCACGTTTTTCGATTTGGAAAATTTTGACCCATATTCCATTGAATACGACTTCGATGTCTCTTTCGTCTACTTCCGCTATATGGATGGCATGAATTCGAAATGGCTCTGCGCCGTTTTCGACAAAAATTCGGGAGAAATGTCGGAAGTCATGGAGGAAAGTGAATTTCTTCAATCGGGGCAGGCTGCCGGGAAAACCATCGCGTGGAAAAAAATGGAGATTAAGCACGCGAACCAAATTGCCACGACGTTCGTCATTCTCGGCATGTCTTTCTGCACGTACGTTTTACCTGTTCTTCTAGCTGTGGCCATTTTAGTCATTTTTATTTGGGGTTTACGTTCCCGTTTCTCCGGTCAACGACCCGCATGAGCACAAGAGATCATGCCGAATCATAGAATCCGTACCGAACGACCAACCTCGTGTTTATTGCATTCGGAGGTGATGAGCAGCCGGAACAAGGTAGGGCGGTCTCGCCGAGACCGCCGCTGTGGTGAGACCATTTTTCGCCAAGTCTGTTCCGCTGCAACCGCTCCATGACTGTCGCGGCCCTGATTGCGGCGGTCACGGCGTGACCGCCCTACCTTGGGGCACACAAGTAACTTTGGACATCACAGCGCCGTTTTTTCGTTGGCGTAGCGGTATTCTTCGCCGTAGCCGTAATTTTTGATGATGTAATCGACGTCCTTGTCGCCGCGGCCGGAGCAGTTGATGAGGATCGCGCTGCCGTCGAGTTCGCGGGCCAGTTTCATGCCGAAGGCCACCGCGTGGGCGCTTTCCAGCGCCGGGATGATCCCCTCGTAGCGCGAGAGTTTGAAAAAGGCGTCGATCGTTTCCGCGTCGGTCGCGCCGACGTAACGGACGCGTTTTTCATCGTGCAGATTCGCGTGTTCCGGCCCGACGCTCTGGTAGTCCAGCCCCGAGGCGATCGAATGCACCGGCGCGGGATTGCCCTGTTCGTCCTGCAGCAGGTAGCTGGTGAAGCCGTGCAAAACGCCGGGCTTTCCGTAGGTCATCGACGCGGCGTGTTCGCCGAGTTTGGTGCCCTTGCCGAGCGGCTCGACGCCGTAAAGTTCGACCGCGTCTTTGAGGAAGGGCGTGAACATGCCGATCGAATTGCTGCCGCCGCCGACGCAGGCGCACACGGCGTCGGGCATCATACCGGTCATTTCGAGGAACTGTTCCCGCGCCTCAATGCCGACGACCATCTGGAAATCGCGGACCATCATCGGGAAGGGGTGCGGCCCGACGACCGAACCGATGCAGTAAATCGCGTCCTTGAAATTTTTCGCGTAGGATTCGAAGGCCGAATCGACCGCTTCCTTGAGCGTTTTCTGGCCGTGGGAGACGGACACGACCTTCGCGCCGAGAATTTTCATCCGCGTCACGTTGGGGGCTTCCTTTTCGATGTCGACTTCGCCCATGTGGATTTCGCAATCGAGCCCGAAATGCGCCGCCGCGGTGGCCAGGGCGACCCCGTGCTGGCCGGCCCCGGTTTCGGCGATGAGCAGTTTTTTGCCCATGAATTTGGCCAGCAGACCTTCGCCCATGCAGTGGTTCAACTTGTGGGCTCCCGTGTGGTTGAGGTCCTCCCGCTTGAGGTAAATCTGCCCGCCGCGGTTCAGTTCGGACAGTCGCGCGCAGTGATAGACCGGCGTCGGGCGGCCCTGGAACTCGCGGCGGATCCGGCGGAGTTCGTTGATGAATTGCGCCGAATGGCAAATCGTCTTGTAGGCGTGCGTGATCTCCTCAAAGGCCGGCACGAGTTCGTCCGGGAGGAAAATGCCGCCGTGACGGCCGAAATACCCTTCGCGATTGGGATAATTGCGGAAATACGTTTCGTAGTTCATGTTCTGTCTTTCTTTCATTAGGCATTGATGTTTGAAGTACGACCGCTCCATGACTGTCGCGGCTCTGATTCTTGTCCCTTGCTTACGATTCGGGCTCTGGCCGATTTAAAAACAAAAAAGCCGCAAGCGACGGATTGCGCTTACGGCTTTTACGATAAATATCATGAAAAATGCAACAAAACCTTAGCGCAACCGGATTACCAGTTCCGCCACCACCAATTCCGGTTGAGGTTCGTCGCGTTTGTCATTAGTTTTTCCTGAAAACGGTCGATTTTTGAGTTTGCATTGTCGCCCGGACATTTGGGACAACACATTTTGAAGTATATTCCTGACCCATGCAGGTGTCAAGCGGCATTTTGAAAAAATTTTGGTGTCAGGGGAAGAGAAAAATGCCAAGCCGCTGGTTTTTTAACGTCAAATGACATAGAATTAACATAATGTCACGCCCGTGAAAATGGCGAAAATCATGAATTCGTGAGAAATGAAATGAGTGTCCGTGTAAAAGAAACCGCCCGCCAATTGATTGATGATTTGCCTGAAGACGTCACATGGGATGAAATTCAATATCGACTTTATCTTCGACAGGTGATCGACGAATCGGAATCGCAAATCGCGGAAAAGCAAGGTCTTCCCCAATCGGAAGCGGAAGAAAGGCTATCCCAGTGGCTCAAGTGATCTGGTCTCCCAAGGCAATTGACCAGGTGGAGCGAATCGCTGATTTCATTGCCGAAGACTCACCGTTTCATGCCAGACGGGTTGTCATGCTGATTGTCCGTGCCACTCGCCGTCTGGAGCGATTTCCTGAATCGGGGGCCATTGTTCCGGAATTCAGTGGCGACACAATCCGTGAAATTCATGTTTTCAGTTATCGCATTCTCTATCGTTATCATTCCACCGACAACGAAGTTCATCTCCTCGGTGTCGTTCACGGGCGGCAGATTCTGGAGCCGTAAAAATTCGTGCAATCTGCATGGCGGTATTTCAAAATGCAATAATGTCAATTCACCATTGATATTACACAACGAATATGATGAAAAATCGCTGTTTTTTGGCGAAACTTTTCATTGCATTTTTTGTTTATTCTATTTATAATCGCCATATTGATCATTTTTTTGATCGACCTCTTTGTGCGATTCCCGCCCCCACCTGAACGCACAAAACGCCGATTTTTGTACACACAACCGAAATCGTCCCGCCATGAATTCGAATAAAAATCAATTTTCCGTCGTTCTTGTTTCGTTGACGATCACCGCATTGCTGGTCGGGCTTGGCCTCGGCTGGGGGGGGTACCGGATGCTCAACCCGCCGGAAGAGCCGCCGCAGGATCAGGCACCGGCCTCAAGCGTGACGCTGGCCCCGGTTCGCATCGCGGAGGCGGAAAGCAAAACGCTGGCCGCGGTACGGCCCTTCGTCGGGCGGCTGACCGAACTGAAAAAGGTCGTCCTGTCGCCGGAGGTGTCGGGCATTCTCGAAAAACTTTCCGTCGAGGAAGGCGATTACGTGACCGGGCACGAAACGGTCATCGCAGAAATCGACCCGACCTGGACGAAACTCGCGTTTGAACAGGCGGAAGCGCAAATCGCCCTGTACACGGCGCAACTGGATTTGCAGATGGAGGAACTCAAACGGTTCGAACGTCTTTCCGAAGGCAAAGTCGTCACCGAGTCGGAAATCAACCAGCAGAAAATCGTCACCGAACAGCTTTCGCGGCAGATCGTCGTGTCGAAACTGGCCCGCGACGAGGCGAAGGAACGACTCGAACGCTCGCAGATCGTCGCGCCCTTCGACGGCATCGTCGTTCGCAAACTGGCGGAAATCGGGCAGCTCGTCACGCCGGGCACCGAAATCGTCGAGATCATCTCGCGCGGCGAAGTGTACGCGGAAATTCCCATCGGCGAAACCTACCTGAAACAACTGCACCTGGGCGACCTGATCCCGATTTTCATCGAGGCGCTGGGGCGGACGATCGCCGGCGAGATCGAAGCGATCGTGCCCTACGGGCCGAGTTCGTCGCGCACCTTCCCGGTCAAGGTGCTGCTGAAAGACCCGGAAAACGAGCTGAAAGTCGGCATGAGTCTCACGGCCTACATTGAAACGCGGTCGCCCAGCGAGGGGATCGTCGTGCCGAAAGACGCCGTCTGGATTCAAACGCAGGGCAACACCGTCTGGGTACTCGTTCCCAACGAAGGCAAAGTCAAGGACGACGCCGAAACCGCGGACGTTGCGGCCGATCAAGCCGCGTCGCTTGAAACCGGCAAGGTGTATCAGTATCCCGTCAACATCGTCGTGCACGGGCCCGCGGAATATCTCATCGAACCGAAATCGGACGAAGCCCGCGAACGTCTCGCCGCCGGGGCGAAGGTCGTTATCGAAGGGCTCGAACGCCTCGCCGTGGGACAGGACGTGCGCGTCGTGTCGATCAATCCGGAGTTTCTGGAAAACCTCCCCGTCGCGTTCGGGCACATGACCATCGACCCGAAACCGCGAAAGGACACGCTCGTCGAAGACATTTTGGCCGATGCCCGAAAGGATAAAGCCTGCGCCGAAGAAAAAGCGGAAGGTGAAGAGAAAAAAATGGAATTGTAAAAATCGGGGGAGGGATTTTGTCAGTATCGGAATAAGGTAATAAGGTTGGGTTTTGAGACGGCCATTTGGCTACTGAGGTTGTTTTGTCGAGAAAATAAGGGGAAAATAAGGTTTTCAGATTTCGGCGTTGAACCATTGCGTCAAACACTATTCCCTTCGGTTTGTGAAAATGTTGACCGTGTTGTCGTAATGGAAATAGTGCCTTGATGTAAGAAGGCTACGCGTTGAAACAACAATATTTCCCCCTTATTCCCCCAAACAAAACAACCTCAGTAGCACAAAACATAAAACCTTATTGCCCCACTTCCTTTTTCGTGTTTCCTTCCCCCCTTCATGGTGAAAAACTAAACTCATTCGCATCGCTGACACCCCATGGACCTTATTCGCTTTTCATTGAAAAATCCCGTCAAAGTCGCCGTCGGCGTCATCCTGACCGTCCTGTTCGGGGTCATCGCGCTGACCGCGGTGCCGATCCAGTTGACGCCGGACGTCGACCGGCCGCTCATCACGGTGCGCACCACCTGGCCCGGCCGCAGTCCGGAGGAGGTCGAGCAGTCGGTCATCATC
>JAVBQX010000252.1:0-35798 GCA_031548645.1 Thermoguttaceae bacterium
CGCTTTTTCATACTCACTTTATCATAAGGAGTGCCTGATGTCAAAGAATCTCGCGGTCAAAGCGTTTGCGTGGCTGAATTCTTTCCGCCCCGGCGGTGAAATGGGCAAAATGAACGGGGGGGGAAGAATGCCTTGAAGATCAAGCCCCATTCCAACCACAAACTGCTCCGTCATGAACCGCTTGAGGACCGGCACCTGCTGGCGGTGGATTTGACGGGCGGACTTGCGGGTGGCATGTCGAGCGCGTTGTTTCCGCAGGAGGAATTGGCGGCGCCGCAAGTCGCGACGGAGATTGCGGCAAACGTCGAGGACTTCGCTTTGATTCCTGGAGACATTGCGGAGAGTGAAGCAAACACCTTGGAACAGGAAACGAATTTCGCTTTCGAGATTGAGACCACATTGTCGTTTTGCGGGCCCGTGATTTGGGAGGAAAGCGAACAATTCCAGCAATTTTTTGTCGCCTGGCAGGACACGCGTCCCGATTTGCCGGATGTTGCGTATGCTTCCGCGTCCGTGCCTGATTTGGAAATGTTTGTGTTGAAAACGAGTACCGGTCAGTCATCCATACGCCCTGACAAACCGCATATCGGCGGTCCGGTCATGGCATTTCAAACGCCCCGGCTTCAGACGGCGAACGGGACGCAGAAGCTTGAGCGTGTCGCTTATGTCTCGACGGATGTGATTGATGCTCCCAATGCTCTGGTGACGATCAGCGGCGCCGGGGCGGAGTATTGGACCTGCGTGTATGTCGGCGCGTCGGAATACGACTGGCTTTATCGCATTCCAGATGACGTTGCCAACAAGGACGCGCCGCGCGATTTCACCTTTACCGCGACGCGTGGCGGCGTTTCGCTCAGCATCCCTGTCCATGTCGCCTACGCGGAGGTCGTCGTCCAGTTCGCAGGCGAAGGCGACTTCGTGGAAAGAACCGCCGTCGGAGGTCAGACAGCTCAAAACACCGTCGTCGTCGGGCAGAAGGTGCATGCCATCGTGGAAACCTCCGACAAGATCACGGTTGATCCGGGCAGTATCGAATGGAGTCAACCTGGCGGTGGAAATGTCGTTCATGATTACATCACGGACGAAACGGAAGGGCGCATCGTCGATCTGTGGGACAAATACGGTTACTCGGAGGGGTTCGAATGCTATTTCAATGAGGACCTCGAATTCTATTACACATCCAACACCGCGAGCAAACTCGGCGGGCTCAACGCCACCTTCAGCGTCACCGATGTCAACGGGAGAGCCTACGGCAGGAGTGCATACGCAAGCTATTATGTGGATGCGCCCACGGCTGTATTGACGGCGAGGAAAGACGGCACAACTCATGTGACAAGCTATTTTCTTAATGATTATATCTTATCTTTCGATACTAAAAAACCTGATACGGGACCCCCATATATTGGCCCTCAGACCACAGGCGGAATGATTTTCAATGCAACGATTACCGCCCCAGAGTTAAATGGGGACGGAAAAGTCGCCTTTCTTCAAACCGTGAATGCGTATCGGGAAACAATTGAGCCGGGCTCTGTTCCAGATATACTAAGTTCACATGATGACTATGTGCTGGACACCCACTTTCCATACAATCCAGCCCCAAATTTATTGCAGAATGAGTGGACCATATCTTCCGGAGAAACAATTTGCCCTCAGGATGACAAGCCTTCACCTATTCAAACCGAGGATTCACCAAGACAACCAATGATAAGTACAGTATCGGAGATTTCAGTCAATGACCGTTTTGTGATGTATCTGATTTACAGGCCAAATGGAAATAACGAAAACGGGATGAAAGGAAGTATTTGGGTTCCACTTCGTGAAATATCATGGAATTGGACAGCTACAGCAGAATGGAAACCTGACCCGGATGATAACAATGTGGAAAAATGGATGATTGACGACACATCCGGCTGTGACCCCAACGATCGACCGGTCTTGTCACTTCCGGTATGGATGGAAAACGTTGAAAACCTTAAATTCACTTCAGAAACGACAGAAGAGGAATAAACCATGAGCATAATCGGATTTCACCTTATGAAGATTGCTGGTGTCATCGTTATCGCATTGATGATTTCCAGTATCAACCACGCTTCGGAAATTCCACCAGAGCATTCTCAACCGAAGGAAAATGCGCAGCACGGCAAATACACGCAATTGGCCAATAAGGAACTGGCAACAACAATCTTCAATCACCCGGATCCACCTGTCCCCCGTCGTTTTAAGGGATCGGAGGATGATATTCTCCGCCATCGACAAATGTTTTATGACTTGTTATTGCAAAGCTTCTGCCCGGATTTTGTATTCAAACGTTTACAGGATAAAGATGAAATTGATGCGAGAGTGTTAAAATCCCTGCAATGGAGTGTCAAAACCGATGCGAATTCCTACCGAACCGGTCAACTGGTTGGTTTTGATGTGGCACTAAAAAACGTTTCCGAAGAAGATGCTTTTATCCTGCTAAATGTAGTACCACGTTGGTTCACTCTCCATTCGATCAAGCTGCGACGGGTTTCGGGCGACACTACCCACGAAGTTTATTTGACCAAGACCGGTTACAACACTTACCTGGATTATGTCTCGTGGCCAGTATATGCACTGTATAACAGTTCACCTGAAGCCAAACTTTTGGAACCGGGTGAAGAAGGTTCCATAGTACACGATATCTCCCCCCTTAATAAGTATTACGACCTTTCCGTCCCCGGTGAGTACGAACTGACGTTTTACACGCGAAATTACATTGGCGATAACCAGATCGGCGAATACCCCAAGCCCTGCACGATTCGTTTCACAATTGAAGATAAAAAAAACTGGCTTGACGATCACGTTGAATGGCCGGCGGAAGACGAATCGCCCGTAAATCCCGACGCTCCGGAATCCCCGAGCGGGTGAAAAACTCAAAACGCACCCGCAAGCGGAGAGAACCTCCGCCCGGGCGTGATCACTCTTTTTTCATGCCGAACTCCGTTCGGCGGCTGAATCGGCCCCTGCTGACGCTTCGGGCTCCTGTTTTCATCGTGGTTCCGGTGGCATGATCACGGGTCACGTCTTATGGGCCACTCTTTACACCCAGCCGCGGAGTTTGCAGGCTTCGGCGACGCGGGACACGGCGACGAGGAACGCGGCGTCCCGGAGCGGGACCTTGCGCGAGACGCTCATTTCGAAAATCGTCTTGAAGGCCTGCGACATCTTGTTGTCGAGTTGGGTGTGGATCGTCTCCAAATCCCAATAGTAGTTGTACGAGTTCTGCGTCTGCTCGAAATACGAGACCGTGACGCCGCCCGCGTTGGCCAAAAAGTCGGGAATGACGATGATGCCTTTGGCGTTGAGCACGGCGTCGGCTTCGGGCGTCGTGGGGCCATTGGCCAGTTCGAGGATCATTTTCGCCTTGATGCCGTCGACGTTGTCCGGCGTGATGACGCCTTCCAGCGCGGCGGGGACGAGCAAATCGCATTCCTGCAGGAGCAGTTCCTCAAGCGGCAGCGGCTTGGCGCCGGGGAAACCGACAATGGTTCCATGCACCTTGTTGTATTGCACCAGGGCCTGCACGTCAATGCCGTCGGGGTTGACCAGGGCGCCGTCGACCATGCTGACCGCGGTGAGTTTCGTGCCGAGCAGTTCGGTGCCGAGAATCGCGCCGTACATGCCGACGTTGCCGAAGCCCTGCACGACCATGCTCTTGCCGCGAAGCGGAATTTCGTAAGCGAGCGCCGCTTCGCGGGCGACGATGCAGCCGCCGCGTGCGGTTGCGTCGGTGCGGCCCTGAGATCCGCCGAGCGGAATCGGTTTGCCGGTGATCAGGCCGGGGAGCCGCCGACCGGTGATCGTTTCGTATTCGTCGAGCATCCAGGCCATCATTTTCGGGGTCGTGCCCACGTCCGGGGCCGGAACGTCCCAACTCGGGTCGACCGTCTTGGCGATGGCTCGCATGTAACCGCGGGCGACGCGTTCCTTTTCCAGTTCGGAAAGTTTTCGCGGATCGCACACGACGCCGCCTTTTCCGCCGCCGAGCGGCAGGTCGAGCGCGGCCGTCTTCCAGGTCATCCAACTGCTCAACGCGCGCACCGTGTCGATCGTTTCGTCCTGGTGCCAGCGGACTCCGCCCTTGGCCGGGCCGCGCGCCGTGCTGTATTGCACGCGAAAACCGTGAAAAATCCGGATCGACCCGTCATCCATTTTCACCGGGAAACGAACGTGCAATTCGCGCTCGGGGTAGCGGAGCAACTGGTGGGTCGCGTCGTCCAGTTCCAGGATGGCGGCCGCGGCGTCGATCTGTTGCTGGGCCACGGCGAAGGGATTGTAATGGGCATGGGGGTCGCGAACGACGGTCGGCGCGTGCAGCGCCTTCGAAACCGTGTCGCCGATTTGCATGGTCGCGGACGAATGTTGGCCGGAATTGTTATGAGGGGTCATAATGATAAATCATCTCCGAAAATTGTGAAAACAAAAAAACGATCTTTGCATTCCACAAGAAAGGGCGAAAACAGAAAAATTCACCCCTGGATGTGTGCGAAGGAAACCGACAGGAATGGCATTCAGCGTCTGGCAGCCATCATTTCCGTCGTTTTGCCGGCGGAACGGGTTTTGAGGCAACAATCATGTCACCATCCCGGAAAATAATTCTACTTCCCCTCCGCAAATAGACAAGAGGTTTTTTTCGATAGACGTTGCGTATTTTGAAATTGGAATGAAAAAAATCATCTCGCAAACGCGAAAAAAGTGATAATATTAGGTAATATCGCCATTCACCACAATTGAATTAGATCGTGAAATATTGTTGCACAAGAGCTTGCTCGCGGTCGAGTTTCGATCAAAACACGATATAATTTAATGTCACAGACCGATGGGTATTCACTTTGAAAACCACATAACCGGACAGTACAGGTTGTTTATTATCCAACCACGGATTTTCAAGGGTGAAACACGGATTTTTTGTGTATTGGTTATGCGATATTTTCATAATTTCTCAAACGAAAAATTCATAAACAATAACGTAAAAAAACCTGAATGAATTCTTTTTTCATTTAGTCCTTCTGCGCATTTCCGTGACTTCCGTGGCAAAAAGGAACTTTCATTTACACTTTGAGTTTATAACGACAACTGGAGATTAACATGTTGACGAAAACCATCAAGACGACCACGGCGGCTCTTACGATCCTCTTCCTGTGCCATTCGGGCACGGTGACGGGGCAGACGGTGCGGCACAAATTTTCCGACGACGGCAAACTGGTCGCGGCGGAACCGGGGGAAACGAAAGAGGAAAAACTGCCCGACCCGCTGGTCGACGAGGACGCGAAACTGATCCCCCTTTCGCCCGACCGGAGCGTTTTTCTGGCCACCGACCGCAAAAGCGTCGTGTTTCTCGCGGAAGTCTGTCTCCGCGAAGGGCCGCTCGAATTTTTCGCCTGTTCCAAAAATACCAAGGAACACGAATCCATCATCGCCACGAAGGCCAAACCGTCGCTGATCCATGTCGGGCTGCTGGCCCTGGGGGCCGAACCGGGGAAGCCGGTACAGTTTGAGCCGGAATTCGCCGCCGCGACCGGGCCGCGAATCGACATTACGATCCGCTGGCTCGACAAGGAGGGCAAGCGTCACGAGGCCAAAGCGGCGGAATGGATTCAGGAAGCGGAATCGAAAAACCAGATGTCCACCTGGTGGGTTTTTTCCGGAAGCCTGTTTCTTAAACTGGAGGGCGGGAAAAATCAGTATGTTGCTGATGTTACTGGAGAAATCATCGGCGTTTCCAACTTTCCGACCGTTGTCCTCGATTTGCCCGTTGCCAGCACGAGTGACAATAACAGCTTATTATTTCAAGCATTTACTGAGAATATCCCTGATGAAGGCACGCCCGTAACGGTCATTTTGTCCGCTTATGAAAAGGAGACCAGAAAATAACTCTTTTTAAACCATTCTGGTATTAGATAGTTAGAATTTTGACAGTTTTCTCAAAATAAAGACAAATTTTGCAAATTCTTCTATGCAAAAAGAAAAAATGATTGATAATGTTTGGAAGAGTTGATAAAATGCACTGGGAGGTATCAATAATTCTAATGTTTTTATTGACAAAAATTATTTTTTGATCAATTATCTAAATTTTATTGAAGGGCAAAAATGTTTATTCGAAACTCCATCAGTGCCGTTGGGGCGCGTATCATGCGGCTTTTGATCGGGCAGCCGCCGAAAAAAATGTCCGATCTGATTGAAGCGACCGGAGTCACACGTACCGCGGTCTCCGAACAATTGAACGAATTGATCGCCGCGGGCTATGTCCATCAGAAACTGGAACGTCTGCCAGGTCGTGGGCGGCCCCGCTATCTTTATTCCGCGACGGAATACGCCTTGAAAAAACTGTTCGAGGGTTACCAGAGCATCCTGGTTCCGGCGGCGTGGCGGGCGATCCAGCGGCATTGCGGCGACGACATCGTGGCCAAGGTGTGCAGCGACATCTCGGATGAAATGGCCGAGCACTACAACAACCAGATCAAATCGGACGTTCCGGAAGAGCGGCTGCAGGAATTTACGGAAATCGTCTGCCAGAGCGGGCGTTTGGGCGCCTGCCGTATCGAAAGCGGTCGTGCCGAATACGACAAGCTCAGTTGTCCTTTCGTTTCGATGTACGACGGTTCGGGCATCGTTTGCGAAATCGACAAACTTTCGATGAGCAAGATCGTGAACGCCCCGGTCGAACGGGTCCGTTGCCGGTTGGAGGGTGATCCCTGCTGCACGTTCCGGATCATGAAAACGGCGGAAGGCGAGCAGGACGAGGCTGACACAATTCCGCGTTATGTCGACCGCATGACCGCCGATTCCGACTTGATCAATATCCGGTAACGACTTGAGCAAATTTTCCGTCGGGGCGGTCAATGGCTTGACCGTCCTAATTCTTTATTCTTGCGAGTGTCGCCATCACAACCGTCGCATGACGACAATATAATAGAACGCCGGCAGCAAAAGCAGAACCATGTACGGCGTGAAAACCAGCCAGTATTCCTGAATCAACAGTGGACTTTCCGAAGTCGGGAGGAATTGCCATTCCTGCGGGAGAAAATAACATCCGGCCGTAATCAGGACAAGAAGCAGGCTCATTTGGAACGTGGTGAGCAGGGCCCACATGCGGTTGTAAAACAGGATCGCGACGGCGGGAATCAGCAGGAAGGCATAGTGAACCGCGACAATCGGCGATAGGGCGAGTTTTTGCCACGCGGCGGCGAAATAATCGACTTCCGGCGATGTTTCGTTTGCGAATGCTTGCAACAGGAACGTGACCCCGAATATCACATAAGGCAAAACCAGTTGCCAAAACGTCACGATTTTTGCCCCCGTTGAATCAAAACGCATCAGGAAAGCCCGCTTGCGAACCGCCCTCGGCTCGGTTCCGTCGATGCCGGTCCACTCGCGAATGCCGTAAACCGCAAAACGCCCTTCGCCGTTCGAGCTGAGATACAGGCGGATTTTTTTTTCGGAATTGTCCGGAAGCTCAATGCGGATCGAGGAATCGCCGATGAATTCGACCGTCTTGCGGGCTTTCGGCTGGGGAATCCGTATTTCAGGATGCTTCCCGGGAAACTCGATCACCAGGGAATCGCCTTCCAGAAAAAGGAAACCGATCGGCGTCTCCTGATTCTGTTCGGACAGGAAAACAGGGGTTTTCGTTAGCGGGTCTTGTAATGCGGATGTACTCATGATTTGACAACATCAATCATTCCGTCTGGCAATGACAAATCAACGTGCGGGTATGTTGGTCTCCCTGTCGATGACAAACGGTTCGCTTTTCCTTTGCCCTTGGAATCGTTTGACCAAAAAACGCAATGTCCTGAAACCACAGGTTTTCGTGTCGTTCATTCGGCTTTCTGCGGCCACGGTATGGTCAATAGAATTATTGTAAACACAAGAGCGGTGAAAAGCGAGAAGGTTATCTGTTTTTATTCTCAAAATTATTTTTTGTGTATAAGCGATAATGATTTATCGCCGTTTTGACCGCAAAACCATCAGCAAACCTGCTGAAATAGAGAGAATAAAAAATATGAAATAAGATTATGTATTCAAATTAAGCCTGCTCTTGCACAGTGAATCTTTCCGCAAGACAGTTGATCGCCGACAACAGACAGTTGGGCATATTGGCGATCTGTAAAAACGATCGCATTCTCCTGACAGTCAAGCAAATTTGCATGGTCGCAGCTCATTTTGTGTAATTTACACAGAATTACATCATAGAGATACACAATACCATCGCCTTTGGTTGCGCTGACAGGCACGAAATCAGGGAACTGCCGCCGCTTTTCTACAACAGTATGTTGATCAAGAAGATCAATTTTATTGATCACGGAAACGACCGGCACATGATTCGGGATATCGTCAATTGTCGATATGGGGGAAATTTCTTCCGCGACGGGGTCGAGCACCTGCACCAGGAGGTCGGATTCCGACACGGTCGCCCACATCCGCGAAATCCCTTCTCGTTCGATGGGGTTCGACGTTTCGCGCATGCCGGCCGTATCGACCAGCACGACGGGCCAACCGCCGATCACCGTTTTGGCCGAAACCGTGTCTCGCGTCGTCCCGGCGACCGGTGAAATGATGGAACGTTTGAAGCCGAGCAGGGCGTTCATCAGGCTGCTTTTGCCCACGTTGACCGCCCCGATCAAACTGACGCGAAACGGTGTCGTGAGGTGTCGGCCCGATTCGTAGGATTGCAGGAGCGAATCAATGATTTTTGTCGCTTCCCGGACGGCTTCGTCCGATGATGTGCCGTTTGTCGCCGCGTCCAGCAAATCCGAAACCTGATGAAGACGTCGCGAAAGCGCCCCGTGATATTGCGCCAACAGCAACCGGGCGGTCAATTCCGTTTCGGCATACGGCAGGAGTTGCAAGGCTTCCCGCCGAATCATGTCGAACGACGTACTACTTGCGGTTGTGTCCCGCGATTCCGAAAGCCAATCCCGCCAGGTTTGCACGACGGCACCTCGCTCGACGAGCTCGCTTTCGATCGCGCGGACGACGGCATCGCCCCCGTGACAATGCAGTTCGACGGTGTCGTGATCGCGAAAATGCAACACGACTTCCTCACGGGCTTCGGCCAATTGAAAATACGCGAACGCCGGAGCGCCATCGTCAAAGCATTCGGTCGCACTTTGACACGGCTCCGAATGCGGAAAAAGAAGAAAGGGCCGGAGCACCGCCAACGCATCCGGGCCGGTCACGCACAACGATGCCACCGCCCCGCGACCGCGCGGCGTCATCCGAATCACGCGGCAAGAGAGATATTGGGACATGACATCACCTTGATCAATCACTGACAAAAAACATTCTGGAACGCTTGAATGATCTCCTGTTGTCGTGACCTGTCAATAATGGAAAACAATACCATGCGAAAATGATTGTGCCATCGGCCATCCTGTTTGAGATGATGCGCAAAAACCTCGGCTACATCATTTGGAGCATTTTGAAATACTCCGCAACCCCATGCTCCAAGAACAATTGCGTCGCAAGAATGCGCGGCCATGACGGCAATAATTTTTTCTGAACGTTCCATGAGTACCGGTAACACATCATCATGTAAAGGGCTGTTCTCCGACATGGCTCCGATGTTCGGAGCAGGGGAAGTGACAAAATCAATCAGGTAAGGTTCGTCAAGCAAACGACCTGTATCATCGCGAAATACGGGACAATCTGGTGAATAAATCATCCGGTCACTGTAAAGCGGACTGGAATGGCTTTTATGATAGGAATAAAAATCATGGCACTGAACAAGGCTTTCATAGAGCGCGGAACTGCTTACAAGGCTTTCCTCTTGTGCAATGCTGCCATTGAGAAAGCCTCCGCCAGGATTTTTGGCGGATGCGAAGTTAAGAACACCAATTCGTTGATACTGCCCTGATTTGCTGAGTCGCGAGGCGCCCTGTAAGGTTGTTTCATTGGCTACTGTTATTTGACAGGACCCAAAGGTCGGTTTTCGCTGAAAAACCCGTTCGGTAATATTTCTTAGCGAATTGGGAAGATAAAACTCTGTTCCCGCCAACATCCGGCCTATTTGATCCGTCAAATCAACCCTTCGACCGTCCGCGGTTTTGTAGTACTTCTCATTATTGATAAGAAGCGTTTCTTCCGCAATTTCTTTTCGTTTTGCTTTATTACTCATTCATGCTGTCCTTTGCCTTTGAATAACAAACGAAAATGAGATTAAAAAAACTGCTGTCAGATGTTACCACATCACAAATCCGGGTTCGATTTTTTGTAGGGGCAGGGGCCGAGAACGGCTTCAATGTCCGCTTCTTCGAGTTCCTCGTCCTGGACGAGGCGTTCGGCCAGCGTGTCGAGCAGGGCGCGTTTTCCTTCGAGCAGGTTCAGGGCGTACATCTCGGCGGCACGCAGGATTTCGACCGATTCGCTGTCGATGATTCGCGCGGTTTCCTCGCTGTACTCGCGGGCTTCCGTGATTTCGCGACCGAGGAAGGGATGCGCCTCGCCGACGCGGAATGCGATCGGCCCGAGCTTTTCGCTCATGCCCCAGTGGATGACCATGCGGCGGGCCAGTTGGGTCGCGCGTTTCAAATCGTTTTCGGCCCCGGCGGAATATTCCTTCGTCAACATGCGTTCGGCGACGCGGCCACCCATCAAAAAGGCGATTTCGGCCCGCAGTTGCGTTTCGGAGATGCTGAGCTGGTCCTCTTCCGGCATGACCATCGTGGCCCCGAGCGCCCGACCGCGCGGGATGATCGAAACCTTGTGCACGCGCGAATTGACCGGCTCGAACCAGCCGACGATGGTGTGCCCGGCCTCGTGATAGGCGGTTTTTTTCTTTTCGTTTTCGTTGAGCGTCTCTTCCCGCTTCAGGCCCATGATGACTTTGACCTGGGCGTACTCGAAGTCGGACTGGTCGACTTTTTCCTTGTTGTGCCGCGTGGCCCAGAGCGCCGCTTCGTTGATCAGGTTTTGAATGTCGGCCCCGGTAAAGCCGACCGTGGCGCGACCGAGTTTTTCGAGGTTGACGTCGTCGGCCAGCGGAACCCGCCGCGTGTGGACTTCGAACATTTCGACGCGTCCCTTGTACGACGGGCGGTCGACCGTGATGTGCCGGTCGAAGCGTCCGGGCCGCAGCAGGGCCGAGTCGAGCACGTCCGGCCGGTTGGTCGAAGCCAGCACCATGACCATGTCGTCGTTTTGTTCGAAGCCGTCCATTTCGCTCAAAATCTGGTTGAGCGTCTGTTCGCGTTCGTCGTGACCGCCCCCGACGCCGGAACCGCGCTCGCGTCCGACCGCGTCGATTTCGTCGATGAACAGAATGGCCGGCGCGTGGGCTTTGGCCGTGTCGAACAAATCGCGCACCCGGCTCGCGCCGACGCCGACGTAAAGCTGGATGAACTCGGAACCGTTGATCGAATAGAACGGCACCTCGGCTTCGCCGGCAATGGCCCGCGCGAGCAGCGTCTTGCCCGTACCCGGCGGCCCGAGCAGCAGCGTTCCTTTGGGAACCTTTGCCCCCATTTTTTTGTATCGCTCCGGGTGGCGGAGATAATCGACGATTTCCTCCAGCTCCTTTTTGACGCCTTCAAGGCCGGCAACGTCCTTGAATGACACTTTTTTTTCGCCCGACTGATAAAGACGTGCCTGGCTTCGCTGGAAGTTTGGGCTGACGCCGCCGCCCATCATGCGGTCTTGGGCGCGACGCATCATGATCCAGAAAATAATGAAGATCAGGAGCGGCAACCCCAGGAACATGAACATCATCCAATAGGTGTTGTCGTCCGGTTTTTTGGCGCGATATTCGCCGCCGAGTTCCTTGTTCAGTTTCTCATCGAGTTCACCCGGCGTGAAGGCCAGCGGGGAAATTTCCACCTGAAATTTTTGCTCGATTTTCGTCGGTTTTTTCTTCGGGTCGTCAAAGGTCAAATCTGTGACTTTGGGAACCGTCTTGAACTCCCCGGTCAGTTGCGAGCCCTGAACCTCGACCTTCTGCACGTTTTTTTTGTCGAGTTGCTTGCAGAAATCGCCCCAACTGATGACAGTTTTTGAAGTTGGGACTTGCGTGTAAAACAGCAACACCAGAATGATCGCCAGTGCAATAAAGATGAAAACGGTCGGGATGCCACCGCGCGAAAGGGGAGGCCCCACGGAATCGGGGCGGCGCGGCGGTTGCGAATCCGGTTTTTCCGGTTTGTTTTGCTGGTTGTTACCCGACTCGGACATAATGCTTTAGCCTTGGGGAGATCACGGTATTGTCGCTTCATTAAAAGGACTTAAGAACCTTAGCACCGAATTATAGACAATAAAATATTTTCTGTCAAACACGTGGTGTAAAAAATGTGCATTTTTCTTTTCGTTGGGCGGATAACGTGGAAACACTTTGTCGCCAAGGGTTGTTTTTTGCTTGCAAAACTTTCATTGTATATCAATATTACCTATTTTCAATGTGTTTGGCTCATTTTCTGAGAATGGAGCGGCACGAAATGAGCTAAGCTTTGGCTTTTTTTTGAATTATGACGCCACAAAACCATTCTCAGGCGAAAATTGTGTAAAAAACCCGTTACCGGCCTTGCCACACATGCGATTCTAGGGTATTATGGCATTATTGAGACCCTCGTGGTACATGTGGCTCGCGGATTAACAATCCGGGGGAGTCGTTACACGTCGCCCGAGGATACCTTTTCTCCAAAGAGAGCAATGACCGTACAGCAGCCTTCCGTGTTTGTCACAAAGGTTGATCACGCGATTTGTCATCGAGGTATCCGCACTAAAACTCCGGGCTTCCCAAACTTGTAGCTGAGTCACTTGTGGCACGGGGGTTTTTTTATGCGCGGAATTATGACGCCGATTCGTCATTCCAGACTTTTCTCCCGCAGCGCCGTTGAAGTGAGAACGGCACGATGAATCAGGACGTAATTTTCGCCCTGGTATTCTGTTATGACATAATCGACATTCCAGTCGGTCAGCGTGGGATTGTTTCGCAACACCTCGGCGATTCGCTGAAGGTTCAGGTTTTCCAGGCAGAAAAATCGCTCCGAGCCGTTCACCATCGTCAGGATGACCCGGCTGCCCGTTACGCGGAAAACAACGTGCTGCCCGTGATAGGTGGTTCCTTCGCGAATCAAAGTGCGTTTTTCCGTTTTCACCTCGGTTTTGGCCATCAATCCATCGTTGTTGCTTGCCATTTCCGGATTGGAACCCGTTGCCGCCGCGGAAGGATTTTGCGCAAGGGCTGTATCTTTCCTGATTAAACCAAAGTAGATAGTGATAACTATCAATAATATTGATAGACCCGCCAGATAGCCGGTGACGCGGTGATCTGTTTGAATTTTGCGATCTCTTTTCATGGCAATGAATCTTCTTCTGTCACGAATTCTTACCGGCGTTTCTCACGATCATGAGCCCCCCCGCCAAGGCGATGCCGCGGCCAAACCAAGTCCAGACCGTGACTTGAAGCGGTTTGACCGTGCTGGAGCCGGTGAGCTGTTCCATGGATTGCGCCGCGGCCAACTGCGGATGATTGGTCTGCCTCGCAACGAACAAGGTCGTTTCCTTCGTCAGGATCAACTGCTGAATGCACATGAATTCGAGCCCGACCAGCAAAACCACAACGCCGAAAATCAAACAGGTTTCCCGCGACCATTTCAACATGTCTTCCGCCTTTCATCCTATAGAAATATGAATAATTATTTTCAGTAGTCAAATATACAATATGACCCGAAAAAACGTGTGTTTTCAACGGGGAAATAGTGGAAATAGATTTTTTACGCATCTGATAATCGTATTTTTCTCGCAATTCTCAAAAGTATCGCGTACCCCGCAATTCGTCCAAATGCCGCATCGCCCTCAATTTTCCAAAGCATTGCCATACAATCAAAAAAAACCGCCAAATCAAAATAATCCAAAAATCTTTACAAAAAAACAAAGACGTTGTAGTTGTTACAACCGATAAGATGGAATGGACGTACTCTCGAAGTACGTGCGGTGTTTCTCCATATGAAAAATGAAATATAGACAGGTGGGGGCGAATCGGCATTGCCCCCTGGAGTTGAAAAACATGAAATTTTTCAAAATTCGCCTTCAATCCAATATTCTCGCCACGGTGATCACGACTTTTGTCTTGGCCCAATGCGGTGGAAGCCTGTTTGCCCAAGGAACGTCGATTACAGTCAACAGCTTATCCGATTTGAAAACCGCTTTTTCGACGATTGCAGCGGCGGGCAGCGGGAGTAGTTTTCAGATACAATTGGGCGGTGCGATCACCATGGACGGTTCGCTTTCGGAACTCCATGTGCCCGCGGGTGTGACCGTGGACATTTCCGGCGGCGGCATTGATGGAGATAAGGCCCATCGTGGGCTCGTGATTCAAACGGAAACGGGCGCTTCGGTCAATATTTCCGAGGTGGCCTTCAAAAACTGCGTGGCCGCAGGCGGTGACGGCGGGAACGGCCAGGTGGGCGGCGGCGGCGGTGCAGGGCTTGGGGGGGCGTTGTATATTCGCGGCACGGATGGTAATGTCAACCTGACCGACGTGACCTTTGCAAACAATAAGTCAGTGGGCGGCAACGGCGGAGAAGCCGTTTCGGGCAGCACGACGGCAGGTGGTGGCGGCGGTTTGGGCGGAGACGGCGGCGGAAGCAACAATGTCGACAGCAATTACGCGGCAGGTGGCGGTGGCGGTTTCGGGGAAAATGCGTTCGGTGGAACCGCGGCGGTTTCCGGCAGCAGCGGCACGATCACCAATGGCGGCGCGGGAACTTCGAGTTCTACGACAACCGGCGGCCAGGGTTATTCCCCCAGCGGAACCAGCGGCGGCGGTTTGACGGGGACAGGCGGTGCGAATGGCGGCGGCGGTGCCGGTTCCTACGGTGTGGATTCCGGTCGATATGCGGCCGGCGGCGGCGGTGGCGAAGGGGGTAAAAATGCCGGTGTGAACAATCTTTACGTCACCGGAGGCGAAGGCGGTTACGGCGGCGGCGGTGGCGGATCGACGCAAATCGGCGGCAAGGGCGGATTCGGCGGCGGTGGCGGCGGCGGAAATCAAAAAGGCGGCGATGGCGGTTTCGGTGGCGGCGGCGGCGGTTCGCTTGACCGGAACAATGTCGGCGGCGGCGGACTCGGGGCCGGAAACGGCGGTTATGAAGGCGGTGGCGGCGGACTCGGGGCCGGCGGTGCCCTGTATGTCGAAGGCGGTGTCACCGTATCCGTCAACTACACAAAAGATCAAACAAGCGCGTTTTCAAAAAATGCAAGCGAGGGCGGTCTCGGTGCGGGCGATGCGGGAAGCGGCGATGCGCTCGGCGCGATTTTCCTGAACGGAAACAAGGTCGCTTTCGGGGCGACAGGCGCCGGAACGACAGCGACCATCAGCGGCGACATCAGCGATATTTCCGCCGCGTCGAATTTCGACAAAACGAAAAAGGACGCGGTTACAGGTAAATACGACCTGGAAACCTACGGCGGCGGCGTGAGCATCACGGGCGGCATCGTCACCCTCACGGGGAACAACACCTACGCTGGAGTCACTCAAATCGACGCGGGAACAACACTGATCGCCGACGGCAAAGCCGTGACCGACAGCACGGGCAAAACGCTCAAGGACGGCCTGGGACACACGATTTACAATGCCATCGGTGACCTTTCCGAAGTGCATATCGACGGGAACGGCAAGCTGGAATTGGCGAAAAGCGAGACCATCGGCTTTCTTTCCAGTGACAGTATGGGAGGAACGACGGTCGAACTGAAAGGCAAGACCCTGACCATTGCCGGGGACGAAGACCCGGCCCAATTCGGCAAAGGCATCAATCCTGCGACGGGGTTACCGGTCGATGCGTTTACCGGCAAGATCGCGAACGACACGGCCGGCGGGCAGCTCGTCAAAACGGGAACCGGTCGCCTGACCCTGACGGGCGACAACTCGAACCCCGACGAATTTACGACGACGATTTACCAGGGAACGATCGCCCTGAAACACGCCAAGGGACTCGGCGGCGGTGACGTGACGGTGAAAAATACCGACACGGGGACAGGTCAAAATCTGCGCAACGTCATTGAGGCGGGCGCGATCCTGACCGGCGCGAATGCCGTCATGAACGATTTCAACATCGTGAGAAGCGGTAAAAATCTGAACGGTGTGCAGCAGGATTTCAACGCCATGGTCGTCGGGGGAGGATACGACATTCAATTCGGCAACGCAGTCGCACAGGGCGGGAAAATCTCCGGCGGAAACCTGCTGGTCAACATGGACAATGCGGCCAACAAGGTCGTTTTGGCCAACGAGGGGTACGATTCGACCAGTATGGGCAATATCGACGCCCGACGGAACAACTACGGCGAAACGCAAATTAAAAAAGGAACCGTCGTCGTCAGTGAATATGACTACAAAAACTCTGCTGGAGCAATAGTCAAGGGGACAACGCTCGGCAGCGGCAGCGTCCATGCCGTCGGGGCCGCGGGGGACGCGATTCTCAGCGCGGACACGCCCGGAATGACAATCAGCAACAACCTTGTCATGGACGCCGCGTCAACCCTGACCTTGACGAACACAGGCAGCTTCGATTTTTTTGTCAGCGGTTCGACAAGCGGCAAGGGCGGGCTGATCGTCGATCTTTTCGCTTCCACGAATTCTGTCACCATGACCGGCGCCATCACGCACACGGGCACGACCGACATCAAAAACGGCAAACTGATCATCGCCCCGGCAACGGCACGAAACAGCACGGCATTGTACAATCTTTCCGCGAGTTCAACGGGCGCTTTGGAAGTGCAAAGCGGCGACTTGTACGTCGATGTCACCGGCACCGCAACCTATGCGGGAACCCTCACCATGGCATCGGGCAAGCTGGTTAAAACCGGGTCCGGAACCTGGGTTTTTGATCGAACCAGTGGGCTTATCACCGATTCGATCGAGGTCAACGACGGCACCCTGCAACTGAATCGAAGCGACAATGTCAGCAACGTGTTGTTGAGCGGGGTCGGGCATTTGAAGGTCAACGCCGATGCAACGCTTGCGAACCTGACGTCGAATTCGCTGACGACCAACGTGACGATCAACGACGGCAGAACGTTGACATTAAACGCATCCGGGGATTTGTCAGGCGACAGAAAGAATATCCTTTACAACACCTGGACCGGCGGCGAGACGGCGATGGTGGTGTTCAAGGGTGATACGGTACTGCAAAACCTTTACCAGAAACCAACGGACTGGAAAGGCACGATGGAAGTCGGCGCCAATGCGAAACTGACGGTCAATTCACCCGGCGGTTTGGGGGACGCGGAAAATGCCCAGGTGACGTTGAACACCGACTCAAAACTTGTCATTGATACGTACAAGTCCGGCTATTCGAACCTGTATGCGGACCAGATCAAGACGCTCAACGTAGCGGGCAACTCGACGGTCGACGTCAAAGGCGGCAGCAATTTCATTACGGAAACCCTTGACGGATCCGCGGACGTGACCAAAGATGGCCCCGGTACCTGGACCATGCAAGGCGATTCCAGCGGCAGCTTTACCGGCAATGTCAACCTGGCGGCCGGTGGCATTTACCTGCAAAGATCGAAGGACCCTGTAACGGGCGCGTACGCCTACGGCGCCAATTGGGGCGATGGCGACTTGAACGTCACCGGGGCCGACACCGCCCTTGTGATTGATCATGGCGACGGTCCGAAGGACATCAGCAATAACATCAACCTTGACGAAACCCTTAACGTTTTCGTCTATGATTATTCGACGACCGGCGGTTCGGCGAACCTGAGCGGCGCCGTCACCGGTGCGGGCGGCATCAATTATCAAGGTTCCGGTACGCTGGTGTTTGACGGCACGGCAAAAACCTACACCGGCGACACGAACGTCAACGGCGGAATTCTGCGGGTCGAAACCAATACGACGACCGACTACTACGTCAACGGCGGCGGGACGCTGGACCTGCAAAATGTTGCGCTCGGCGGGAAAAACGTCACCGTCAAAGACGGAGGGACGCTGCAGGGAACCGTGGCGACCGGCATCGGCGACCTGAATTTCGCCGCCGGCAGCAAACTGATCGCGGACTATAGCGGCGGCAACACACCGAAATATACGGCGGATAACGTGACGATCACCGACGGGGCGACGGCCCATATCGCGGGGGCAACCGCCGCGTTGAACGAAACGTTGATTCATGCAAACACCGGTTACAGCGGCATGTTCTGGTTCACCGACGACATTCAAGGCAAACGTGCCGTCGGAAATTGGAGCGGGGGCAACGATCTCGTCATCACCTTTGAAGACGTCAATTACGCGGACAACGCCTATACGTCGGATGCGCTGAACATGGCCTCGTACCTGAACGCGATCGGCGACAACAGCATCAACGGCCGGCCATGGAATCCCGGCTATCCGGTGGAAACGGGAACGGCTTCGCTGCTCAACGCCCTGGAAAACATCAATCCGGGACAATATGATTACGCCCTGCTGGAAATCGGCGGGCAGATCAATCCATCGCTGGTCACGGCCCATGTGCAGACGACGACGAACATGTTCCAGTCGGTCGTGAAACAGCTTTATCCGATCAGTTATTTCGCGGAATCCTGTGATGAAGGTTATGCCGTCAGCGGCGGGAACCTGTACCGCGGCCAGTCGATGCGATCCGGTTGGACGGGCTGGTCCAGCGGTCTGGGAATCATCGGCGACACGAGCGGTAACAGCAATCGCGGCACCTTCGGTTACGATTTCAATTCCTACGGCATGGCCGTCGGCATCGAACCGACTTCGGCCATGTCGCCCAACCGGCTCGGTTTCTTTTACGCCTACAGTTACACGGACATCGGCACGAACAAATCCATCGGCAACGGACACGTCAAGGACAATTTCTTCGGCGCCTACGGGCGCTTCGTCGACGGATTGGGCTACACGTCCTTCGTCGCCGGGTTCGGATTCGACAATTACGTCACCAATCGCAACGTCACCGTTCCCGGCAACGGCGGTTATTCGCGGTCGGATTTCGACGGCTGGCAGGGCGGCCTGTACATCGAACGCGGTTTGAATCACCTGACGTTGACGCGACTCGGTTTGCAACCCTATGTCGGGCTGCAATACCTGTATACCGGCACGGATGCTTTTGACGAAACGGGCGACAATCCCTATCGGCTCGAAACCGATTCCTCCGACGTCAACAGCCTGAGAAGCAATCTGGGCATCCGCCTCGCCCGACAGGTCTGCCGGGTCAAGCGCGGCACCATGTTCGCCTACGGCAACGTCAGTTGGATGCACGAATTCCTGGACGCCGATTGCGTCATGGCCTCGAAGTGGGGCGTTTCAGGCAACCCGTCGACCTTCGGGGTCGTGGGCAATTCGCTCGGACGCGATTGGGCCGTTCTCGGCGTTGGATTGGATTGGAACCTGCGCCAAAACCTGAGCGTGTTCGGTTCCTACGACCTGCAGGTCAACGGTTATCAAACGCTGAACATCGGCAATATCGGCGCCAGAATACAGTGGTGAGGATGGAGTTGGGAACCGGGATTTTGGATTTAGGGGGGAGATTATTTTTTCGTCTCCCCAAATCCTATATCCTAAATCCCATATCCAAACTTTTCATTCCCAGCTTTCGCCGCCGCGTTCGCCGATTTCCTCTGCGTGTTTCGGGAGAAAGACGCAGATCAGGACAACAATAAGGGACACGCCGGTCAATACGCTGAAAATCACAAACCGGGCCCAGTAATAAAACACGAGTTTTTCGTACTTTTCATTGAAATTGTAACTCAATTCGGGCCCACCTTTGAAATTGTCAAGCAATTCGACGAGGACGATCGGGCGTTCGTCAATGTAGGGAAGCGTATTGATCGTCTCTTCCGACCAGATGACATAACGTCCGGGAACGATTCGCTCATCGACCAGCAGGCGAAAATCCCGCGGGGAAATCGGTTGCGTGTCACGCCCGATGACCTTGCCGTCATGCGTATAAAGACGCTGCATGATGCAAACGTCATACAATTGCGGGTAATGCCAGGCACAATAAACAAAGACCGTGCCGGTCACAAGCAATGCAACCATTCCGATAACCAGAACCACCTGTTTTGCGTGAACGGACCTCAACGCGGATTTCGGCGGACGGGTTTTCGCTTTCCTGCGTGCTTCCTGTTCCGGCATCGGTTCCAGTTTCACGATTTCCGAAAGCGAGGGGACCTGCACCGATTGGCCGCACGAACATGTGACTTGCCGTCCCGCCTGATTCGTTTCGATAGGAATGGTTAAACCGCAGGAACAGCAAAGTTTATATAGTTTTGACAAAATACAATCCTTACGCAAACTTATGCAGGCAAGTCAACAGCTTTGGCGGAAACTGTTCAAAAGATGGCAATAATGCCTGATATTGTACTTGGAAAACGCCGGATTGACAATAAAAATCATGAGATTTCACGAGATTGCCGCAGGCGGTTTTTCCGAAACGGAAATGTTTTCCCATCAGTCATGAACGGGACGAGTTGCGTCCGTACGACATTTTTTCACAATCCCCCCCTTGAAAGATCAAATGATGACACCGCAAACGACCGAAATACTCTAAAGAAGAAAAAAGCGACATCAATCTCGTGTTGTTGTCAAAAAATGAAAAATTCATTGTCTTTGAAATGGTTTTTTCTGGACTTTTGCCATGAACATTGATATAATTATGAAAGTGTCTCACGTTTTGTTGACCTATGACTATTCTTTGGCATTTCGTTTCATGCACAATGAGTTTTGGCTATCCTCCCCTGGTTCCCTAATCTGCCACTCAATCCCACCCGGAAATAATTGAAGCGATAAATGCTGATATATTCTCCGCTTCCCTGATGGTTTCAGGGAACGTGGTTGTGTATTCTTGAATTTTCGGTATTCGGGTGTATCTGTTTTGTGCAGGACGATTTTCTTCACTGAAAGTCATTCCTTACCAAATGGAATGTTTTGCATATTGAGCAGGTTTCACGTGGTAAGATTAGCTTGGGATGATACTGGCGACAAGACTTTGTCGGCTTCGATCCGCACGGAATGAACAGAACCACTGTAAGAATTTTTTTTGTTTTTTTATTGAAACTTGAAATAACAGAAAACGTAAGACATTTCAGTGTTTGGTTAACACTTTTGGTATTTTTTGGTTATGATAAAATGGGACGTTTCTTCAGTCATTGCGATGAAAATATCGTCAGGAAGCAATCGACGACCCATTATGTCACGCTATTGAGTTTCCGGACCGTTCGTCAAAATAAAAAATGATGATAACAGGAGTTTGGATTTGTACGATACAGATGCTTTAATTGACGACTTTGACGATGCCCTCACCCCTGAATCGGCCACGATGGATTTGGAGGAAGATGACGACATGATCCGCCTCGGAGCCGAGGGGGAGGATGCCGAGGACATGGATTCCGAGGACGACGATGACGGGGACGGCTTCGAGGTGAGCGAGGAAGACTTGCTCAAGTACGACATCGGCGAAACGTGGTCGGACGATCCGATCCGCATGTACCTCACCCAGATGGGCGAAATCCCCCTGCTCACGCGGCAGCGGGAAATCTCGCTCGCCAAACAGATTGAAGTGACCCGTCGCAAGTTCCGGGCCAAGTTGCTTGAATGCGACTACGTCCTTCAGCACGCCGTGCGAACGCTCGGCCGTGTGCACCAGAACGACCTGCCCTTCGACCGCACCGTGCAGGTTTCCGTCACCGACAGCCTCGAAAAGCAGCAGATCATGGGCCGTTTTCCGCTCAACCTGAAAACGCTGCACATGCTCATCCGCCGCAATCGTCGCGATTTTCGCGTCGCCATGAGCAATGCCCATAGCCGCGAGGAACGTCACGCCGCCTGGAAACGCCTTGCGAGGAGCCGTCGCCGCGCCGTCCGGCTGATCGAGGAACTCGGACTTCGCACCCAGCGAATCGAGACGATGATCGCCACGCTGGACAAGTACAGCAAGCGCGTCGACGATCTCCGCGCACGCATTCAGGAGCACAAGAACGCCGGATTGCCCGAATATCAGCGGGGCGAATGGATCGACGAATATCGCCAGATATTGAAAGTCACCCAGGAATCGCCGACCAGCCTGCGCAACCGCGTCAAGTACGTCAAGGAAATGTTCGCCCGTTACCAGGAGGCCAAACGCGGCCTGTCCGAAGGGAACCTGCGGCTTGTCGTTTCCATCGCGAAAAAATACCGCAACCGTGGGCTCAGCTTCCTTGACCTGATCCAGGAAGGGAACGCCGGCCTCATGCGGGCGGTCGACAAATTCGAGTATCGCCGCGGCTTCAAGTTCTGCACCTACGCCACGTGGTGGATTCGCCAGGCGATCACCCGGGCCGTGGCCGACCAGAGCCGCACGATCCGCATCCCCGTGCACATGGTCGACACCATGTCGAAGATGCGCAACGTTTCGCGAAAACTGCTGCAGGAATACGGTCGCGAACCGACCATCGAGGAAACCGCCCAAGCGGCCAACTCCTGCGTCGATGAAACCCGCCGCATTTTGGCCATGAACCGCTTCCCGATCAGCCTCGACCGGCCCGTCGGCAACAGCGAAGACAGCCATTTCGGCGACCTGCTCCCCGACGGTGACGCGGAAAACCCGGCCATCGGCGCGACGCAGGAAATGCTCCGCACCCGGATTTCCAAGGTGCTCAAGACGCTCAGCTACCGCGAACGCGAGATCATCAAACTGCGTTACGGACTCGGCGACGGATACAGCTACACGCTGGAGGAAGTGGGCCACATTTTCAAGGTGACCCGCGAACGCATCCGCCAGATCGAGGCCAAGGCCGTCCGCAAACTGCAACAGCCCAACCGCAGTCAGGACCTCGTCGGTTTCCTCGACTGATCCGTCGTCACGGATTCCGCATTGAAAACAACCGCCCGACTTTGCCCCCGCGCAAAGCCGGGCGGTTTTCGTTAATCCGCACCGTGCATAAACCAGTGCCCGAAGCGTAAGCGAGGGATAAAATCAGAGCCGCGACAGTCATGGAGCGGTGGAACCACGAGAAAACGACGGCACGCAACGTTCCCGGCAAACATCTCATGCCGTCCTTACTTTTTGTCTTTTTTTGACGTTCCCAGTTTTTTGTCGATTTCCTTCTCAAAGAAACAGCAATAACTCATCAGCATCAACAGTGCGATGAGTCCGAAAAGCGAATAATAAAAATGGGCCGAGAGTTGCTGAATCAGGTTTACTTCAAGCGGTTTTTTCAAAATGACATAAAGCGTCAACAGGTAAAGGACGCACATGACGATTGATATCACGATCCAGCCGAGGTACCGCCATTTCGGCTTGCCGGCGAAACATTTGCCAAAGATGAAAAACAACGCGAGTACGCACCCAATCAGCAGATATCCCGGCCAGGGATGCGGCTGGGCAAGACCGAGCAACACGAACGAATACGACGAACCGAACATGAGCGTTCCCATGCCGACAAGATCAATGGAAAAATATCGCTTTTGGTAAGCTTTGCTTTCTGTTTTGGGTAATTCTCTTCGGCCAAGAAGAATGTCCAAGGTATTCTGGTATAAAGGCGGAAATTTTTGCAAACCTTCTTCCGACGCCATTTGCATGCCGATCCGATAAAATCTTATGTGCATGAACGGCCATAGTAAAAGAAAAAGAACGGCCGCGACGCAAACGCTCCAATGAAAAACGGTCGGTGAAGCCAATGTGATTTGAATCAGAAAGAACCACATTCCGGACATGCCGAGTATTGCGATACAAAGCGTCAACCAAAACGTGATTCTCAAATTCTTTCTCGAAAGCCGCATCTTTTCGAGAAATTCCGATGATGCGGGACTTGAAACCGCGTCCTCTTCCAAAAATCGTCTTGTTTTCCTGGCGGATACAAAAGTTTGAAAAGTCATCCAGTTAAAATGAAAAAATAGCGTCAAAAAACATCCGATAAATTTCGTCGTGTCAGAGCAGGACGTTCCGAGAATCGCGAAAAAACATCCGACGGAAAAATAACAGACGCTGATGTAAATCATCAGTTGCTTCAATCGCCAACGTCTGGAGCGAACGGTTGAAAAATTTCTGAGACTTGTAAAAAAGATTTTGTTGAGTGACAGTTGCCCGACAAGCGGAATGACCACGGCGACAAAGAATCCCCAAACGACGGCAACGAACCAGGTCACGCCAAACATGCCGGCTGCCCCGAACGCCCCGGAGCTTTTGCCGCCGATTGTTCCGATCGTCGCCGTGCTTGCGACGGCTGTTTGTGCGGTCAATATGGCCGTCGCCGGAATCGCCGCGAGAACCGCCATCGCGAAACCGGGCCCCGGTTGCAACGTTTCGAGGGCCGATTCGACGAGCTGCTGCACCTCCTCCTTGAGATACGCACGGCCGCGCACGAGTCGCTGGCGGACGTTCTCTTCCGAGGTTTCCAGGGCCGCCGCGATTTCGGACACCGCCTGATTCTGCCGATAAAACATCACGAGCGGCTCGCGGTACGGTTCCGGAATTTTTTCGAGCGTCGCCCAAAGCAACGCCGCCTGTTCCTCCCGTTCGAGCTTCCCGGCGGGGTTGGGATGTGTTCCGTTTTCCGGCATGCCGTCCAACGATGCGGCGCTTCGGGCCAGCCGTTCGGTTTCGGTTCGACGCAACCAGTTTCGCGACAGATTCCGCGCAATCCCGCACAGCCACGCCGGAAGTTTCTCCGGGTCACGAAGTTCCCGCTGATTTTGCCATGCCGCGACGAAGGTTTCCTGCGCCAAATCCTCGCTCTGTTGCAGGTTGCCCGTCATGCTGAACGTCACCGCCGAAACCATGTTCTGGTAACGGCGGACGATTTCGCCGAACGCCTCGCGGCTGTCCGCGATCACAGGATGCAATTCACATTCGATTTTCGTGCTCATGATTCGCTTCTTTGAAATTGGAATTGTCCGCTCAAGGTAGGGCGGTCTCGCCGAGACCGCCGAATTGCGGCTCGCACGGCGTGCAAGCCCTACCTTTTTGTGTCATTTTACGAAAAAATGCCCCGTCACAAAGAATGGTGGTCGAAAATATGACTTCAGTGACAAAAAATGGTCTTTTTTGTAAATTTTTGTCTCCTGCGGGTTTTCCGGCGATTGAAAATCCCCCTACGGGAAAAGCCGAAATCGCGTATAATAATGGTTTCGTTATATGCTGACACAATATACATTGACAGGAAATGACACCATGTCCGATTTGGGCCCGTTTCAATCGTATGATTCGTTTGAGTTGAACAAGACAATCTATTGTTACACGCGTTTGTCGGCGCTCGAAGAACAGGGCTTGACGAAATTGGCCAAGTTGCCGTTTTCGATTCGCGTGTTGCTCGAATCGGTGTTGCGGAATTGCGATGGGTTCGAAGTCACGGAAACCGACGTCAAAAATCTCGCCGCGTGGTCGCCGGACATCAGCGAAACCTCGATTCCGTTCAAACCATCGCGGGTCATTTTGCAGGATTTTACCGGCGTGCCGGCGGTGGTCGACCTCGCGGCGATGCGGGACGCGATGCGGAAAATCGGCGGCGACCCGAAAAAAATCAACCCGCTCATTCCGGTCGATCTGATCATCGACCACTCGATTCAAACCGACGATTTCGGGCATCCCGGCGCGATGAAACGGAACGTCGAACTCGAATTCGAACGCAACGGCGAGCGTTACGCGTTATTGCATTGGGCACAAAAAGCCTTCGACAATTTTCGTGCGATTCCCCCCTCCGTCGGCATCATTCACCAGGTCAACCTCGAATATCTCGCCGATGTCGTCATGACGAAAAAATGTGAACAATCCGGCATGACGATTGTGTTTCCCGACACGGTCGTCGGCACCGACAGTCACACGGTGATGATCAACGGGCTCGGCGTGCTCGGTTGGGGCGTCGGCGGTATCGAAGCGGAAGCGGTCATGCTCGGCCAATCATATTCGATGCTCGTCCCGCAGGTCATCGGCGTCCAATTGACCGGAAAACTGCCCGCCGGTGCGACCGCGACCGATCTCGTGTTGACGATCACCGAAATGTTGCGAAAAGAGGGCGTCGTCGGCAAATTCGTCGAATATTTTGGCGACGGGGCGACCAACATGCCGGTCGTCGACCGCGCCGTGATCGCGAACATGGGCCCCGAATACGGCGCGACGATGGGCTTTTTCCCGATCGACGAAAAAACGATTGCGTTCCTGCGCGAAACTGGCCGTGATGAAAAGCACGTGCAACTCGTCGAAACGTATGCGAAAAAACAGCAACTGTTCCGCGAAACCAACGCACCGACTCCGAAATACACAAAAGTATTGACGCTTGATTTGGCGACGATCGAACCGTCCCTCGCCGGCCCGAAACGCCCGCAAGACCGGGTCGTGCTCAAAGAAATGCAAGCAAAATTCCGACAAGCACTCGTTGCCCCCACCACCGAACGCGGCTTCGGCCTCCCCCAAAACCATTCTGCATTCTGCACTCTGCATTCTGCATTGGAATCGTTCGGTCACGGTGCTGTTGTGATTGCGTCAATCACCAGTTGTACGAACACGAGCAATCCGAATTTGATGATCACCGCCGGGCTGCTGGCGAAGAAATCGGTCGAAAAGGGGCTGCAATCGAAACCGTGGGTCAAAACGAGTCTCGCCCCCGGTTCGCGGGTCGTCACCGATTATCTGCAAAAGGCGGGACTTGAACCGGCACTCGAAGCCCTCGGATTTCACACGGTCGGTTACGGGTGTTTGACCTGCATCGGGAACAGCGGGCCGTTGCCGGAACCGGTCGCCGTAGTTATCACGAAAAATGATCTCGTCGCCGCGGCGGTGTTGAGTGGGAACCGGAATTTCGAAGGCCGCGTCAACCCGCTTGTCAAAGCGAATTACCTCGCCTCCCCGCCGCTGGTTGTCGCGTATGCGATTGCAGGCACGGTCGATTGCGATTTGACGACGCAGCCGCTCGGTGTCGGTTCCGACGGCAAGCCTGTGTATTTGCGGGATATTTGGCCCAGTGACGAAGAAATTGCCGCCGCCGCAAAGTTGGCCGTTGACCCCGCGCTTTACAAAACGCGTTACGCGAACGTCGGCGACGTGTGCCCCGAATGGAACGCGATTCCGACGCAACAGTCGGAGCTTTTCAATTGGGACGCGAACAGCACCTACATTCAAAATCCGCCGTTTTTGGCCGATCTCACACTGGAAATCACGCCGCCGACACCAATCAAAAACTCGCGATGTCTGATCGCGCTCGGTGATTCGGTGACGACGGACCACATTTCACCCGCCGGGGCGATCAAGGCGGACAGCCCCGCCGGTTGTTATTTGCGGGAACACAACGTCGCGCAGGCCGATTTCAACAGTTACGGCTCGCGACGCGGCAACGACCGGGTCATGACCCGCGGCACGTTCGCGAATATCCGCATTCGCAACCTGCTCGCCCCCGGCACCGAAGGGGGCGTGACGCGGCATTTGCGCATTGCTTCCGACGGCAAGCTCGTTGGTGAAACGATGCCGGTGTATGATGCCGCCGTCAAATATAAATCGGAAAACGTGCCGCTCATCGCACTCGCCGGCAGCGAATACGGCACCGGAAGCAGCCGCGACTGGGCCGCGAAAGGCACGATGCTGCTCGGCATTCGGGCCGTCATTGCGTCGAGTTTCGAGCGGATTCACCGCGGCAATCTCGTCGGCATGGGCGTTTTGCCGCTGCAATTGCATGACGGCGTCACATGGCAATCGCTCGGTCTGACCGGTGAAGAGACGTTCGACTTCGAACCGATCACCAATGATTTTATTCCCGGCGGCGAAATGCAGGTCACCGCGAAAAAACCAAATGGCGAAACGATCACCTTCCCCGTCAAGGTGCGCATCGACACGCCGGTCGAAATCGCGTACTACCAAAACGGCGGCATCATCCCGACCGTCATCCGCAAATTGGCGAAATGAAAAAAACCTTAGCCGTCGAGCTTGCTCGACATTGCCTCGCAATTCAGCGGCGGTCTCGGCGAGACCGCCCTACCGTAATCCCAATATTAAATTAGGACAAAGCACTAGGATTTCTTTGCTTTTTTCGACGTCTTTTTGACGGTCTTTTTTTTCGGTGATTTCTTTTTCGCGGGTTTGGATTTCGCTGTTTTTTTCACCGCTTTTTTCGCCGTTTTTTTCTTTTTTGATTGCGTTTTCGGGTCGGCGCGTTTGGTTTTCGGCGTGCGGACGCGGACCGGTCGGCCCGATTCGTCGAAATCAAGTTCATCGTAACGCTCATCGCGCGACGGACGCTCGGATTTCGTCGGAACCGCCTTGCGGGAGCGTTTGGCCTTGCCGGGTTCGGCGAGTGCTTCGGCGCTGGCACGGCCTTTCGATTTCGCGCCGGGCGCGGCTTTCGTTTTTTTGACCGCCGGGGCGAGCCGCAGGAATTTGTAGTCGATGCGCCGCGTGTTCGGGTTCGCGTCGACGATTTCGATGACGACGCGGTCACCGAGCCGGAAACTCGGCCCGCGCGTGCCGATCAGCGAATGGGCGTCGTTGTCGTAGTAATAACGCCCTTCAAGCGAACGGATGCGGACGAGTCCTTCGGCGGGAATTTCCTCGCCCTGCACGAAAAAGCCGTAACGCTCGACACCGGTCACCACGCCGGTCATCTCCGTGCCGATTTTCGTGGCCAGGTAATTGATCAGCTTCAGCTTGACCAGTTCGCGTTCGGCTTCTTCGGCGTTGCGTTCGCATTGCGAGCAGTGTTCGCCGAGCAGGAAGAGGGCCTTGATGTCGTTGCGGGGCTTCTCGCCGAACAGCAGGCGGTCGAGCAGGCGGTGAACCGTCAGGTCGGGATAGCGGCGGATCGGCGACGTGAAATGGCAATAGCAGGCGCTGGCCAGGGCGTAATGCCCCTCTTCGGCGGGCGAATAAACGGCCTTTTGCATGGAGCGAAGCAGCGCGAAATTGATCGCCGCTTCCTCCGGGCGGCCCTTGATCCGTTCGAGCAGGGCCTGGATTTCGAAGCGGCTTTCGAGCAGCATTTCCGGCGTGACCGTACTGATGCCGAGCGATTTGACGAACTGCGCGAACTGCTTCATTTTGCGATAACTCGGCATGGCGTGCACGCGTCGCAGGAAGAGCAGCCCCTTGCGTTCGAGGTAACCGGCCACCGCTTCGTTGGCGGCCAGCATGAATTCCTCGATGATCTGGTGCGAAGGCAAATGTTCGACCAGTTTCGAGCCGCAGACCTTGCCGTCGTCGTCGAGCAGCAATTTGATTTCCGGCATGGTCAGTTCGAGCGCCCCGCGTTTCATGCGGCGGTCGCGCAGGATCATGGCCAGCGTGTACATATCGCTCAAAAGGCGGAACACATCGGGTGCGTATTTTTTCCGGAACGGTTCCGGGTCGGCGATGAATTCGGTCACTTCCTCGTAATCGAGCCGTGCGTCGGAACGGATGGCCGAGCGTTTGATTTCGACGTCGACGGGGATGCCGTCTTCGGTCATTTCAATCCAAACCGATTTGGTCAGACGCACCTTGTCGGGTTGCAGACTGGCCAGCGAATTTGAGATGACCTCGGGCAGCATGGGGATGACCTTGTCGGGCAGGTAGACGCTCGTGCCGCGTTTTTTCGCTTCGTCGTCGATCGGCGTTTCGGATGGCACGAAGTGCGCGACATCGGCGATGTGAATGCCGAGCCGCCAGTGTCCGCAATCGAGTTTCGACAGCGACACCGCGTCATCGAAGTCGCGAGCGTCAGCCGGGTCGATGGTCAGCGTCGTTTCGCCGGTCGCGTCGAAACGGTCGGGGCCGATGCTTTCGTCGAACCGGGCCGCCTGTTCCTGCGCGGCCTTGATGACCTCGTCCGGAAATTCCGTCGGCAGCCCGAACTGGTGAATGATCAATTGCGTGTCGAGTTCCGGCGTTCCGTGCGGGCCGAGCACTTCGACGATGACCCCTTCGCCGTGCCGCGTGTGCGTCGGAAAACGCACCATGTCGATGACGACCTTGTCGCCCGAGCGGGCGGAACAGGCGGTGGGATCGCCGACGTAAATCGGCGTGCGGAACAGCTTGCCGTCAACCTCGACGACCGCGATTTCCTCGTCGCAATCGTAGGTCCCGACGAAACGCATCGTGTCGCGTTCGAGAATTTCGACGATTCTGCCCGCCGGACCGTCCGATTCGCGTCCGCCGGAATCGAAACGCCCGCTGCGCCGGCGGTCACGCTCGGAAAAATCGAAGCGGCGTTTGCCCGCGTCGCGTTTCGGGTCGAAGGTGATTTCGACGACCACCGTGTCGCCCGAGGCCGCGTCGCGCGACTGTTCCATCGGAATGAAAATATCGGCCGGCGGCACTTCCTCCCCGCGGGCGTCGAACCGGGGACGCACGAACCCGTTGCCGTACTCGGTTTGCCGGAACGTGCCGACGATGAAATTGTCAAGCGACAGGCCGTCTTTTGCCGCAAGTTTGGCCATGTTCGGCTGCCGGGCACTTTGTTTTGAGGGTTTGACGCCGGATTCGCCGGACGATTCGGATTTCGCTCCGCCGCGATACGATGCTTGCGTTGCGGCGTTTTCGTCCGACGATTGTCTCTCGTCGGACGACTCGTCGTCGCGCACTTCGTCGAGCCAATCGTCGTCGCTCGCTTCGGCGATGGTTCGCGTGATCCGCTTTTTTCGGCCCGAATCGTAATCGTCGAGCGAATCGTAACGCCCCAAATCGGGCCCGGGCCAGATCAGATGTTTTTTGCCGAACACCAGCTCGCCGGCGTCGACCATTTTTTTGACCACCCTCCGCACGTCGGCCGCCTGATCAAGCGAAATGCCCAGTTCGGCGGCAAAGCCCTTCGGTTTCATCGGGCGGTACTTCGTTCGCATCACGATATCAATGATCCCGGCACGTATTTCTTCGCGCGTCAGCATGTTTCAATTCCTCGGGGTTCGGTCGTTACTTCCGGAATTTGGGTTCAACGGGTGATTCTGCGGTATCCGACTAGCGTCGAATTTCTCAATATAAATCATAACCGATTTTTGGAACCACGGAAAGGCGCAAGGCAAAATATCGACATACGGAAGACCAAGTGGTGGCAGGTGGTGCATCGCCCTTGCCGCAACTTGCCGCGTTTTGAATATCGGGTAAAATATGGGGTTGCGACAATCACACAATGCCCCAACAGCGGAATTTCGAAATATTGACATGACGACATCATCAGACAAGGTCGGCGATTCCCGGAAAGCGGAAACCACGACGGGCGATTCGACCGCGGCGCGTTATGTCGTCGGGATTGATCTCGGCACGACCAATTCGGCGGTGAGTTATGTCGACACGTCGAAAAAAACGTGGGACATCCGCACGTTCGCCGTCCCGCAACTGGTCGCCGCCGGGCTGGTCGAATCGCGGGAGACGCTCCCGTCGTTTCATTATGAGCCGCATGCGGACGAATTGACGGCGGAGCAGATTCGGCTGCCCTTCGGCGAAAAAAAACCGGGATACGTCGTGGGGGCCTACGCCCGCGATCACGGCGGCAAGGTGGCCGGGCGGCTCGTCGTTTCGGCCAAATCATGGCTCTGCCATTCGGGGGTCGACCGCACCTCGAAACTTCTGCCGTGGCAAGCGGCCGACGATGTGACGAAACTTTCGCCGGTCGACGTGACCGCGCGTTACCTGTCGCACATTCGCGCGGCGTGGGATCATGCGTTCCCGCGGCATTCGCTGGCCGGGCAGGACATCGTGATCACGCTGCCGGCGTCGTTCGACGAAGTGGCCCGCGAGTTGACCGTGCGTGCGGCCCGTGCGGCGGGAATTCCGAAAATCGTGCTGCTCGAAGAACCGCAGGCCGCGTTTTACGCCTGGGTTTACGAACACGCCGACGACTGGCAGACCCGCGTTTCGCCGGGCCAGAAAATTCTCGTGTGCGACATCGGTGGCGGCACGACCGACCTGACGCTCATTCGCGTGCGGGCCGAATCGGACGGCACAGTGCGTTTTCATCGCGTGGCCGTCGGCGATCACCTGATTCTCGGCGGCGACAATCTCGACCTGGCCCTGGCCCGGCACCTGGAATCGCGACTCATCGGGCAAGGCAAACTCGCGGCCAACCTCTGGGGGATGCTCGTTCGCATCGCCTGCACGGTCAAGGAAAAACTGCTTGCTGACGACGCGCCGGACAAAATGACCGTTTCGCTGCCCGGCGTCGGTTCGAAATTGATCGGCGGGGCGAAACAAATCGAGGTGACCCGCGAGGAAATCGAACAACTGCTCGTCGACGGTTTCATGCCGCTCGTGCCGCTCGACGCGAAACCGTCGCGCCGGCAGTCGGGCGTGCGCGAGTTCGGCCTGCCTTATGCGGCGGATCACGCGATCACGCGCTACCTGGCGCACTTCCTGACGACGCACCGTCACGCGGGCAGCGTCTCCGACGACGAACGTGAACACGATTCCCCGATCCCGGACATCATCCTGCTCAACGGCGGCATGTTCGAAGCCGCCAAAATGCGCCGCCGCCTGCTGGAGCAGATGAAGGCGTGGCGGAATGCAGAATGCAGAGTGCAGAATGCAGAATGTGTGAATTCCAAATTTCAAGCTCCGAACTTCGATCTTTCCACTACTTCCAATTCTGGTTCTGCGAATCCGGGAGCAAATGATTCAAACAAATCTTCGGCCTCGAATCTCTCATCGAATCATTCTGCATTCTGCACTCTGCATTCTACATTGGAAAACACCCGTCTCGACCTTGCCGTCGCACGCGGGGCGGCGTATTACGGCATGGTGCGTCGCGGTTTCGGCGAACGCATCAGCGCGGGGTTGGCGCGGACGTATTATCTGGAAGTGGAGGGAGTGCAGAATGCAGAATGCAGAATGCAGAATGCAGAATGGGGAGAAGAATGGGGAGAAGAATGCAGGATGGGGGAATCCCAAACTCAAAACGCCGAACTCTCAGCATCAGTGGAGACTGGTTCTGTGGACCCGGGAGCAATTGATTCAAATAAATCTTCGGCCCCAAATCTTCCATCAAATCATTCTGCATTCTGCACTCTGCATTCCACACTTCTCCTCACCCTTCTCCCCGCCGGGACGGACGTGGATTGCGAGGTGACGCTTGCGGAACGCTCGTTTGAACTGTTGGTCGGCGAGCCGATCCAGTTTCCCGTGTTCGTTTCGAGCGTGCGGCTGACCGATGCGGCGGGCGAGCTGATTTCCTGCGACCCGCAACAGGTGACGGCGCTGCCGCCGATCCGGACGGTCATCAAAACGCGGAGCAAAACGAAAAAAACGGTCACCGTGCAACTGGCCGGCAAGCTGACGGAAATCGGCACGCTCGAACTCTGGTGCGTCGAATCGGGCGGCAAGGGGCGCTGGCGGCTCGACTTCGACGTGCGAAGCGTTTCCGAAACCGACCGCGACGCAATCGCCGGAACCGCCGAACAGGACGGCATCGTCGACGAGGAAACCTGGCTGCCGATCCGCGAGACCTTGGCCGCGACGTTCGGCGAAACCGGCACGAACAAACCGAACCGGCTCATGCGACAGCTTGACGAGGCGTCGAATCTGCGGCGCGACGATTGGCCGACTTCGCTGCTGCGCCGGACGGGCGACGAACTGGTCGAACGTTTTTTCGACGGTCGCCGCAAATCGCCCGAACACGAAGCCCGATGGCTCAACCTGACCGGTTACGCCTATCGACCGGGGTTCGGCATGGCGCTCGACGATTGGCGGGTCGAACAGCTCTGGCGAAAAGTGCAGGGCAGCCTGACCGGCAAGACGGTCGATTGCCGCCTGCAAAGCTGGGTCCTGTGGCGGCGCGTGGCCGGGGGACTTTCGGCGGGACAGCAGAAAACGCTCGCCGACCCGCTTTTGGGCAACGTCCGAAGTTTGCACAAACAGGCGACCAGCGGCCAGGGACGCGGGCCCGACATGGATTTGTACTCGCAGGAAGGCGCCGAAATCTGGCGGCTGCTCGGTTCGCTGGAACGTCTGCCGGTGGAAACGAAAGTCGAACTTGGCGGCATGATACTCGACCTGTTCCGCAAGAAGAAGGCCGCTCCGGTCGCCGCGGCCATGATCTGGTCGCTCGGTCGCCTCGGTTCGCGCGAACTTTTGTACGGGCCGCTCAACGCCGTCGTGTCGCCGCAAACGGCGGAAAAATGGCTCCGCAAAATCATCACCCCCCAACCCGCCGCGGGGCACGTCGTCAACACCGCCGTCGTCGCCGCGGAAATGCTGGCCGTCATGCAACTGGCCCGCAAGACGGGCGACCGTTACCGCGACGTCGGGCCGCAAATCCGCGAATCGGCGATTGAAACCCTCGAACGGAACGCGTCCCCGCAACAGCGGCATCTTGTGACGCTCGTCCGTGAAATCTCGCAGCTCGACACCGACGAACAAGGCGCCGTCTTCGGCGAAACCCTGCCGCTCGGTTTGCGGCTCAAAGAATAGCTGACATCACACAGGGTCCGGAGCGTCAGCGACGGGTCGCAAATGACCGGACGATCACGCTTCCGGCTCTGCGTTTGCTCAAATCACATTTCCCGGTGAGCGCGAAAAATCTTTTTTTCACATTAAGCAGCGATCTGATATTGACATCAACTACTTCAGTAGTTATATTGAAGACGCAAGTGGTTGCAATGGCATTTCTGTTTTTGGAGAAAAATCATGTCGGAATCGAATATTTCCGCGACGCAGTGGCGCGTCATGGAGGTGGTCTGGAGCCGGGGCGAAGCGACCGCCGCGGACGTCATTGAGGTGCTGCTGCCCGAGACGGGGTGGAATCACCAGACGGTGCGCACGCTTTTGGCCCGGCTCGTGCAAAAGGGGGTGCTGGAGGCCCGGCCCGTGCGAAATTATTACGTTTACACACCGCTCGTGCGACGCGAGGATGCGATTCGCGAAGAAGGGGAAGCGTTCCTGGGCCGGCTTTTCAACGGCAGCGCGGACGAATTGCTCGTGCATTTCGTGCGTGAAGGCAAGGTCAACAAAAAAACGCTTGACAAGTTGCAGAAAATGATCAACGAAAACGGGAAGAAATCTTAGCCGTCGAGCTTGCTCGACGTTCTTCCGCAACCAATTCAAAATGAGGTAACCATCATGTTTTTTGAAATCATGCTTCGCACGTCGTTTCAGGCGGCAGTTTTGGCGTTGATCGTGCTGATTGTCACGCTGGTGTTTCGCAACCGCATTGCGGCGAAATGGCGGTTTCTGCTCTGGTCGTTGGTGATGCTCCGGTTCCTGATGCCGCTGGTGCCGACCTCGGATTTCAGCGTCTTTCGCCTGTTCGCGACGGGGCAAAATACAGCAGCGACGCCAACGCTTGTACCCTCCGCTCCGTTTTCGCAGGAAATGACAACCGTTTTACAACCCCCGGAGATGCCGCAATCCAAACCGCTGCCCGCGTCGCAAAATGCCGCTTCCGAACAAATCGCAACGACGGCGGAAAACGATCCGGCGCTCGCGCAACGGCAATGGAATTGGAACGTCACATGGCCGACGGTGGCCGCCGTCGTTTGGCTGCTCGGCGTTTGTTATTTCCTCTCGCGGATCATTTGGGGGGAAGCGGTTTTGATGTTTCGACGTACCCGTTGGGAAAAAGTCACATCGCCGGAACTTCTTTCAATAATCGCCGAATGTTCGCGAAAAGCGAAATTGCGGCGTCATGTCACGGTCTATCTGACGGACGAAAAAATCGGAGCGGCGTCATGTGGGATTTTCAGGCCGGTCATTTTGATCTCGCGGGACATGGCCGAAACGTTTTCGCCGGAAGAACTCCGACTCGTCTTGTTGCACGAGATGTTGCATCACAAGCGGCTTGATCCGTTCACGCATTGGCTTTCGCAAATCGCACGGGCCGTGCATTGGCCGAACCCGGCGGTTTGGCTTTTGACGGCGAAACTCCGCACCGAACGGGAACTCGCGGTCGACGAATCGGTGCTGCGAATCACGGAATCGAACCGC